>NZ_CP034245.1:2771874-3079860 GCF_003931875.1 Microbacterium sp. 10M-3C3 | reverse complement strand
GAGTGGGCCGCCGCATCCGCCCTGCCCTCCACACGCCGTCCGGCGCCGAGCGACTGGGACTGACGCGCGCCGCTACGGTGAGAGCGTGCGCGCGGTGCTCGGACTGAGCGGGCGACTCCTCGTCGCCCACTGGCCCGCGCTCGTCGCGTGGTTCCTCGCCGGCACGCTCGGCCGGTACATCGGCATCCAGCTCGCGGGCTTCGTCGGCGGCTACTCCGCCCTGGGCGGCCTGCTGCTGCTGCCGCTGGCGATCCTCGCGAAGTGCGTGAGCGTCGTGGCGATGTTCCTCGTGCTGCGCGACGGCATGGTCCGCCTGCGCGTCATCGCGCCCCCGCCCGACGACGCCGCGGCGCGACGTGCGGCGTTCCGCGACGCGCTGCTGTCGGCGATCCTGCCGTTCTTCGCGGTGTACGCCGCGCTCGGGTTCCTCCGCGAGGACGTGGCGGCGTACCTCTCGCGCGCGCTCGCGGTGCAGACCGGCCGCCAGTGGGATGCGCTGGCCGCCGGCGTGACGGTCGACACGTCGGGCGCCGTCGACGACCTGCGCCTGGAGCCGTGGACGGTCGCCATCGTCGTGCTCGCCTTCGCCGGTCGCTGGGCGTGGAAGCGCTGGCAGGCGCGGCTGCCGCGGGGCAGCGCCGTCGGCGCGGCCTACCTCGAGGCGCTGTGGGTGTTCCTCGTCGCGTACGGCGTGGGGGAGCTCCTCGGCGCCGTGACGGCGTGGGTGCAGTCGCGGCAGGCGATCGCGTGGCTGACGGGGCTGCGGGCATGGCTCGGCGACGTGTTCGCCCCGCTCGGGTGGGCGTGGGACGCGGTGGGCTGGGTCATCCGCGAGGCGGGCGCCGTCGTGCTCGTGCCGCTCGCGTGGCTCACGATCGCGGGCGTCATCTACGGCCAGGCCGTGACTCCGGAGGGCGTCCGCATCCGCGGTGCGCTGGTCGAGCGCGCGCGCACGCGCTTCGGCCGGGTGCCCGAGCGCCTGCGCCGGCGCCTGGGCGACCTCGGGTCCGACGTGGGGGCGCGCTTCCGGCCGATCTGGCGCGCGATCGTGCTGATGTGGCGGGGCGGACCGCTCCTGATCGCCGGGTACCTCTTCGCGTACGCGGTGCTGATCCTCGGCGAGCGCTGGCTCGGCTTCGGGGTCACACGGCTCGTCGGCCCGCACGACCTGCAGACGTTCTGGCAGGCCTTCGCCGTGCCGATCCTCCTCGTCGTGCCGCTCGTCGTCGAGACGCTGCGCACGGTGCTCGTCGCCGGCGCGTACGACGCGACGATCGGCGCGCTCATCGGCGCGCCCATGGTGGCGTCAGGCGGGAAGGACGAGTCGCAGGTAGCGCGGGAACTCGTTCGGGAGGCCGAGCTCGAGACCGAGCGGGCCGACGACGTCGGCGGGGATGAGGAACGCGACCCGCGCGGTGAACGGCCCGGGTTCGTCGCTCCCGCATAGGCCGCGAGCGTCGTACCAGTCGATCGACGCGGGCGCCTCGCGCCAGGCCCGGCCGGCGCCGGAGAGCTCGCGGAGCGTGACGAACGCGCAGGGCGCCACCTCGTCGCCGGGGTCGACGGGCACCTCGACGACGAGGAGCCGCGTGTCTGCGGGCGCCCCGCGCTCCGCCGCATCCGGGGCGTCGGCCGCGGTGGCCGGACCCCACTCGACGTCGTCGAAGGCCGCGGCGCTCCCCGCGTCGACCGTGACGGGCACGAGCGCGCTCTGGCGCGCAAGCGGCCACCACTCGTTGCCGGTCACGACGACGCCCGTGAGCACGGCGAGAACGGCGGTCGCGACGAGCCCGCCGCGGTTGCGACGCAGCCACCCGTTCACGCCGCCCATCCCGTCTCGCGGAGAGCGGTCTCGTCCTCGCGCGCCACGTCAGCGAGGTCGAGCGGGATGCGGATGACGGCGTCGAGGCGTGTGTCGTCGTCGCCGGCGAGCTCGAGCACGGCCTCGTCGTCGGCGAGGTCGGCGGGCAGCTCGAAGGCGAGGCTCCCCGCGAGCGGGATGCCGACGGACAGATGCTCCTTCGCGAACGATGCCGGGCGCTCGCTCGCACTGTAGGTCAGGCCGTCCACGATCAGCACGGCGTGGTCGAACAGGGCGTCCGCCTCGGTCACGAGCGCCTCCGCCGCGACGTCGACGACGAGCCACGTGCCCTCGGCGCGCCATGCGCCGGCCGTCACTGCGTCGGCCACGCGCGGCGAGGTCACGGTCACGGCTATCGCGCGCGCCTCGACGCGCTGGTCGAGCGCCCCCGCCACGACGAACGGGTCGACGTTCACGTCCTCGTCCGGTGTGATGCGCACGATCCCCCAGGCCGCGACGAGGAGCACCACCGCGATCGTCCACACCGCCCACGGCCGCAGGTTCCGCGGGCGCCGCGAGCGCCGTTCGGCGGCGGCGAGCTCTGCCGCGGTCATCCGCCCGCTCCGTCCCCAGCCGCAGCGTCCACGCCGGCGCCGACGTCGGTCGCCGGCACGGCGACGCGCGCCGCGAGCACGGGGTCCGACCACGACTCGCCCTGGAGGACGAAGGTGCCGCGATACAGGCTCAGGTCGCGCAGCTCGACGTCGAGCGTGTCGCCGTCGCGCACCTGACCGCCGCCCACGGCCCACGTCAGGACGAGCTGCGCGGGCACCCTCGGCTGCAGCGTGGGGTTCTCGCCGGTGTCGTCGAATCGCGCGATCGCGGCGGGGCCGACGTCGCCGAGCGCGGCGACGCGCACGACGTCCTCCAGCCCGCCGCTTCCGGTGGACGGCAGCGGGCGATCCCACCGGTTCTCGACCGTGACGACGACGGCGAGCACGCGCTGCCACGCCGGGACACGGATGCCCGCCTCGGGCAGGGAGTCGATGAGCACGGCCCGCTCGACGGTGACCGCGAACTGCGCGCTCTCGTGCGTCTCGCCCGCGTCGAGGGTCGCGATCGGGGGCGCGGCGGCCGCGCTCAGCCCGCCGAAGCCGGCGGTCACGCCGAGGAAGAGCGCCGTGAGGATCCCCGCGAGCCACCCCGTCGGCACGCGGTCGAAGGCCGCCGGCAGCCACCGCCGCCACAGCGCAGCGGTCCGCGGCGCCCTGTCCTCCGTCACGCGCGACAGCCTAGGGCGTCCGCCGCTGGGCGTCCCCGCTCGCTCGTCGTATCCCGTGCGGATTCGGCGTCGAGTCGCGCGATATACGCCGAGCGAACAGGGGTGGAGGGGGGCGGATGCGGCGGTGCGGGCGGGTCTCGCGGGCACGGGCGGCTCGCGTCCCTAGGCTGGCGGCATGAGCGATCCCGCCCCCGACCTCGCCGAGCGCGCGATCGAGCTCGCACGGCGCTGGGTCGCGGAGTCGGCGGCCGAGCACGTCGACGCGTCGGCCGAGCGCCTCGCGGGAGTCCTGCGCGACCCGGACGGCCTGCCCTTCACGATCGGCTTCGTCGACGGCGTCATGCGGCCGGAGAGCCTCGCGGCCGCCGCATCCCGCCTCCGCCGGCTCGCCCCGAGCGTGCCGGGCTTCCTGCCGTGGTACCTGCGCGGCGCCGTGCAGGTCGGTGGCGCCGTCGCGCCCGTGCTGCCGGCGCCCGTCGTGCCGATCGCGCGTCGGGCGCTGCGGGAGATGGTCTCCCACCTCGTCGTCGACGCCCGACCCGACAAGCTGGGGCCGGCGCTGGAGAAGCTGCGCGCGGGCGGCGCACGACTCAATCTCAACCTCCTCGGCGAGGCCGTGCTGGGCGAGAAAGAGGCCGAGCGCCGGCTCGCCGGCATCCACGAGCTCGTCCGCCGCCCCGACGTCGACTACGTGTCGGTGAAGGTGTCGGCGATCGTGTCGCACGTGTCGCTGTGGGCGTTCGACGACCTCGTCGAGCGCATCGCGGAGCGCCTGCTGCCGCTGTACCTCAGCGCCGCCGCCGACGGCACGTTCGTGAACCTCGACATGGAGGAGTATCGCGATCTCGACCTCACGATCGCGGTGTTCACGCGCCTGCTCGAAGACGAGCGCCTCGCGGGGCTCGAGGCCGGCATCGTGCTGCAGGCGTACCTTCCCGACGCACTGCCGGCGCTGCGGGAGCTCACGGCGTGGGCGTGCGAGCGCGTGGCCGGCGGCGGCGCGCCGATCAAGATGCGACTCGTGAAGGGCGCGAACCTCGCGATGGAGCGCGTCGACGCGATCCTGCACGGGTGGGCCCTCGCGCCGTACGACACGAAGCTCGACACCGACGCGAACTACCTGCGCTGCCTGGACGAGGCGCTGCGCCCCGCGTCGGCGGCGGCCGTGCGCATCGGGATCGCGGGCCACAACCTGTTCGACATCGCTCACGCGTGGCTCCTCGCCGGGGAGCGCGGCGTGCGTGACGCCGTCGAGTTCGAGATGCTGCTCGGGATGGCGCAGGGACAGGTCGCTGCCGTCGCACGCGAGGTCGGCCACGTGCTGCTGTACGTGCCCGTCGTGCGGCCCGACGAGTTCGACGTCGCGATCAGCTACCTCGTCCGCCGGCTCGAGGAGAACGCGTCGGGGGAGAACTTCCTCTCCGCCGCGTTCGACCTCGCCGACGACCCCGATCTGTTCGCCCGCGAGCGCGACCGCTACACCGCCTCCGTCGCGCGCGCGGCCGACCCCGCGCTTCCCGCCGGACCGCGCCGCCATCAGGTGCGGGACGAGGACGAGGAGCCGGCACCGCCGCGCCTGCTGCGCGACCCCGCCGTCGACGACGGGCTCACGCAGGCTGTGCTCGGCATCGCGCGCGGCGCCGACGCGGCCGACGACGCGCGGGTGGTCTTCGGCGGCGCCGCGTTCGTCGAGACGGCGGTGTACGCGCCGCGCGAGTCCGACCCGGATGCAGCGGGCGCGCCCGGGTTCCGCAACGCCGCCGACTCCGACCCGTCGCTGCCCGAGGTGCGCGCGTGGGGCGCGTCCGTGCTCGCCCGCATCGCGGACTCGGACGCGGGTGCGGCGACGATCGCCGCGGCCCGCGTCGAGGACGAGCTCGCGCTCGACGCCGTCGTGGCGGGCGTGCGCGGCGCGGCTTCGGACTGGGCGGCGCGCCCGGCCGCCGAGCGGGCCGCGACGCTCGAGCGCGTCGCGCGCGTGCTGCAGAGCCGTCGCGGTCAGCTCATCGAAGTCGCCGCCTCCGAGACCGGCAAGGTGTTCGCCGAGGCCGACGTCGAGGTGAGCGAGGCTGTGGAATTCGCGAACTACTACGCCGCGTCGGCGCGCGAGCTCGACCGCGTGCCCGGCGCCGTGTTCGAGCCGGCCCGGCTCACCGTCGTCGCGCCGCCGTGGAACTTCCCGCTCGCGATTCCGGCCGGCGGCGTGCTCGCGGCGCTCGCGGCCGGCTCGGGGGTCGTGTTCAAGCCGGCGCCCCAGGCACGCCGCTGCGCGGCCGTCGTCGCCGAGGCGCTGTGGGACGCGGGCGTGCCGCGCGAGCTCGTCGCGCTCGTCGACCTCGACGAGGAGGCGCTGGGCCGCACCCTCATCACCCACCCTGCCGTCGACCGCGTCGTGCTCACCGGCTCGTGGGAGACCGCGCGACTGTTCCGCTCGTGGCGTCCCGACCTGCCGCTGCTCGCGGAGACGAGCGGCAAGAACGCGATCGTCGTGATGCCCTCGGCCGACCTCGACCTGGCCGCATCCGACATCGTCCGCAGCGCCTTCTCGCACGCGGGGCAGAAGTGCTCGGCGGCGTCGCTCGCGATCCTCGTCGGCCCGGTCGCGCGCTCGCGCCGGTTCGCCCAGCAGCTCGTCGACGCGACGACGTCACTGCGGGTCGGGCCTCCGACCGACCCGCTGAGCGAGGTCGGTCCGCTCATCGAGCCTCCCGCCGGCAAGCTCGCGTGGGCGCTGACCGAGCTCGGCGACGGCGAGAAGTGGCTCGTGCGCCCGCGCGAGCTCGACTTCGGCGCGGAGTATCCGGGCCGCTTCTGGACGCCGGGCATCCGCACCGGCGTCGCGGCCGGCTCCCGGTTCCACCGCGAGGAGTTCTTCGGCCCCGTGCTCGGCATCATGCACGCGTCGTCGCTCGCGCACGCGATCGAGCTGCAGAACGCCGTCGAGTACGGCCTCACCGCGGGGCTGCACACGCAGGACCCGGACGACCTCGCGCTGTGGCTCGAGCGCGTGGAGGCGGGGAACCTCTACGTCAACCGCGGCATCACCGGCGCGATCGTGCAGCGCCAGCCGTTCGGCGGCTGGAAGCGCTCGTCGGTGGGCGGCGGCGCCAAGGCGGGCGGGCCGAACCACCTCGTGGGGCTCGGGTCGTGGCGCGGCTCGGACGGCGGGCCGACGTCGTCGACCCTGCACCTGCGCGGGCTCGACTCGCGCATCACGACGATCATCGAGGCCGCGCAGCCCTCGCTCGACTACGCCGCCTTCGAGTGGCTGCGGCGTGCCGCGCTGTCGGACGCGCTCGCGTGGGACCGCGAGTTCGGGCGCGTGAAGGACGTGTCGCACCTCGGCATCGAGCGGAACCTGTTCCGCTACCGGCCGGTGCCCGTGGCCGTCCGCGCCGCGGGCGACGCGCCGTGGCAGGCGGTGCTGCGCGTCGTGCTGGCGGCCGTCCGCGCGGGGTCGGCGTTCTCGCTCAGCACGCCCGTGGGTCTTCCGGCGCCCGTCCGCCGCGCGCTCGGCGAGTTCGACGTGCCGGTGTTCGTCGAGACCGACGAGGAGTGGCTGCAGCGTCTCCTCGCCCCCGCACCGCTCGACGACGCGACGCCGGATGCGGCGCCGCGGCCGCCGCGCGTACGCCTGGTGGGCGCGGCGGCCACGGTCGACGCGCTCGCCCGGGCGCTCGCGCTCGCCGTCGAGGGCGACCCCGACCTGGCGGTGTACGCCGACGAGGTGACGACCGCGGGGCGGATCGAGCTGCTGCCCTTCCTCCACGAGCAGGCGATCTCGATCACCGCGCACCGTTACGGCACGCCCGACGACTGGAGCGCCCCGGTCATCTGACCGCCGTCCTCACGCGAGAACGCGCGAGTGCACAAAATCCCGGCGGAAAAGTGTGCACGCGCGCGTTCTCGCGGCCGTCGCGCGCGAGGCTACGGCGCGATGAGCGAGCCCGTCGAGACCGCGGCCTCCGAGGCCTCGATCTCCTCCTCCTCGCGCGACTTGCGCTCGTCGGCGGCCTCCTGCAGCGCCGACTTGGAGCGCAGCGGCGGCGTGCGGAAGAACAGCGACAGCACGAAGGCGGCGAGCACGACGAACATCGCGACGCGGTAGACCATCACCGACGACTCGTTGAAGCCGACGAGGAACGGCTTGCTCAGGCGCGCGTCTGCCCCGGTGAGGAACGACGTGTCATCGAGCGTCGAGTCGCCGAGCGAGGTCGTCTCGTCACCGGCCGCGAAGCGCTCCTCGAGGGTGGTCGCGAGGGTGTCGATGAACGCCGCGCGGTCGGTCGCATCCGAGAAGTCCAGGCTCACGGTGCCGTCGGCGGCCACGCGCGCGACCGGCACCTGCTGCTGGATCTGCGCGGCGGCCGCGCCGATGGCCTGGGCGACGGCGGCGTCGGTGGCCTGCTGCTGCGCGGCCGCGGGCAGCTGGCCGGCGGCAACCTGCGCCGCGACCGCCTGGGTCGCCGCATCCGTCGCCTGCGTCACCCCCGATTCGACCTGGGCGGTGACCGCATCCGTCGCCTGCGTGACGATCGGGGTGTACACGGTCGACATGATCTTCGCGTTCTCGGGCGCCGACGAGACCGTCGGGTCGAAGGCGGCGTCGAGGGCGTCGGTGAGGGTCGCGCGGTCGGAGAACGAGCCGATGATGTTCGTCGGCATGAGGGTGAACAGCAGCGACAGCAGCACCGCGGTGCCGAGCGTGCCGCCGATCTGACGGAAGAACGTCGACGAGCTCGTCGCCACGCCCATGTCGCGCAGGCCCACGGAGTTCTGGCTCGCGATCGTGAGCGTCTGCATGAGCTGGCCGAGTCCGAGGCCGATCACGAGCATCGAGCCCGCGACGTACCAGTACGACGTCGAGTACGTCATGAACGTCAGGAGGAAGAAGCCCGCCGACATCAGCAGCGTGCCGAGGATCGGGAACATCCGGTACCGGCCGGTGCGCGCGATGAGCTGGCCGCTCGCGATCGAGGCGATCATGAGGCCGAGGATCATCGGCAGCATCTGGAAGCCGCTCTCGGTCGGGGTCGAGCCGAGCACGAGCTGCAGGTACAGCGGCAGCGTCAGCATCGCGCCGAACATGCCGAAGCCCACAAGCACGCCGATGACGGTCGCCATCGAGAACGTGGGGGAGCGGAAGAGCTTCAGCGGGATGAGCGCGTCGTCCTTCATGAGCGTCTCGGCGATGACGAACGCGAGGATCCCGACCGCGCCGATCACGTAGCACGCGATCGCGATCGGCGAGCCCCAGCCCCACTCGCGGCCCTGCTCGGCGACGAGCAGCAGCGGCACGAGGGCGACGATGACGGTCGTCGCGCCCCACCAGTCGATGCGGACCGAACCGTGCGGGTGGCGCGGGATGTGAAGGAAGCGCCACACGATCGCGAGCGCCGCGATCCCGATCGGCACGTTGATGAGGAAGACCCAGCGCCATCCGGTGATCCACAGGATCTGGTCGGCGCCGGCGAACAGGCCGCCGACCAGCGGGCCGATGACGCTCGAGATGCCGAAGACGGCGAGGAAGTACCCCTGGTACTTCGCGCGCTCGCGCGGCGCGAGGATGTCGCCCATGATCGCGAGCGGCATCGACATCAGGCCGCCCGCACCCAGGCCCTGGATGGCGCGGAACGCCGCGAGCTCGACCATCGACGTCGAGAACGCCGCGAGGATCGACCCGATCACGAAGACGACGATCGCGATGAGGAACAGCGGCCGGCGGCCGAAGATGTCGGACAGCTTGCCGTAGATAGGCGTCGAGATCGTCGAGACGATCAGGTAGGCCGTCGTGACCCACGCCTGCAGGCTCAGGCCCTGGAGGTCGTCGCCGATCGTGCGGATCGCCGTGCCGACGACCGTCTGGTCGAGCGCGGAGAGGAACATGCCGGCCATGAGGCCGAAGATCACGAACAGGATCATGCGGTGCGTCATGACCCCGTCGGCGGGGCTGGCGGCCGCGGCCCGGCTGCGGCGGGTCTGGGCGACGTCGGACATGGTTCCTCGCAAGGGATGAAGGTCGGCGGCTCCGGAGCGCGGCGGGTGACCCGCGCGGAGGCGTATCCATATGATAGTTGAGCTTTGTCAACTATCGATACCCGCTCGGTCCGCCTCGTCGCCGCCCTCCCCTTCCGGCGAGCGGGGGGCACGGGTGCGGAGAGGAGACAATGGAGCGTGCCTCGTGATGCCGATCCCGTTCCCCATCCGCGATCGCAGAGCGCCGTGCGGCTGAGCGTCGTCGGGGCGATCAACGTCGACGTGACCGCGCGCGTGCACCGCGCTCCCGGACCGGGTGAGACGGTGGCCGACGGCGTCCTCTCGCGCGGGCCGGGCGGCAAGGGCGCCAACCAGGCCATTGCCGCCGCGCGGCTGGGGGCGAGCGTGGCGCTCGCCGGCGCGGTGGGCGACGACGCCGACGGCGCGCTCTCGCGCGAGGCGCTGGCATCCGCCGGCGTCGACGTGTCGCGCGTGCAGACGGTCGCGGCCGCGACCGGCACGGCGCTCATCGTCGTGGATGCGACGGGGGAGAACTCGATCGTCGTGTGCCCCGGCGCGAACGCCGCGATCGACCCCGGCGCCGTGCGGCTCGACCCCGACGCCCCCGTGCTCGTGCAGCTGGAGGTCGGCGACGACGTGCTGCTCGCCGCCGCGCGGGGCACCCGCGGATTCTTCGCGCTCAACGCGGCGCCCGGGCGCCCCGTGCCCGCCGAGCTGATCGCGCGCGCCGACCTCGTGATCGTCAACGAGACCGAGTACGCGCAGCTGCCGGACGTGCACGACGCGCCGCTCCTCGCGATCTCCCTCGGCGCCGACGGCGCGCGCCTGCTGCGCCGCGGCGAGGAGATCGCCCGTGCCGCGGCCGTCCCGACGACGGTGCGCAACACCGTCGGCGCGGGCGATGCGTTCTCCGCCGCGCTCGTGCTCGGCCTCGTCCGCGGCGACGACCCCGCCGCCGCCCTGCAGCGCGCATGCGCGGTGGGCGCCGCAGCGGTCGCCGACGAGCGCTCGCAGCCCGCGCTGTCGGCCCTCGACACGTACCCGGTGACCGCATGAGCGCCGCGCCCCGTCCCGTCTTCGTCGACTGCGACACGGGTGTCGACGACGCCCTCGCCCTCGCCTACCTTCTCTCCGATCCGGGCGTGCGGATCGTCGGCGTCGGCACCGTCTCGGGCAACGTCGCCGCCGCGCAGGCCGCCGAGAACACCCTCGCGCTGCTGACGGCCGCCGGCGTGCACGACGTGCCCGTCGCGATCGGCGCCCACGACGCGCGCGCCGGCGCGTTCGCGGGCGGCGCGCCGCACGTCCACGGGCACGACGGCGTCGGCGGCACCGCCGGAACCCCGGGCGAGCGCCGGCCCGACCCGCGCGACGCGGTGACCCTCCTGGCCGACCTCGTGGCGCAGCATCCGGGGCTCGAGGTGCTGGCGCTCGGTCCGCTCACGAATCTGGCGGCCTTCGTCGACGTGCACCCCGAGCTGGTGCCCGCGCTCGGCCGCGTCACGATCATGGGCGGGGCGTTCGCGCACCGCGGCAACATCACGCCGTTCGCCGAGGCGAACATCGGGCACGACGTCGAGGCGGCCGCCGTCGTCTTCAGCGCGGACTGGGAGCTCGCGCTCGTGCCGTTGGATGCCACGATGCCGCAGCGGCTGACCGAGGCCGACGCCGACCGCCTCGGCGCCGTCGGCGGTGCCGTGCCGCGGGCCCTCCGGTCGATGCTCGACTTCTACCTCGACTTCTACCTCGGTGTGTACGGCGACCGCGCGTGCGCACTGCACGATCCGCTCGCCGCGATCCTGCTCGCCGACCCCGCGGCGGAGGTGGCCGCGCGCCGCGGCCGGGTGCGCGTGATCGAAGCGGGCGAAGAGCGTGGGCGCACCGTGCTCGCACCGGCCGCGAACGGACGGCACCTCGTGGTCGACGCCGTGGCCGGCTCGGCCGCCGAGCGCCTCGTCGGGGGCCTCGCCCGTCGCGCCTGGCGCGCCTGACGTCCCGACCCGCCGCTGTTCCTGGGCACCGATCGGCCCCGTGCGGCGACGCGGAGAGGCGGATCGGTGCGGGCGCGCGGAGGCGGAATGGGGTGGTCGTGGCACAATGGACGCGGCGTGCCCGTGCCGACCTTTCCTCGCCCGCGCGAGTCGAAGGGCCGCCGGGCCAGAGGACAGCGTCCGCCGCGCGTATCTCGAGGAGCCGTATGTCCACGCACGAATCTCTCGCCCCCGCCGACACCGCGACGAGCGGCCGCATCCAGCAGCACCGGAAGTACCTCATGTGCCGCCCGGAGCACTTCACGGTGAGCTACAGCATCAACCCGTGGATGGAGCCGACCCGGCCCACCGACACCGCCAAGGCCCTGCGGCAGTGGCAGACGCTGTACGACACGTACCTGGCGCTCGGCCACGAGGTCGAGCTCATCGACCCGCTCGAGGGCCTGCCCGACATGGTCTACACGGCCAACGGCGGCTTCCTCATCGACGGCATCGCGTACGGCGCGAAGTTCCGCTTCGCCGAGCGCGTGCCCGAGGGTCCGGCGTTCATGGAGTGGTTCCGCGCGAACGGCTACGAGGTCGTCGAGCCGGCCGAAGTGAACGAGGGCGAAGGCGACTTCCTCCTCGTCGGCGACACGATCCTCGCCGGCACGGGCTTCCGCTCCACCGGCGACAGCCACCGCGAGGTGGGCGAGGTGTTCGGCCGCGAGGTCGTGTCGCTCACCCTCACCGACCCGCGCTTCTACCACCTCGACACCGCGATCGCCGTGCTCGATCCCGTCGAGGGCCCGAGCGGCGTCGAGCGGGCGACCATCGCGTACCTGCCGGCCGCGTTCGACGAGCGCAGCCAGGGCATCCTCCGCGAGCGCTACCCCGACGCCATCCAGGTCTCGGATGCCGACGGCGCGGTCTTCGGCCTGAACTCCGCGAGTGACGGGCGCAACGTCATCATCTCGCCGCGCGCGACCGGGTTCGAGGCGCAGTTGCGCGAGCGCGGTTACACGCCGGTGCTCGTCGACCTGTCGGAGCTGCTGCTGGGCGGCGGCGGCATCAAGTGCTGCACGCTCGAGCTGCGCGGAGTGCAGCGATGAGCACGAGCATCGACAGCGGCACGGCCCGCCTCATCGCCGACGAGGGCGCGCACCTCGCGTCCAACTACTCCCCGCTGCCCGTCGTCATCGCGCAGGGCGAGGGGGCGTGGGTGACCGACGTCGAGGGCAAGCGCTACCTCGACCTGCTCTCGGCCTACTCGGCGCTGAACTTCGGCCACGGCCATCCCGCGATCGTGACAGCCGCCCAGGAGCAGCTGAACCGCCTGACCCTCACGAGCCGCGCGTACCACAACGACCGGCTGGGCCCGTTCGCCGCGGCGCTCGCCGAGCTGTGCGGCAAAGACCTCGTGCTGCCCATGAACACCGGCGCCGAGGCCGTCGAGACCGGCATCAAGGTCGCCCGCGCGTGGGGGTACCGCGTGAAGGGCATCCGGCCGGATGCGGCGACCGTCGTCGTCGCGGACGGCAACTTCCACGGCCGCACCACGACGATCGTGGGCTTCAGCGACGACCCGACGGCGCGGAACGACTTCGGCCCGTTCGCGCCCGGATTCGTGCACGTGCCCTACGGCGACGCATCCGCGATCGAGGCGGCGATCGACGAGAACACCGCCGCGGTGCTCATCGAGCCGATCCAGGGCGAGGCGGGCGTCGTGATCCCGCCCGAGGGATACCTGCGCGCGGTGCGGGAGATCTGCACGCGCGAGAACGTGCTGTTCATCGCCGACGAGATCCAGTCGGGCCTCGGCCGCGTCGGCACGACCTTCGCGTGCGACCGCGAGGGCGTCGTGCCCGATGTGTACCTCCTCGGCAAGGCCCTCGGCGGCGGCATCCTGCCGCTGTCGGCCGTCGTCGCCGACCGCGACGTGCTCGGGGTCATCCGCCCCGGCGAGCACGGCTCGACGTTCGGCGGCAACCCGCTCGCGTCGGCCGTGGGCCTGCGCGTGGTCGAGATGCTCGCGTCGGGCGAGTTCCAGACCCGGGCCGCGGCCCTCGGCGAGCACCTCGAGGCCAAGCTCGCCGACCTCGTCGGCCACGGCGTCACGGCCGTGCGGGTGGCGGGCCTGTGGGCGGGCGTCGACATCGACCCCGCCGTCGGCACGGGCCGCGAGGTCGCCGAGCGGCTGCTCGCGCGCGGCGTGCTCGTGAAGGACACGCACGGCCAGACCATCCGCATCGCGCCGCCGCTGACGATCCGCGCGACCGAGCTCGACTGGGCGGTGGAGCAGCTCAAGCACGTCCTCACGGCATGACGCACCCCCCGCACGACGCATCACGAACTCAGGCTGAGCAGGTTCCGCTGCCCGAGCACCCGCAGAAATTCGCGGGTGCGGGCCGGGCGGTCGTCCACTCAGCCTGAGTTCGTGCGCCGCGACGCGGGCGCGAAGAGGTGCGGACGGGGCACACTGTCGGGATGGGGGAACGGATCGGGCGGCTGCGGCGCCCCGCGACCGCGGATGCGCCCGCGTTCGATCTGACCTACGTCCGACGACGAGCCGGCGTAACCGGCGCGCGCGTTCGGGGGCGGAGCCCCGGTGGGGGGTCGCGTCGTCGCGCTGGGCGCGCTCGGCGAGGCCGTCGAGGTCGGCCGTGACCGCCTCGAGCTCGAGCCCCGTCTCGCCGTCGGGCAGATCGTCGCCGACGACGCGCAGGCCCGCGGCCTCGAGGGCCTCCGCGGTTCCCGCGCCGAGGTCGGCGCTGCCGGTGAGGATCATCCGGGTGCCGGCCGGCCCGTCGCTCGCGGGCTGTCGCAGCACGTCCGCGACGTGCGCGACCGCGTCGGCGGCGGGGAGGTCGTCGACCGCGCGCCGCGCGGCCCAGAACGCGGCCGACCCGCGCCGCGGGCGCTCCGCGGCGAGCCGCAGCAGACCCGCACGCACGCGCCGGCGTGCGTCGACCGCATCCGCCAGGGCCTCCGGCGACGCCGGGCGTCCGGTCCACTCGGCGAGCGCGTCGTTCAGTGCGGCCAGCTGCCGCCGGTCGTACGCGAGCGATGCCGGCCGGGGGAGGTGCAGGATGTCGACGAGCTGCACGGGGGGCAATGCGTGGCCGCGTGCCCGCAGCTCCCGCAGCGCGTAGAAGACGCGCAGCGACAGGTCGCTGTCGGTGCTGCACGCGATGCCGGCGAGGGGCACCGGCGGTCGCAGCGCGGTCGTGAGGATGCCGGCGGCGGCGGGGTCCAGGCCTTCCCCGAGCACGTCGACCGCGAACGCGGTGTCCTCGGCGGTCCGGCCGGAGAGGCGACGCGGCACGGCGCCGGCGGCGTCGATCATCTCGATCGGGACGTCGCGGCCGATGACGCCGACGACCGCGGGCGGGGTCACACGACCCCCGACTCGCGCAGCGACTCCACGCGCGACGACTCGTAGCCGAGGAGGTCGCGCAGCACGCTGTCGGTGTCGGCGCCGAGGTACGGCGCGGGCTTGTCGAAGCCCACGGTGCTGTCGCTGAACGTGATCGGCACTCCCGTGCCCCACAGATCGGCGTTCTCGCCGTACACCGGATGCGGCAGCGGCACGACCTCGCCCCGGCGACGCACCGCGGGGTCGCGCACGGCATCGGCGAGCGAGCGCACCGGGGCGGCGGGCACGCCGTGGCGCGCGAGCGCGTCGACGGCCTCGGCGACGGGATGCTCGGCCGCCCACGTCGCGATGAGGCCGTGCAGCTCGTCGGAGTTGCGCACGCGCGCGTCGCGCTTGGCGAAGCGCGGATCCCCGAGCAGCTCGGGGGCGCCGATCGCGCGGAACACGCCGGCGGCGAACTCGTCGGTCGGCCCGCACAGCGCGAACCACCCGTCCTCGCCGCGGAACGTGCCGAACGGCGCCGGGCGCGGCACCCAGTCGCCCGTGCGCGTGGGCATGCCCATCGACTCGAACGCGTCGAACGGCTCGCATGCGACCAACGACGTGAGCGCGCCGAGCATCGACACGTCGACGTGCTGTCCCTGGCCGCCGCGCTGCACCTCGAGGAGGGCCGACAGCGTGCCGATCACGGCGAACAGCGGCGCCGAGAGGTCGCCGAGGGGCAAGCCGAAGCGGATCGGCGCATCCTCGGGCTTGCCGGCGGTCAGCATGAGGCCGCTCAGCGCCTGCACGATCGTGTCCATCGCCTTGGAGCCGCCGTCGTCGTCCGACCCGAACCGGGTAATGGAGGTGTACACGAGCGACGGGTTGACCTCCCGGACGCTCTCCCAGTCGATGCGCAGGCGCCGCGTGACGCCCGCGGAGTAGTTCTCCACGAGCACGTCGGCCTTCGACACGAGGTCCAGGAGCACGTCGCGGCCCTCGTCGGTCTTGAGGTCGATCGTGATCGACTCCTTGCCGCGGCCGCGCAGCGCCATCGACACCGACATGTCCTCGTCGGAGCGGCGCTCGGCGGAGAGCCCGGTGGCCGAGATGTACGGCGAGTTCGTGCGGGCGCTGTCGCCGGTGGCGGCCGCGGTCGTGCCGTGCTGGATCGACGACGACGCGCAGCCCGTGCCGGTGGGCGCGGGCGACGAGCGCGGAGTCGCGGTGGCCGAGTACCTCCGACGCATCACCGTCGAGGCCGACCTCGCCACGCGCTGGGAGTGGGACGGCGACCTGCTCCGCGTCGTCTGACGCGGCTCGCGAGAACACGCCCGTGCACACTCCGGGGCGCCGAAACCGTGCAAGCGCGCGTTCTCGCGAGGCGCGGGCGGTGCGCGGAAACACTCGCGCAATACGCGCCGCATTAGGCTCGGGGCATGGGTGACCTGTTCGACGGCTACGGTTCCACGCTGGCGCCGCGCAAGACGCCGTCGGGCATCCCGGCCTACGACGAGATGTTCGCCGATCCGGCGCATCCGGGCGACTCCGCCGAGTCGCGGCAGGCCTACCGCGAGCTGTACCGCCAGCTCGCGCAGATGACGCAGGAGGAGCTGCGCGGGCGCACCGAGTCGCTCGCGAGCTCCTACCTCGCGCAGGGCGTCACGTTCGACTTCGCCGGCGAGGAACGACCGTTCCCCCTCGACGCCGTGCCGCGCGTGATCGACTTCGACGAGTGGTCGCGCATCGAGGCGGGCGTGAAGCAGCGCGTGAAGGCGCTCGAGGCATTCCTCGACGACGCGTACGGCAGCCAGCACGTCGTGCGCGACGGCATCCTCCCGGCCCGGCTCATCGCCTCGTCGCAGTACTTCTACCGTCAGGCGGCGGGCATCCACAGCGCCAACGGCGTGCGCATCCAGGTCGCCGGCATCGACCTCATCCGCGACGAGCACGGCGAGATGCGCGTGCTCGAGGACAACGTGCGCGTTCCCTCGGGCGTCAGCTACGTCATCTCCAACCGCCGGGTCATGGCGCAGACCCTGCCCGAGCTCTTCGTCTCGATGCGGGTGCGGCCGGTCGGCGACTACCCCAACAAGCTGCTCGCGGCCCTGCGCGCGTCGGCTCCCGGCGGGATCGAAGACCCGAACGTCGTGGTGCTGACGCCCGGCGTCTACAACTCCGCGTACTTCGAGCACACGCTCCTCGCCCGGCTCATGGGCGTCGAGCTCGTCGAAGGGCGCGACCTGCTGTGCGTGGGCGGCAAGGTGTTCATGCGCACCACGCGCGGGCCGCAGCGGGTGGATGTGATCTACCGCCGCGTCGACGACGACTTCCTCGACCCGCTGCAGTTCCGCGCCGACTCGATGCTCGGCGCCCCCGGCCTCATGCTCGCCGCGCGCCTCGGCAACGTCACCATCGCCAACGCCGTCGGCAACGGCGTCGCCGACGACAAGCTCCTCTACACCTACGTGCCCGACCTCATCCGCTACTACCTGGCGGAGGAGCCGATCCTCAAGAACGTCGACACGTGGCGCCTGGAAGACCCGGGCGCGCTCGAGGAGGTGCTCGACCGCCTCGACGAGCTCGTCGTGAAGCCCGTGGACGGATCCGGTGGCAAGGGGCTCGTCGTCGGACCCGACGCGTCACCCGCCGAGCTCGACAAGCTCCGCAAGCGCCTGATCGCCGACCCGCGCGGATGGATCGCGCAGCCGGTCGTGATGCTCTCGACGATCCCGACCCTCGTCGAGGACGGCATGCGGCCGCGCCACGCCGACCTCCGCCCGTTCGCCGTCAACGACGGCGACGACGTGTGGGTGCTTCCCGGCGGGCTCACCCGCGTCGCGCTCCCCGAGGGGCAGCTCGTCGTGAACTCCAGCCAGGGCGGCGGATCGAAGGACACGTGGATCGTCGGCGGCGCCGCGCCGTCGCACGTCGAGTACGGACAGGGTCACGGCCTCGCGGGGCTCGTCGCCGACCAGGCGGCCACGGTCACCGAGGCGATCCCGATCATCTACGACGGCCAGCCGGAGCCCGCGCACTCCCCGCTGGACCGCCCCCGCAGCGGCCGCGAGCAGCAGGAGCAGCAGCAGCAGTCCGACGGTCCGCAGGAGCACGGCCCGCAGGCCGAGCAGCAGCAACAACAGCGGAGCGAGCCATGCTGAGCCGCATCGCCGACCCTTCGACGAGCTCAGGGACCGGAAAGGACGGCTCATGCTGAGCCGCATCGCCGACCCTTCGACGAGCTCCGGGACCGGAAAGGACGGCTCATGCTGAGCCGCATCGCCGAGAGTCTGTTCTGGATCGGGCGCTACATCGAGCGCAGCGACGGCACCGCGCGCATCCTCGACGTGCACCTCCAGCTCCTCCTCGAAGACCCGTGGATCGACGAGGACACCGCGTGCCGGTCGCTGCTGAGCGTCATGGGGTCGCTCCCGCCCGACCCGAGCGACACCGTGCGCCGCGGCGACGTGCTCCAGCGCCTCGCGGTCGACCGCATGAACCCGGCGAGCATCGCGTACGCGCTCACGGCCGCCCGCGAGAACGCGCGCCGCGCGCGCGAGATCGTCTCGAGCGAGCTGTGGGAGGCGCTCAACACCACGAACTCCCGGATGCCGCGGCGCCTCCAGACCGACAAGGTGCACGAGTTCTTCCAATGGGTGCGCGAGCGCGCGGCGCTCGCGGTCGGCACCGTCGACTCCTCGACGAGCCGCGACGAGGCGTGGCAGTTCTTCACGCTCGGTCGCAGTATCGAGCGCACCGACATGACCGCGCGGCTCCTCGCGACGCGGTCGCTCACCGAGGCGTCCGGGCCGTCGTGGACGACGATCCTCCGCTCGTGCGGTGCGTACGAGGCATACCTCCGCACGTACCGCGGCATGCCGAGCGCCCGCAACGCCGCGGAGTTCCTCCTCCTCGATCGGCTCTTCCCGCGCTCGATCATCTACTCGATCCAGCGGGCCGAGGACTGCATGAGCGCGATCGACCCGCGCGCCGACCGCGTCGGGCACTCCAACACCGTGCTGCGCGCGCTCGGCCGCATCCGCAACGACCTGGAGTACCGCCCCATCAGCGAGATCCTCTCGGAGCTGCCCGAGCACATGCAGCAGGTGCAGAAGGTGACCCGCGAGGCATCCGAGGCCATCCGGTCGCGGTTCTTCCCGACGCAGGCCGAGCCGAGCTGGATCGGGGAGAGCGCCTTATGAAGAGACTCCGGATCGAGCATCAGACGGGGTTCGCGTACCAGGGCGACGTGTCGGCGTCGTACAACGAGGCGCGGATGCTCCCGAACTCGACCGACAGCCAGTTCGTGCTGAGCTCCGCGCTCGAGATCGACCCGTCGACCACCGTCAACCAGTACGTCGACTACTTCGGCACGCGCGTGAGCTCGTTCGACGTGCTCTCGCCGCACGCCGCCCTCACGATCACCGCGCGCTCGCTCGTCGAGGTGCGCGCGCGGCCGATCGCGCACGCCGACATCTCGTGGGACCGCCTCGCCGTCGAGTCGGAGCGCTCGATCGGCACGGTCGAGCAGCTCGTGCAGACCGGGCGCACGCGGCCGCACCCCGAGGTCGCCGAGATCGCGCGCTCGATCGCCGCGCAGCACGACCATCCGGGGCGCGCGGCGCACGCGATCGCCGAGGCGATCGGCGACGGCGTGGAGTACATGCACGGCATCACGGGCGTGCACTCGACGGCCTCGGAAGCGTGGGAGGCGCGCAAGGGTGTGTGCCAGGACATCGCGCACATCACCCTCGGCGCCCTGCGCGAAGTCGGCATCCCGGCGCGCTACGTGTCGGGATACCTGCATCCGCGCCCGTCCGCCGAGGTCGGCGAGGCCGTCACGGGCGAGTCGCACGCGTGGGTGGAGTGGTTCGCGGGCGACTGGCAGGGTTTCGACCCGACGAACAACATCGAGATCGGCGACCGGCACGTGCTCGTGGGCCGCGGCCGCGACTACAACGACGTGCCGCCGCTGCGCGGCGTGTACGCCGGCCCCTTCAAGAGCCAGCTGCGCGTGAAGGTGACGATCACCCGCGAGGCCTGACGCGCACCGCGTGTGGCGTGAATCGGCGGCTTCCGGACGCCGGGTAGCCGCCGATTCCCGCAAGACGGGCTCGCGCGAGCCGGGGTCGCGCGAGACGGCTCACGCGGCGGGCGCGGGCTCCTCCTCGCGGCGGGCGGGGGCGGATGCGGCGGACCCGAGCGAGATCGTCGAGAGCAGGCCGAGCGCCAGGAACCCGGCGGCGGTGAACGCGGCGGCGCGCGTGCCGTCGGAGAAGGCCGCCTTGGCGTCGGTCGCCGCATCCGCCGTCTGCGGAGACTTCTCGAGTCCCGCGATCGCCGCGCCGGCGCTGTCGACGACGGCCGACACCACCTGGTCGCGCTGCTCGGCGGGGAGGCCGCGGTCGTCGAGCTTGGCCGCCAGCACGCCCGCCGTGCTCGAGAAGAGGACCGTGCCGAGGACCGCGACGCCCAGTGCGGCGCCGAGCTGGCGCGACGTCGACTGCGTGCCCGAGGCCTGGCCGCTGTCCGACACCGGGACATCGGCGAGGACGACCCCGGTGAGCTGGGCCGTCGCGAGCCCGACGCCGAAGCCGTACACGAAGAGGAACGGAACGAGCGCGAACCACGAGGCATCCGGGGCGATCACGAACGCGATGCCGCCGACGCCGATGATCTCCGCCGCGAGGCCGACGCGCACCACCCACACCGGGGCGACCTTGCCGCTGAGCGCGCCGGCCGCGCCGCTGGCCACGAACGACCCGATCGCGAGGGCGAGGAGCAGCAGCCCCGTCTGCACCGCCTCGAAGCCGAGAACGAACTGCAGCCACAGCGGCAGGGCGAGGATGATGCCGAACTCGCCGAGCGAGACGACGGTGGCGGCGATGTTGCCGTTGCGGAACGACGGGATGGCGAAGAGCCGGAGCGCGAGGAGGGTCGGTTTCCCGGCGCGCTGGCGGCGCACGCCCCACACGATGAACGCGACGAGGGCGACGACGGCGACCGCGAAGGCGATCGGGATGGGGGAGAGGTCCCACGGCCACGACCAGTCGCCGACCTGCGGGCGCGTGTCGACGAGCCACCAGCCGTACGTGCGGCCTTCGATGAGTCCGAACACGAGGCCGCCCATCGCGATGACCGACAGCACGGCGCCCACGACGTCGATGCCCTGCGCGCGGTCGCTGCGCGACTCGGCGACCGTGAGGAGCACGCCGACGACGATGACGACGCCGAGCGGGATGTTGATGCCGAAGGCCCAGCGCCACGAGAACGCGGTGGTGAGCCAGCCGCCGAGGAGGGGGCCGACCGCGGCCATGCCGCCGATCGTCGACCCCCACACCGCGAACGCGATGCCGCGCTCCCGGCCGCGGAAGGTCGCGTTGATGAGCGACAGGGTCGTCGGGAGGATCATCGCGCCGCCGACGCCCTGCACGAGGCGCGACAGGATGAGGAGGCTCCCGGTGGGTGCGAGCGCCGCGGCGATCGACGCGAGGGCGAAGATCGCCACACCCGTGAGCATGAGTCGCCGTCGGCCGAAGCGGTCGGCGAGGCTGCCGAAGACGAGCAGCAGCGCGGCGAACACGAGCGTGTACGCCTCCTGCACCCACTGGACCTCGGTCGACGAGATGCCGAGGTCGTCGACGATCGACGGCACGGCGACGTTGACGATCGTGGAGTCGACGATGATCAGCGACACGGCGATGCTGATGAAGACGAGGCCCGCCCATCGGCGGCGCGCAGACACCTGAGGCATATTCCTAGCTTATCTAGCGATATCTCCGGGTGTCACGCCTTGCCCCGTCCGCTCGCTCGGCGTATAACCGTGCGCGCCGTGGCGATTCCGCGCGAGATACGACGAGCGAACGGATGCAGCGGGGCTCGGCCGGGCCGCGGGTCAGCGCGCGTGGCGGATGGAGCCGGGGCCGCGGGGCGGCACGCGCACGGGCGTCGTGCCGGCGACCTCGTCGGAGAACTCCTCGGGCGGGATCACGGCGAGCGGCCGCGTCTCGTCGATCGTGAGGCGGAACCGCCGCTCGGCGTGACGGTGCAGCCGGCCCGACACGATGAGCCACGTCGCGCCGATGCCGAAGGCGACGACCGCGGCCGCCGCGCCGACGAGGATCGCGACGCGCGGGCCGAACTCGGCGGCCACCCAGCCGACGATCGGGGCGCCGATCGGCGTGCCGCCCATGAGGATCGCGACATAGAGCGCGAGCACGCGGCCGCGCAAGGCCGGGTCGGTCGTGGTCTGCACGTAGCCGTTCGCGGTCGTGAGCATCGTGACGACCGCGAAGCCGGTGAAGACGAGGGTGAGCGCGTACGTCCAGTACGTCGGGGTGAAGGCCGAGACGAGCGCGACCACCGCGAACAGCGCCGAGCCGGCGATGACGACGCGGATGCGCGCCCGGTCGCGGCGGGCGGCGAGCAGGGCACCGGCGAGCGACCCGATCGCGACGATCGAGCTGAGCAGGCCATAGCCGTCGGCCTCCTGCCCGAACTCCAGCGCCATCGTCGACGCGAAGATCGGGAAGTTCATGCCGAAGGCGCCCATGAGGAAGACCATTGCGAACGTCACGACGAGATCGGGGCGTCGCTCGACGTAGCGGAAGCCGTCGGCCAGCCGCGCGGCACCCGCGTTGTGCGCGCGGGGCGCGAGCTCGTGCGTGCGGATGAGGCTCAGCGCGGTGATCATCGCGAGGAAGGTCGCGGCGTTGATGAGGAAGACCCAGCCGGTGCCGACGACCACGATCACGACGCCCGCGACGGCGGGTCCCAGCATCCGGGCGCCGTTGAACGACGCCGAGTTCAGCGCCACCGCGTTCGACGCGATCTCGCGTGAGACGACGTCGGAGACGAAGGCCTGACGGGCGGGGTTGTCGAAGGCCGCGACGACCCCGAGCGCGAGCGCGAAGGCGTACATGAGCGGGAGGGTCATGACGCCCAGGAGGATCAGGGCGCCGATAGCGAGGCCGAGCACCATGAGCGAGCCCTGCGTGACGAAGAGCAGGTGCCGGCGGTCGAAGCGGTCGGCCACCCAGCCCGTGAGGCTCACGAGCAGGAGCGGGGGTGCGAACTGCAGCGCCATCGTCACGCCCATCGCAGCGGCGTCGTTGTCGGTCAGCTGCGTGAGCACGACCCAGCTGAGCGCGGTCGCCTGCATCCACTGGCCGATGTTGGAGATGAGGGCGCCGATGAACCACACGCGGTAGTTGAAGACGCCGAAGGAGCGGAACATCGCGGTCATCGCTCGGCCAGCCTCCTCATGACGTCGGCGGCGCGCACGAGCAGGGCGCGGTCGGCCTTCGACAGCTCGCCGAGCGCCTCCTCGAGCCATGCGTCGCGGCGGCGCACGGTCTCCTCGACGACGTCGAGGCCGGCGGGGGTCAGATCGATCGTCACCTTGCGGCGATCGTGATCGGCCTGCATGCGCGAAAGCAGTCCCGCCTCCTCGAGCGCACCCACCGTGCGGTTCATCGAGGGTGCGGTGACGCGCTCGCGTTCGGCCAGTTCGCCGAGGGTGTGCGGTCCGTGCACCTTCAGGGCGGCGAGCACCGCGAACTGTCCGTCGCTCATCGTGTCGACGGCGCGCTGAGCGCGCAGCCGCCGCGCGAGGCGGAACGTCGCCATCCGGATCTCGGTGGCGTGGGCGCTGAGCTCGTGCGATTCGGGGGGAGTCGTCGACGTCTTCATGCGAATAGTTAGCATAGCTCATTAGCTTTGCTAAAGAAAGTCGGCGGCGGCGCCGCGACGTGCGCCGCCCCTCCCGGCACGCGCGCCCTAGACTCGCGGCATGCCCGAGTTCGTCGATGCGCACGGGGTCGCCATCGTCTACGACGTCGCCGAAGCGGCGCGGCCGCGCGCGGTGGTCCAGCTGCTGCACGGCGTCGGCGAACATGCCGGCCGGTACGGCGCACTGATCGCGGCTCTCGTCGACGCGGGGTACACCGTGTACGCCGACGATCACCGCGGCCACGGGCGCACCGGCATGCGCCAGCACGGCGGAGATGCGTCCCAGCTCGGCCGGCTCGGCACCGGCGGACACGGCGCGGCCGTCGATGCGGTGTGGATGCTCACCGAGCGCATCCGCGCCGCCCACCCCGACCTGCCGCTCGTCCTCCTCGGGCATTCGTGGGGGTCGTTCCTCGCGCAGATCCTCCTGAACCGGCATCCGGATGCCTACGATGCCGTCGTGCTCAGCGGCTCGGCGCTGCGCGTCCCGGGCGCGCTGAACGCCGGCGACCTCAACAAGCCGTGGCGGCACGAAGGCGGTCACGGACTGCAGTGGCTCTCGAGCGACACCGCCGTCGGGCAGGCGTTCGTGGACGACCCGCTGACGACCGTCGTGCCGCTGCGGCGCCTGTTCGGCCTCGTCGAGTCGGCGCGGCTCTTCGGCCGTCCGCGGCGGGGGCTCGCGGAGGCCGCGGGGCACGACGTGCCCGTGCTGCTCCTGGTCGGCCGCGACGACACCGTCGGCGGACCGCGGAGCGTCCACCGCCTCGCGGAGGCGTACCGCACGCGGTCGGAACTCACCGACGTCACGACGCTCGTGTACCCCGGCGCGCGGCACGAGATCTTCAACGAGGTCGCGCAGGCCGACGTGCGCGCCGACCTCCTCGCGTGGCTCGACGCGCGCTTCCCCGCCCGCGCCTGACCCTTCCCCGTGCCCACGTGCGGGAATCGGCGCCTACCCGACCACGGATAGGCGCCGATTCACGCGAGCCGCGGGCTACTTGGAGCTGAAGGCGGCGTCGAAGAGTTGGTGGGGTGGGGTGATCTGGGCGAGTTTGCGGACGAAGGCGAGGGCTTCGGGGCCGCCGACGAGGCGGTCCATGCCGGCGTCCTCCCATTCGACGGAGGTGGGGCCGTCGTATCCGATCGCGTTGAGGGCGCGGAAGATCGGCTCCCACGGCACCGCGCCGTGCCCGGTGGACACGAACGTCCACCCCCGCCGCGGGTTGTCCCAGGACAGGTGCGAGCCGAGGACACCGTTGCGGCCGTCGAGGTTGGTGACGGACTCCTTGCAGTGCACGTGGAAGATGTGCTCCGCGAAATCCAGCACGAACGCCACCGAGTCCAGCTGCTGCCACACGAAGTGCGACGGGTCGAAGTTGAACCCGAAACTGCCCCGGTGCCCGATCGCTTCCAGGGTGCGCTTGGCGGTCCAGTAGTCGTACGCGATCTCCGAGGGGTGCACCTCGAGCGCGAACCGCACCCCGACCTGTTCGAACACGTCCAGGATCGGATTCCACCGCTCCGCGAAGTCCGCGTACCCGGCGTCGATCATCTCCTGCGAGGCGGGCGGGAACATCGCCACGTACTTCCAGATCGACGACCCACTGAACCCGGTCACCGTGGACACGCCCAAGGCTGCGGCCATCCGGGCGGTGTCCTTCAGATCCTCCGCCGCCCGCGCCCGCACCCCCTCCGGGTCGCCGTCGCCCCACACCCGGTCCGAGAGGATGTCGCGGTGACGCTGATCGATCGGGTCATCGCACACCGCCTGCCCCGTCAGATGGTTCGCGATCGCGAACACTCCCAACCCGTTGCGCTCCAGGACGTCCTTGCGGGACTGCACATACGCCGCGTCATCCCACCGCGACACATCCAGATGATCCCCCCAGCACGCGATCTCCAACCCGTCATACCCCCACTCACCAGCAAGACGAGCCACCTCCTCGAACGGCAGATCAGCCCACTGACCGGTGAACAACGTGATCGGACGAGACATGCGATTCCCTTCTGGGTGGATGCGGTTCACTCGACGTCGAGCCACGCGCTGCCGTGCTCGGAGCTGCGCTCGACCGCGTCGAGGACGCGCTGGATGTGGAGGCCGTCGCCGAACGAGGGGCGCGGCTGGGTGCCGTCGGCGATCGCGGTGACGAAGTCGACGACCTGGTGGCTGAAGCCGTGCTCGTACCCGAGCATGTGACCGGTCGGCCACCACGGCGCGAGGTAAGGGTGGTCGTGCTCGGTGACCAGGATGCGGCGGAAGCCGAGCTCGGTGTCGGGCGCCGTCGCGTCGTAGAACTCGAGCTCGTTCATGCGCTCGAGGTCGAACGACAGGGCGCCGGTCGATCCCGACACCTCCACGCGCAGCGCGTTCTTGCGCCCGGTGCGGAATCGCGTCGCCTCGAACGACGCGAGCGCGCCGCCCGAGAGACGCCCCGTGAACAGGGCGACGTCGTCGACCGTGACCGCCCCGCGCTCGCTCGACGCCGTGCCGGAGAGGCCGATGCCCTCCGCCATGAGCGGACGCTCGGCGACGAGGGTCTCGAGGATGCCCGAGACACGCTCGACGTGCAGGCCCGTGATGTACTCGGCGAGGTCGATCGCGTGCGCGCCGATGTCGCCGAGCGAACCCGACCCGGCGCGATCCTTCTGCAGGCGCCACGTGAGCGGGGCGTCGGCATCCGACAGCCAGTCCTGCAGGTACTCGGCGCGCACCTGGCGCACGTCGCCGATGCGGCCGGCGGCGACGAGGTCGCGTGCGAAGGTGGCCGCGGGAACGCGGCGGTAGGTGAAGCCGACCATGCTCCGGATG
The DNA here is from genome assembly GCF_003931875.1 of Microbacterium sp. 10M-3C3. Classification (NCBI taxonomy): domain Bacteria; kingdom Bacillati; phylum Actinomycetota; class Actinomycetes; order Micrococcales; family Microbacteriaceae; genus Microbacterium; species Microbacterium sp. 10M-3C3. The sequence continues at coordinate 3,053,910 of NZ_CP034245.1, read as the reverse complement.
CCGCGCTCCGCGGCACGCTCGGCGGCCTCGGTCATCGCCTCGGCCTCCGCGACCGTGTTGGCCAGCGGCTTCTCGCACAGCACGTGCTTGCCCGCCTGAAGCGCCGCGATCGCGATCTCGGCGTGCGAATCACCCGGCGTCACGATGTCCACGACATCGATGTCGTCCCGCGCGATCACCGCACGCCAGTCCGTCGCCGACTCCGCCCACCCCCACTTCGCCGCCGCATCCGCCACCGCCTGCGCATTGCGCCCGACCACCACCGCCATCTCCACCGCACGCGGTAGATCGAAGAAGCGGGGCGCGACGCGCCAGCCTTGCGAGTGGGCGGCGCCCATGAAGCCGTGGCCGATCATGGCGACGCGCAGCGGGGGAGTGGTCACGGGGGATCCTTTCGTAGGACGGATGCGGGGGCGCCCGCCCGGGGTGGTGCGCCCGGGTCGTGCGCCCCCGCGAGGTGTCAGGACTCGAACGCCAGGTCGATGAAGTCGGCGACGTTGTCCTTCGTCACGACCGGGGCGTCCAGCACGATCCGGTTCGCGACGCTCGGCGTGATGATGTCGCTCATCGTCTTCTGCTGCGCGATGAGGCGGGCGAGCGCGATGCCGTCGGCGGCCTGGGTCGACGGGTAGATGACCGTCGCCTTCAGCACCGTGTCATCGGCCTGGATCGCCTCCATCGCGTTGCGCGAGCCGGCGCCGCCGACCATGAAGAACTCGTCGCGGCCGGCCGCGTCGATCGCGGCGAGCACGCCGATGCCCTGGTCGTCGTCGTGGTTCCAGATGGCGTCGATCTGCGGGTTGGCCGACAGCAGCTGCGAGGCCGCGGACTCGCCGCCCTGCACCGTGAAGTCGGCGGCGACGCGCGCGCTCACCTCGAGCCCGCAGTCCTCCAGCGCGTCGGCGAAGCCCTGCGAGCGGTCCTGCGTGAGCGGCAGGGAGTCGATGCCCGCGATCTCGGCGACCACGGCGTCGCTCTTGCCGTCCAGCTGCTCGCAGATGTAGGTGCCGGCGCTCACGCCCATCCCGTAGTTGTCGCCGAGCACGGTCGTGCGGGCGGCGAACGGGCTCGAGAACTCGCGGTCGACGTTGATGACGGGGATGCCGGCCTCCATGGCCTTGATCGCGACCTCGGTCAAGGCCGCGCCGTCGCTGGGCAGCAGGACGATCGCGTCGACGCCGTCGTTGATGAAGGTCTCGACGGCGGCGATCTGCGCGTTGACGTCGTTCGTGCCCTCGGCGACCTTGAGGTCGACGTCGGGGAAGCTCTCGGCGGCGGCGAGGGCGCCGGAGTTGATCGCGCCCAGCCAGCCGTGGTCGGCCGCGGGGCCCGAGAAGCCGATGGTGACGGTGTCGCCCGCGGCGGCGTTCTCCTCGCTCGTCGTGCCCTGGTCGACGACGTCCGCTTCGTCGGCCCCCTGGGTGCAGCCGGCCAGCAGGGCGATGGCCGCCAGCGCCGCGCCGCCGGCCACGAGGGCCCGCGTGCGCGCAGTGCGCAGTGAATGCATGTTTCCTCCTTGAATGCGATGCAGTCAGCGACTGCCTCCGCATGCGGGCGGGGAGCCTCGTCGTCGCTGACAGCGTCACGGTACTGAACGGGTCGGCGAAAGGTCAACTTTTGTTTTCGATCCGTCGAAAGTCCCGCGGCGGTGACGGCGAGTGCGGAATTCCGCCGATGACGACGTTGCGCATCGGAGTCGCCTCCGAGCGAATCCTTCACCGCGGATGGTCGCGCAGGGGGCCGGCGATGTGTATTGTCTGCTCCGTGATCAAAGATGACCACTCGCCGGCATTACTGGATGTGCGCGGCGCGACCAAGAGCTTCGCGGGGGTCGCGGCCCTGAAGGGCGTCGACCTGGAGGTGCGGGCGGGCGAGGTGCACTGCGTGCTCGGCCAGAACGGCGCCGGAAAATCGACGCTCATCAAGATGCTCGCCGGCGCGCACCGACCCGACGACGGCGTCATCCGCTGGAACGGGGAAGACGTCGAGATCCCCGACCCGCAGGCGGCGCTGGCCCTCGGCATCGCGACGATGTACCAGGAGCTCGACGTCGTCGACGGCCTCACGATCGCCGAGAACGTCTTTCTCGGCCACGAGCTCGCGCGCGGCGGATTCAGCCGGCGCTCGGAGGCGGCGGCACGCACGCGCGATCTGCTCAAGCGGCTCGGCCACGGGTCGCTCTCGCCGCACACCGAGGTCGGCGAGCTGAGCGCGGCCAACAAGCAGATCGTCAGCATGGCCCGCGCACTGTCGCACGACATCCGGCTCATCATCATGGACGAGCCGTCGGCCGTGCTCGACACCGAGGAGGTCAAGAACCTCTTCCACGTCGTGCGCGAGCTCACCGCTGCCGGCATCGCGGTGGTCTACATCACGCACCGCCTCGAGGAGATCCGCCAGATCGGCGACCGCATCACGGTGCTCAAGGACGGCCGCTCCACTGCGGTGGGTCTCCCGGTGTCCGACACCCCCACGGCCGAGCTCATCCGCCTCATGACCGGCCGCGCCGTCGAGAACGTCTTCCCTGCCCGCCCGCCCATCGCGCCCGGCGCGCCGGTCGTCCTCGACGTGCAGGCGCTCGGGCTCGCGGGCGTCTTCGACGACGTGTCGTTCTCGGTGCGCGCGGGCGAGGTCGTAGGGCTCGCGGGGCTCGTCGGCTCCGGGCGCTCGGAGATCCTCGAGACCGTCTACGGCGCCCGCCGGGCCACGAGCGGGTCGGTGCGCGTGGGCGAGCGGGTGCTGCGCCCCGGCTCCGTGCCGGCGGCCGTCGCCGCGGGCATCGGGCTCTCGCCCGAGGAGCGCAAGAGCCAGGGCCTCGTGCTGTCTGAGCCCATCACCGTGAATGTGACGCTCTCGACCTTCGGCCGCTTCGCGCGCGGCGGCTTCCTCGACGAGCGCGCCGAGCGACGCGTCGCGCGCGAGCAGATCGAGGCGCTCGAGCTGCGCCCGGCCGACCCCGACCGTCCCGCCGCGACGCTGTCCGGCGGCAATCAGCAGAAGATCCTCCTCGCCCGCTGGCTCGTCCACGGCACGCGCGTGCTGCTGCTGGACGAGCCCACCCGCGGCGTCGACGTCGGCGCGCGCGCGGAGATCTACGCCCTCATCCGCGACCTCGCCGCCGCCGGCAACGCGATCGTCGTCGTCTCGAGCGAGATCGAGGAGGTGCTCGGGCTCTCCGACACCGTGCTCGTCGTCGCCGAGGGCCGCGTCCTCGAGACCCTCCCCGCTTCCCAGATCGACGAGCACGGCGTGCTCGACCTCGTCATGAAAGGAGCTGCCGCGTGAGCGAGCAGACCATCCCCGCCGTCGCGACATCGTCGTCGCCCGGTGAACCGTCGTCCCGGCCCCCGCTCGCGCGCCGGCTGCTCCGCGGGTCCCTCGGCCGCAACCTGGGCCTCGTCGTCGCGCTGCTGGTGATCTTCATCGTGGGCGCGGTCACGTCGGGCGACTCGTTCACGAGCATCAGCAACGTGCTGGTGATCCTCCGGCAGGCCTCCATCATCGGCGTCGTGAGCATCGGCATGACCTTCGTCATCATCTCCGGCGGCATCGACCTGTCGGTGGGCTCCGTCCTCGGTCTGGCCTCGATCGTGGCGACGCTCGCGGCGGTGCAGGACGTCGTTGCCAGCACGCACTGGATCGTCATGGTCGTCATCGCCCTCGCCGTCGGCGTCGCGGCGGGCCTGATCAACGGCGTCGTGATCGCGTACGGCAAGGTCGTCGCGTTCATGGCGACCCTCGCGATGCTGGTCGCCGCGCGCGGTCTCGCCGAGATCCTCGCCGAGCGGCGCACCCTCATCGTCGACTCGCGTGCGTTCGTGTCGGCGCTGAACGCCGACTTCCTCGGCGTCGACATGCTCATCTGGATCTTCGTGCTGGTCGCGGTCGGCGGGTGGATCCTGCTCAACCGCACGACCTTCGGCCGACGCACCGTCGCGATCGGCGGCAACCGCGAGGCCGCGCGCCTCGCGGGCATCAACGTCAAGCGGCACATCGTGTGGCTCTACGCCCTGTCGGGCCTCACCGCCGGCATCGGCGCCGTGATGATCCTCGGTCGCACCACCTCGGGCACCTCGACGCACGGCACGCTGTACGAGCTCGACGCGATCGCCGCCGTGGTCGTCGGCGGCACGCTGCTCGCCGGTGGCCGCGGCACGATCACCGGCACCGTCCTCGGCGTGCTCATCTTCTCCACGCTCACCAACGTCTTCGTGCAGAACAACCTGTCGTCCTCGGTGCAGGCGGTGGCCAAGGGCGTCATCATCGTCATCGCGGTGCTGCTCCAGCAGCGGTTCGCCCGCACGGACGTGCGCACGACGTGATCCCCGTGCCGCCGCGGTCGTCGGCCCGGCGCCCACGTGGTTCACTGGGGTCGTGGTCCTCATGAGCGGCGGAGCGCCGGCCGGCAGCGCGGGTGTCACCGAGCTCTTCCAGCTGCTGCGCGACGGGGCCCCGCGCACCCGGGCGCAGCTCGCCCAGGCGACGGGCCTGGCCCGCTCGACGGTCGCCGCCCGCGTGGACGAGCTCATGCGGATGGGCCTCATCGCTCCCGTCGCGGATGCGGTGTCCACCGGCGGGCGACCCTCGTCGCAGTTCGCCCTGAACCCGGGCGGGCGCGTCATGGGCGCGGTCGACATCGGTGCGTCGCACGCGACGGTGGCGCTCATCGACCTCGTCGGCAGCGTGCTCGAGAAGGTGAGCGAGCCGCTCGACGTCGCCGAGGGTCCCGTCGCGGTGCTCGAGCGCGTCGTCGCGATGCTCCACGACCTGCTCTCCCGCACCGGTCGCACCGAGCGCGACCTGGCGGCGATCGGCGTGGGCCTGCCGGGGCCGGTGCTCCACTCGACGGGGCAGCCGATCAACCCTCCGATCATGCCCGGGTGGGACCGCTTCGACGTGCCCGGCTGGATGGCGCAGCACCTCGACGCGCCCGCTCTCGTCGACAACGACGTGAACCTCATGGCGCTCGGCGAGTGCGCGGTGGGGTGGCGCGACACCGAGCACCTCATCTTCGTGAAGGTCGCCACGGGCATCGGCGCCGGCGTCATATCGGGCGGGCGGCTGCTGCGCGGCGCGCAGGGCGTCGCCGGCGACCTGGGGCACGTGCGCGTCGCCCGCGGCGCGGACGTGCCGTGCCACTGCGGCAGCCGCGGGTGCCTCGAGGCGCTGGCATCCGGACCCGCGATCGCGCGGACGCTGCGTGAGCGCGGCATCGACGCGCACTCGTCCGACGACGTCGTCGACCTCGTCAAGCACAACAGCATCGACGCGATCCACGCGGTGCGGCAGGCGGGCCGCGACATCGGCGAGGTGCTCACGGCGAGCGTGAGCCTGCTCAACCCGTCGGTCATCGCGATCGGCGGATCGATGGCGCGGGTCGGCGAGCACCTCATCGCGGGGGTGCGCGAGGTCGTCTACACCCGCTCGACGCCGCTCGCGACCGAGCGGCTCGCGATCGTGCATTCCACGGCCGCCGAGGACGCCGCGGTGATCGGCGCCGGCGTGCTCGCGCTCGAGCACGCGCTCTCGCCCGAGACCCTCCACCGCATCGTCGGCGTCTGAGCGGCGCGCGCGGTTCAGAATTCAGGCCCAGCCGTCGGTGACGGCCGGATGCGGCCTTCCGGCGCCTGCTGGGCCTGAATTCTGCGCGGTCAGAGCGTGCGCGCGAAGGGGTCGAAGCCGGCCGGCACGACGGGCACGGGGGCGGCCAGCGTGCTGTCGACCGTCACGAACGCGCCCGAATCGGCGGATTCGGCCGCGGAGAGCATGACGTCGAGCACGTGATAGCCGAGCTCGCCCGTCGCCACGTGCGGACGATCCTCGGCGATCGCGCGCACCATGTCCAGGAGCCCGAGGCCCCGGCCGACGACCGTGCCCTCCTGCGGCAGGTCGATCCACTCCTGCTCGAACGACATGCCGTCACGGATGACGCCGAGCGGCTTCACGGAGCGCGACACGCCCTCGAACCGGTTGGGGTCGGGGATCACGATCGACCCCTCGGTGCCGTGCACCTCGAACACGCCATGGCGCTCCAGCGCGGAGTCGAACGACAGCTGGCTCTGCGCCTGCTGCCCGCTCTCGAACACCGTGAGCATCTGCACCGTGGAGGGCACCTCGACCGCGAAGGTCGTGCCCGCGTCGGGGCCGGTGTGGATGACGCGCTCCTCGCGGGCCTTCAGGCCCGCCGCCGCGACCCGGTCGACCGGCCCGAGCAGGCTCACGAGAGCCGTGAGGTAGTACGGGCCCATGTCCAGGAGCGGTCCCGCACCTCGGGCGAACAGGAACTGCGGGCTCGGGTGCCACAGATCGGGCCCCTGCGTCTGGAACGCGGTCTGCGCGAACAGCGGCCGCCCGATGACCCCCGCGAGGATCGCGCGCTTGGCCGACTGGAAGCCGGGGCCGAGCACCGTGTCGGGCGCCGAGCCGATGCGCACGCCCGCCGCCGCCGCATCCCGCAGCAGCCGAGCCGAGCCCTCGCGGTCGAGACCCAGCGGCTTCTCGGTCCACACGTGCTTGCCGGCGGCGACCGCGGCCGCGGAGATCTCGATGTGGGCGGCGGGGATCGTGAGGTTCACGACGACCTGCACGCCGGGGTGGGCGAGCACGTCGTCGACGGTGCCCGCGGCGGGCACGCCGTGCGCGTCGGCCTTCTCCCGGGCGCGCTCGGGGAACAGGTCGCCCACGATGAGCACCTCGACGTCGGGGAACGTCGTGAGGTTCTCGAGGTACGTGTCGCTGATGACCCCCGCGCCGATGACGCCGATTCCGACCGGCCCGGTCATCGGACGAACCCGCCCTCGGTGAGGAACGCGAGGCTCGCGGCGATGTCGTCGAACACGTCGCCCGGCGGGCGGTCGTACTCGATCACGGCGTAGCGGATGGCGCCGCGTCCGGCCTCGAGGGCCGCCGCGAGGGGCACGTCGCCCTGGCCGGGGCGCCGCTGGTCGAGGACGTCGGTCGACAGGCGCTCGGCGCCCGGGGCGAAGGGGTTGGGGCGCGGCACGACGCCGTCCTTCACGTGGACGGCGGTCAGGCGCGAGCCCAGCCGCTCGACGAGGGCGGGCACGTCCTGGTCGCCCGTGAGGGCCCAGAACAGGTCGAGCTCGATCGCGACGCGCTCGTCGGTGAGCGACACGAAGCGCTCGAACGCCGTCACGCCGCCGAAGGAGGCGACGAACTCCTGCGCGTGGTTGTGGTAGCCGACGCTCAGGCCGAAGGATGCGGCGGTGTCGGCCGCGCGGTTCAGGCGCTCGGCGATGTCGGCGACGCCCTCCTCGGTGAGCCAGCGCGCCGGGTCGACGAACGGGTCGATCACGGTCGTCATGCCGATCGTCGCGGCCGCCTCGAAGACCACCTCGGGGGCGGGGGTGGGGATCGACCCGTCGGGCGTCCACAGCTCGTCCGACAGCAGCGGCGCGTGACCGGTGGGGGAGTCCAGCCCGCTCGCATCCAGCGCGGCGCGGACCTCGTCGGGCCGCCGCACGAAGTCGAACGCCTCCACGTGGCGCAGCCCGAGGGCGGCCAGACGGTCGAGGGAGCCCTGCGGGTCGGCGGAGAACTCCGCCGCCAGGCTGTACAGCTGCACGGAAGCGACGGGCAGTGCCATCGGGCCTTCCTTCCTGCATCGTCGAGGCGGCGCCGGACGGCGCCGTCGCTCGAAAGCTACCACAAAAACTGACCAGTGGTCGTTTTCTGTCCCGTACACTGAGCCCGTGCCCACGGATGACGCGACCGCCGTGCCCGACGGCGCGGCGCTCGGCCGCGAGGGTGCGTACGCGAAGGGCGTCGCGCGCCGGCGCGAGATCCTTGACCGTGCGATCACGGTGTTCGCCGAGCGCGGCGCGAGCGGCGCGTCGCTGCGCAGCATCGCGCGGGCCCTCGACGTCTCGCACGCGGCGCTCCTGCACTACTTCGACTCCCGCGAGCAGCTGCTCGTCGCCGTCTACGACCACGCCGCACGGCAGATGGCCTCGGCGACCGAGCTCGGCCCGGTGGAGGGGCTCACCCATGCGGCCAGCCGGAACGTCGCCGTTCCGGGGCTCGTCGAGTTGTACTCGACGCTCGTGGCCAACGCCCTCGAATCCGACAGCGATGCCGCACGCGGCTTCATCGCGCGTCGCTTCGCCGACCTGCGCGTGCAGCTCGCCGCGCAGCTGCGCGCCGAGCAGGCGGCGGGGACCGTGCGCGGCGACGTCGACGCCGACGAGATCGCGGCACTGCTGATCGCCGCATCCGACGGTCTGCAGATCCAGTGGCTCCTCGAACCCGCCGTCGCCCTCGAGCGCACGCTCGGCGCCTTCGGCACCCTGCTCGCCCCGCGCTGAGCGCGCCGGCCGGTCGTAGGCCCTGGCGCCGCGGCCTAGCATGAGAGCCATGCACGGCGAATACAAGGTGCCCGGCGGGAAGCTCGTCGTCGTCGACCTCGAGGAGCAGGACGGGCGCATCGCCGGGTTCCACCTCGCGGGCGACTTCTTCCTCGAGCCGGACTCGGCGCTCGATGACATCGACGCCGCCGTCAACGGCCTGCCGGTCGAGGCCGACGTCGCCACGATCGCCGCCGCGGTGCGCGCCGCCCTGCCCGACGGGGCGCAGCTGCTCGGCTTCACCCCCGAGGCCGTCGGCACCGCCGTGCGCCGCGCCCTCATCACGGCGCCGGGATGGGGCGACTTCACGTGGGAGGTCGTGCACGAGCGCCCCGTCTCGCCCCGCATGAACCTCGCGCTCGACGAGGTGCTCACGACGCGCGTCGGCGACGGTCGGCGCAACCCCACGCTGCGGCTGTGGGAGTGGGACGAGAACGCCGTGGTCATCGGGTCGTTCCAGTCGCTGCGCAACGAGGTCGACCCCGACGGCGCTGCGCGGCACGGGTTCGACGTCGTCCGCCGGATCTCCGGCGGAGGGGCGATGCTCATGGCCGCGAACTCGATCGTGACGTACTCGCTGTACGTGCCGGCCTCGCTCGTCGCGGGCATGACCTTCGCCGACTCGTATGCGTTCCTCGACGACTGGGTGCTGCAGGCGCTGCGCTCCCTCGGCATCGACGCGGTGTACCAGCCGCTCAACGACATCGCCGGGCCGCACGGCAAGATCGGCGGCGCTGCGCAGAAGCGCCTCGCCAACGGCGGCGTGCTGCACCACGCCACCCTCAGCTACGACATGGACGGCGCCGTCATGACCGACGTGCTGCGCATCGGCCGCGAGAAGCTCAGCGACAAGGGCACCGTGTCGGCGGCCAAGCGCGTCGATCCGCTCCGCAGCCAGACCGGCCTGTCGCGCGAGGCGATCATCGAGCGCTTCATCGACACCTTCACGAAGCTCTACGGCGCGGTGCCCGGCACCATCAGCGACGAGGAGTACGCCGAGGCCGAGCAGCTCGTGGCGACGAAGTTCGCCACGGACGCGTGGCTGCGCCGCGTGCCGTGAGCGCGCCGCATCCGCCGGGCCCCGATGCGCCGCATCGGCGCGGCCCCGATGCGCCGCATCCGCCCGGCCCCGATGCGCCGCATCCGCCCGGGACCGTCACGATCCACCACGGCGACAACCTCGCCGTCGCGGCGGGCTACCCCGACGGCGCGTTCGCGCTCGTCTACCTCGACCCGCCGTTCAACACCGGCCGTGCGCGCTCCCGCGCCGTCGAGACCGCCCGCCACGCCCCGTCACGTACTCAGGCTGAGCCGGATGCGGCGGACGGTGGACCCGCGTCCTTCCGCGCCGCCGATCCCGCCGGGTCGACGCCCGGCCTGAATACGTCGCCGGCGGAGACGGATGCGGCGGCACCGCCCGCGGTGCGGCGCGGCTTCCACGGCCGCGACTACGCGCGGCTGCGCGGCGACCTGCGTGCGTACGACGACCGGTTCGACGACTACTGGGGGTTCCTCGAGCCGCGGCTGGTGGAGGCGTGGCGGCTGCTCGCCGACGACGGCACCCTCTACGTCCACCTGGACTACCGCGAGGCGCACTACGCGAAGGTGCTGCTGGACGCCCTGTTCGGACGCGAGCGGTTCCTCAACGAGATCGTGTGGGCGTACGACTACGGTGCGAAGACGCGCCGCCGCTGGCCGACCAAGCACGACACGATCCTCGTGTACGTGAAGGACCCGCAGCGGTACTGGTTCGACTCGGACGCCGTCGACCGCGAGCCGTACATGGCGCCGGGCCTGGTCACGCCCGAGAAGGCCGCACGCGGCAAGCTCCCCACCGACGTGTGGTGGCACACGATCGTGCCCACGTCGGGGCGGGAGAAGACCGGCTACCCGACGCAGAAGCCCGAGGGAATCCTCCGCCGCATCGTGCAGGCCTCGAGCCGCCCCGGCGACCGCGTGCTCGACTTCTTCGCCGGCAGCGGCACGACCGGCGCCGTCGCCGCCGCACTCGGACGCCACGCCGTGCTCGTCGACGACAACGCGGATGCGGTGGCCATCATGCGTGCCCGCATGCCTCACGCCGCCGTGCTCGCCGTGCCACGGGCGTGAATCGGCGCCTACCGGGCCCGGTATAGCCGCCGATTCACGCAAGCGGCAGGGACCGTCGGCGGGGGAGTCAACGGGCTGCCGGTGGTCTGCCGCATCCGTAGGGTGAAGGCATGCGATTCGGACTCTTCATCCCCCAGGGCTGGCGCTTCGACCTCGTCGGCATCGAGCCGGCCGACCATTGGCGCGTCATGTCGTCGCTCGCGCAGGCCGCCGACGCCGGCCCGTGGGAGTCGCTGTGGGTGTACGACCACTTCCACACCACGCCGGTGCCCAGCAGCGAGGCCACGCACGAGGCCTGGACCCTGATGGCCGCCTTCGCGGCGTCGACCGAGCGCATCCGCCTCGGCCAGATGTGCACGTGCATGGGATACCGCAATCCGGCGTACCTCGCGAAGGTCGCGGCGACCGTCGACGCCGTCTCCGGCGGCCGTGCCGAGATGGGCATCGGCGGCGGATGGTACGAGCACGAGTGGCGCGCGTACGGCTACGGGTTCCCGCCGATCGCCGAGCGCCTCGGGCGCCTGCGCGAGGGCGTCGAGATCATGCACCAGGCGTGGACGACCGGCTCCGCAACCCTCGCGGGGAAGTACTACGACGTCGACGGCGCGATCGTGCAGCCGCTGCCGCTGCAGCCCGGCGGCGTGCCGCTGTGGATCGCCGGCGGCGGCGAGAAGGTGACGCTCAGGATCGCGGCCCAGTACGCCGCCTACACGAACTTCGCCGGCAGCCCCGAGGAGTTCGCGCACAAGTCGGAGGTCCTGCGCGGGCACTGCGACGCGCTCGGCCGCGACTTCGACGCCATCACGCGCTCGTCGAACTTCAACACGATCGTCGCCGCGACCGAGGCCGAGGTCGACGATCGCGTGCGCGCCGTGGTCGAGCGGCTGCGACCGTTCGTCGGCGACGACCGTGCCGCCGCGATCGAGCGGGACTACCGCGGCTCGCTCGCCGTGGGCACGCCCGAGCAGATCGCGGAGCGGCTCGCCGAGCGGCAGCGCGCCGGCCTCGGGTATGCGATCCACTACTTCCCGGAGGCCGCGTACGACCGCTCGGGCATCGAGCTGTTCGCGCGCGAGGTCGTGCCCGCGCTCAGCTGATCCCGTCGCGCCACGAGTGCTGCGGCGCGTAGCCGAGGAGGCGGCGCGCCTTCGCGATCGAGAGCATCGTGTCGTGCGCGCCGAGCTCGCCGTGCACCGGCACGTCGGGATACACCTCGGCGACGAGCTCGGCGTTCGGGCGGTTCGAGACGGTGTCGGCGGCGGCGATGATGAAGCGGTCGAAGCCGGCCGGGGCGACCTCGAGCGCGCGCTCGACGGCGTGCGCGCCGTCGCGCGCGTCGATGTAGCCCCACAGGTTCCACTTGCGCGTGCGCGGGTCGGCGTCGTACGCGGGGAACGCGGCGTAGTCCTCGGGCGCCATGACGTTCGAGAAGCGCAGCGCCGTGATCGACAGCTCCGGATGCCAGCGCACGAGCTCGGTCGCGAGCTGCTCCTCGAGCGTCTTCACGAGGGAGTACACCGACTCGGGGCGCGGCGCGTGCTCCTCGTCGACCGGGATGTAGGGCGGCGGCACGTCGAAGGGGAGGCCGAGCACGGTCTCGCTCGAGGCGTAGACGATCCGCCGCACGCCCAGGCGCACGGCCGCCCAGAACACGTTGAACGTGGCCGTCATGTTGTTGTGGAACGTCGCGACGTCGGGGCGGAGGCCCGGCGCCGGCACCGCGGCGAGGTGTACGACGGCGTCGAGCGGATCCGGGGCGGTGCCGCGCTCCCCGACGCCGCCGAGGACGTCGACGACCTGCCCGTAGTCGGTCAGGTCGACCTGGACGAACTCGCCGTCGCGGCGGGCGCCGACGACGTCGAGGGCGAGGACGTCGTGCCCGGCGGCACGAAGGTGCTGCTCGACGACGGTTCCGAGCTTTCCGGACGAGCCGGTGAGGGCGATGCGCATGACCTCAGCGTCGCACGACTCAGGCCGCGGCGGCGGAGGGTTGCGCGTGCGCCGCATCCCACCAGCGGAGCACGCGCAGCGCGACGAACGTGAGCCACGGCGACGGCTCGCCCACGGCCACGTCCTGTTCGGCCCACACGCGCCCGCCGTACCGCGCGCCCTGATGCCACGTGCCGTCGGCGTCGCGCGCACCGCGCACGATCCCGATCGCCTCGGCGATGCGCGGGTCGGGCGGCGTGCCGGCGTACTCGGCGGCGGCACGGAAGTACTCGACGGCATGCAGGGCCGTGTACTCCGCGCGGAACGGATAGGCGAACCGCAGCGCCCACTCGTGCACGTCGCCGGTGGCGAGGCGGTGCAGGAGCGTGCGGCGGAGCAGATACTCCTCGCCGCGGCGGCGCGCCGCGGCCAGTTCGGCGTCGCCGCCGACGCGCCGTTCGTAGTCGAGCATGCCCTCGAGGGAGTTCAGCGTGGAGGGGAACGACGACACCGTCGCACCCTCGACCCACTCGCAGTTCCAGCCGCCGTCCTCGAGCTGGCGGGCGAGGAAGAACCGGCGGATCGGCGACACGTCGGTGCCCAGCCAGGCGCCGGTCGCGAGTGTGAAGGCGTTGATGCACGCATCGACCTCGCCGTCCCAGTACGGCAGGTCGTCGTACTCCCAGCGCGAGTTCTGCCGCAGCAGCTCGGCCGTGCCGGGTCGGAGCGCGTCGGGCTCGACACCCCACTCGCGCAGCGACTTCAGCGACCACGTCGTCGCTGTCCACGGCTGCTTCTCGTCGCTGTTCCAGTCCCAGTCGGACGGGAAGTACGCCCCGCCCGCCCACTGCCCGTCGTCATCCTGGTGCGCCAGCACGACGGCGGCCATGCCCTCCCGCGGGACGCGCGCCCGTGTCGCCTGCCACACCTCGGGCGGCGCTCCGACGAGATCGCGCTCCACCTGCCACCGCAGCGCCGGATCGGACTCGAGCAGCCACGGGACCACATCCTCGGGGGTCATGGCGACACGGTAGCCCCGCCCGCCGACACGGCGCGAGGCCGAGGCGTCACGCGAGCGGCAGCGCGCTCGCGTACCCGTCGGAGACGACGTCGGGAGCGGATGCGCCGCCGCCGAACACGCGCGTCGTGCCGGGGCGCTCCGACCACGCCGGCCACCCCGGGTCGCCCTCGCGGATCAGCTGCACCGCAGCAGCGTGCATCTGGTCGGCGAGGCCGCGCGGCGGGGGGCCGCCCGCGATCTCGCGCACGCCCGCCGCATCGAGCACGTCGAACCAGAACGGCACGTCGAGGCAGTGGCATGCCCACCCGATGACGGGCGAGGGCCACGCGAAGCGGTAGACCCACGTCGGCGCCGCGCCGCGAGCCGCGGCGGCCGCCGCGACGCCCGAGCGGAAGACGCGGTCGGAGACGAACCGGCCGAGCGTCGCGGCCGTGCCCTTGCGCCGCTGCATCCGGTTCGCGCGCAGCCACGCGTCGCGGGTCGCGCGCTCGACGCCGAGCCGTGCGAGCGCGAGCCCGGCGGGAACGAGGCGCAGCACCCGCCGATAGCGGTCGGTCGTCATCGTGAACTCGTCGTCGGTGCTGCCGACGACGAGCGGCACGTCGGCGCCGCGGCCGGCGCGGATCGCGTCGAGCGTGCCCGTCGGCACGAGGTCGCCGCCGACGACGGGGCCCCACGGCAGCCCGTCGCTGAGCACATCGCGGATCGGCGCGAGTCGGTCGCCGCCCTCGGCCTTCTCCAGCTGTCGCTGCAGGTCGAGGAGGCGCTCCTCGTCGATCGTCGCGAAGCCCGCGCGCGTGGCCGGCACGCCGGCGAGCGCGGCGAGGCGCGCCGTGCGCCGCCGGGCGAGGTCGGGGCGCACGTCGGTGATCGCGGGCGAGATCGCGAGCACGCGATGGAAGAGCCCGGATGCGGAGGGCAGCCCGAGGAGGGTGAGCACCGCCGCCCCGCCCGCCGACTGCCCCGCGATCGTGACACGGCCGGGGTCGCCGCCGAAGGCCGCGATCTCGTCGCGCACCCACGCCAGGGCGGCCAGCTGGTCGCGCACGCCGCGGTTGGAGGGCGCGCCGGCGATGTCACCGAACCCGTCGAAGCCGAGGCGGTACGACAGCGTCACCGTGACGACGCCGTCGCGGGCGAACGCCGCGCCGTCGTACCACGGGCTCGCGGGGGAGCCCGAGACGTACCCGCCGCCGTGGATGTACACGAGCACCGGGAGCGCCGCATCCGTGTCGGGGGTGAAGACGTTGACGCTGAGCGTGTCGTCTCCGGGGATGCTCGGCTCGGGGATGAGCGTGATGCCCGTGTCGCCGCGCTGCGGCGTCGGGCCGTAGGCGGTCGCGTCGCGCACGCCCTCCCACGGCTCGGGCGGCACGGGCGCGTCGAACCGGAGCGGGCCGACCGGCGGCTGCGCGTACGGGATGCCCAGGAAGCGCAGCGTGCCGCCGACGCGCATCCCGCGCACGGCTCCCCGGCTCGTGCGGACGACGGGCGCTGCGGAGTCGCTCATCCCCGCATTCTCGCCGACACATCTGCCACCCCGCACGCCGTGTCGTGCCCCGGTTCGGCGTCAGGCGGGCGTCAGGCGTCGCGGGCCGCGCCTCGCGAGGGGGCGACCGTGAACGTGCGCGGCGCGCGGAAGCCCGCCTCGGCGAACGCCGCGGACACGGCGGATGCGGCGGACTCCACGAGCTCCGCGTCGATGAGCGCGATCGCCGCGCCGCCGAAGCCGCCGCCGGTCATGCGCGCGCCGACCGCGCCGGCCGCGAGCGCCGTGTCGACGGCGAGGTCGAGCTCGGGGACGGAGATCTCGAAGTCGTCGCGCATCGACGCGTGCGACGCGACGAGCAGGCCGCCGATCGCGCGCGGGCCCTCGGCGGCGAGCGTCGCGACGGTGTCGAGCACGCGCTGGTTCTCGGTCACGATGTGCCGCACGCGGCGGAACGTGACGTCGTCCATCAGCTCCTGCGCGCGCGGGAGGTCGGCGACGTCGAGGTCGCGGAGGGCCGCGACGCCCATGATGCGCGCGCCCTCCTCGCACGACGCGCGGCGCTCGGCGTAGCCGCCGGACGAATGCGCGTGGGCCACGAGCGTGTCGATCACCAGGATCCTCAGGCCCGCGGCCGTGAAGCCGAGGTCGACCTCGTGCGCCTCGAGCGTGCGGCAGTCGAGGAAGGTCGCCGCATCCGCCTCGCCGAGCATCGACGCCATCTGGTCCATGATCCCGGTCGGCGCTCCGACCGCGTCGTTCTCGGCGGTGCGGCCGACGCGCGCGAGCGCGACGCGGTCGAGCCCCGCGGCCCACACGTCGTTCAGCGCGCCGGCGACGGCGCCCTCGATCGCGGCCGACGACGACAGGCCGGCGCCGACGGGCACGTCCGACGCCAGGGCGATGTCGACGCCCCGCGGCGACGCGTCGGGTGCGGCCGAGCGGAGCGCCCACGCGACCCCGAGCGGATACGCGGCCCAGTCCAGCCCGCCGCGCGCGATCGCGGCGTCGAGGTCGGCGAGGTCGACCTCGACCGGCGCCTGGGCGAAGGTCGACGCGACGCGGACGACGTCGTCGTCGCGGAGGGCGACGGCGGCGACCGTGCGGTGCTCGATCGCGAAGGGAAGGACGAAGCCCTCGTTGTAGTCGGTGTGCTCGCCGATGAGGTTCACGCGTCCGGGGGCCGACCACACGCCCACGGCCTCGGCGTCGGTCAGGGTCGCGAGCAGGGCGCAGGCGTCGTCGACGGCGCTCATGCCGTCACCTCCGGAACGGTCTCGAGGGCGGCGCGCAGGCGCTCGGCCTGCGCTTCGGGGGTCACGTCGCCGATCCAGGCGCCCATGGCGGCCTCCGATCCGGCGAGGTACTTGAGCTTGTCGGCGGCGCGGCGCGGCGAGGTGAGCTCCAGGTGCAGGCGCAGGCTGTCGCGCCCGACGCGCACCGGCGCCTGGTGCCACGCCGCGATGTACGGCGTCGGGGTGTCGTACAGCGCATCGACGCCGCGCAGGAGCCGCAGGTACAGCGGGGCGAGCTCGGTGCGCTCGGCGTCGGTCGTCTCGGCGAAGTCGGCGACGTGCCGGTGCGGCACGAGGTGCACCTCGATCGGCCAGCGCGCCGCGAACGGCACGTAGGCGCTCCAGTGCTCGCCCTCGAGCACCATCCGGCCGCCGGCGCGCTCGCTGTCGAGGATCCGCGCGAACAGGTCGGGCGACGTGCGCGCGACTGCGTCGAGCGTGCGGCGGGTGCGTGGCGTGACGTACGGGTAGGCGTAGATCTGGCCGTGCGGATGCGGCAGGGTGACGCCGATCTCCTGACCCCGGTTCTCGAACGGGAACACCTGCTCGACCCCCGGCAGTGCCGACAGCGCGGCGGTGCGGTCGGCCCACGCCTCGATCACCGTGCGCGCGCGCACGACCGACTGTGTGCCGAACGACCCCTCGTGCGCGGGACTGAAGCACACCACCTCGCAGCGACCGACCGACGTGCGCGTGCGGTTGAGGCCGATCTGCGCGAGATCGTCGACCCCGAGCGGTGCGTCGTCGGCCGCGGGCGCGTCGCCCGTGGCGGCCGCGAGCGCGGGACCGAACGACGGCGACTTGTTCTCGAACACCGCCACGTCATAGGTCGACGGGATCTCCGACGGGTTCGTCGGCGTCTGCGGCGAGAGGGGGTCGAGGTGCGCGGGCGGGAGGAACGCGCGGTTCTGCCGGTTCGACGCGATCGAGATCCAGTCGCCGGTCAGCGGGTCCTGCCGCATCGACGCGGTCGCGGGGCGCGGGTCGAGCGGGCGGGCGTCGACGGCGCGCTCCTCGCCGAGCGTCGTTCCGGGGTCGTCGTAGTAGATGAGCTCGCGGCCGTCGGCCAGGCGTGTGGGGCGCTTGACGACACCGGCTCCGAGCAGCGTCGCGCGCGTCGCATCCGTGTTCACGATAACACGCTAAACCGCGGGCGTGATATCGTCAACACGACCTGCGGGAGGGCGGATGGCGGCGCGAGTGTCGATGGCCGACGTGGCCGCCCACGCGGGGGTGTCGGCGCAGACGGTGTCGCGGGTGGCGAACGGCAGCCCGCGCGTCGACCCGGCCACGCGGGCGCGCGTCGAGCGGTCGATGACAGCGCTCGGGTACCGGATGCACCGAGCCGCCCGCGCGCTGCGCACCGGGCGCTCGCGCACGCTCGGCGTCGTCGTGTCGACCCTCGCGTCGGTCGGCAACTCGCGCATGCTCGAAGCGATCGCCGAGGTCGCCGCCGACGGCGACTACGCACTCGCGGTCGCGATCGCCCGCGGCGACGGCGGCGTCGCCGACGCGTTCGCGCGGCTGATCGATCAGGAGGTCGACGGCGTCGTCGTGCTCAACGAGGCGACGCCGCTCACGCGCGCGGCCGACGTGCCCACCGCGATCCCCGTCGTCGTCGTCGACTCGCCCCCCGACGCGCGGTTCGCCGTCGTCGGCACGGATCATGCGGGTGGCGCCGCCGCCGCCGTCGCGCACCTGCTCTCCCTCGGGCACGCCACGGTGCACCACGTGGCCGGTCCGGCCGGCTCCTTCGCCGCCGACGAGCGCGAGCGCGGCTGGCGCGCGGCGCTGGCGGCGGCGGGGGCACCCGCGCCCGAGCCGGTGCGCGGCGACTGGACCGCCGCATCCGGATACGCCGCCGCAGACGCGCTGCGCGACGCGACGGCCGTGTTCGTCGCGAACGACCAGATGGCGCTCGGGGTGCTCCGTGCCGTCGCCGACGCCGGCCGCGACGTGCCCGGCGACGTCGCGGTGGTCGGCTTCGACGACCTGGTCGACGCCGCGCAGTTCCGTCCGCCGCTCACGACGGTGCGCCAGGACTTCGCCGAGCTCGGCCGCCGCGCGGTCGCGGCCGTCGTCGCGCAGGTCGAGGGCGGCGCGCTCCCGGCTCCCGCGATCGTGCCGGCCGAGCTCGTCGTGCGCGCCAGCTCTGGCTGACCGCGCGCAGAATTCAGGCTCGAACGCCTTTTCCGGCGCGACGCGGCGGCTGCAGCACCGCTGAGCCTGAATTCTGCGCGTGAATTGCGCCCCGGAGCCCCGGTGTGCGCAGACCGCGACGCGCGTGAACCGCGGCTACTCGTCGGTCGGGCCGAGCACCGGATGGGGCACGAACCGCGCCACGGGCGCGGCGCCCTCGAGCTCGAGCACGACGAGCTCGTTCTCGCCCGCGCGCGTCACGGCGCCGGGCACGAACAGCGTCCGCTGCGGGCCGTTGCGCCAGTACCGGCCGAGGAAGAAGCCGTTGACGAACGCGAAGCCCTTAGCCCAGCCGTCGGTGTCGAGGAACAGGTCGGATGCGGCGTCCAGGGCGAACGCGCCCCGCAGCCCGATGCGCCCCGGCGCCGTGCCGGCCGCCCCAGCCGCCCCGCTGGCGACGGCGGCTGCGACGGAGGCGAGGTCGATCGGCGTCGCGCGCCACCCCGTGACGTGGCGGCCGCCGACACGCACGGGGCCGATGAGGCCCTTCGGCTCGCCGAGGCGCTCGCCGTAGTCGACGCGACCCTGCTCCTCGACGAGGAGCGTCACGCGCGCGCCGCGCGGGATCGACAGGGTGCGCTCGTGGTGGATCCGCGCGAGCCGGCCGGCGGGCCGCCCGTCCACGAGCACCCACGCCATGTCGCGCACGGCCGTCGACTCCAGCGGCGCGGCGTCGTCGTCGCCGAACACCGCCGGGTCGAGGTCGGCGTCGTACCGTACGAGGGGTCCGAGGTGCCCGAGTCGCTCGAACGTCGGGGGCTCCGCCGAGCCGTCGTCGTCGGCGGCCGCGGGCATCCAGTCGCCCGTCGCGGTGAGGGCGACGGTCAGCGCGGGCGCGGG
Source organism: Microbacterium sp. 10M-3C3 (assembly GCF_003931875.1). NCBI lineage: Bacteria > Bacillati > Actinomycetota > Actinomycetes > Micrococcales > Microbacteriaceae > Microbacterium > Microbacterium sp. 10M-3C3. Next base: position 3,034,665 of record NZ_CP034245.1, on the reverse strand, counting down.
CGTGCCGGCCGCGGGCAGCTCGTCGGGCACGGGGGCGTACTTCGCGATCACGTCGCGGAAGGCGTGGAACTTCGCCGTGGGGCGGCCGGCCTCATCCAGCGGGGCGTCGTAGTCGTACGACGTCACGACCGGCAGGTACCGGCCCTTGTGGTTGGCGCCGGAGGTGGCGCCGAAGTTCGTGCCGCCGTGCAGCATGTACAGGTTCACGGATGCGCCGGCCGCCAGCAGCGCGTCGAGCTCGGCCGCCGAGGCCGCCGCATCCGTCGTGTGATGCACGCCGCCCCACCAGTCGAACCAGCCGTCCCAGAACTCCGAGCACATGAGGGGGCCCGTGGGCTGGTGCTCGCGGAGCGTGCGCAGGCGGTCGGCCGCGCGCGATCCGAACGACCCGGTCTTGTGCAGCTCCGGGAGGCTGCCGGCGGCGAGCATGGCCGGCTCGGGCTGGTCGACCGTCGTGAGCGGCACCGTGATGCCGGCCGCGCGCGTGACCTCGACGAGGGTCCGCAGGTAGTCGGCGTCGTCGCCGTACGCGCCGTACTCGTTCTCGATCTGCACGAGGATGACGTTGCCGCCGCGGTCGATCTGACGCGGCGCGACGATGTCGTACACGCGGCGGAGGTAGTCGGTGACCGCCGCGAGGTACTGCGGCTCGGAACGGCGCAGGCCGAGGCCCTCGATTCCGGTCAGCCACACCGGGAGGCCGCCGTTGTGCCACTCCGCGCAGATGTAGGGACCGGGCCGCACGATCGCGTGCAGCCCCTCCGCGGCGACGAGGTCGAGGAAGCGGCCGAGGTCGTTCCACCCCGTCGTGTCCCACGCGCCGCGCTCGGGCTCGTGGGCGTTCCACGCCACGTACGTCTCGACGGCGTTGAGGCCGAGGAGACGTGCCGAGCGGATGCGGTCGGCCCACTGGTCGGGGTGGATGCGGAAGTAGTGCAGCGCGCCCGAGATGATGCGGTGCGGGGCGCCGTCGAGCAGGAAGTCGGTCTCGCCGATGGTGAAGGTCGTCACGGGGTCTCTCGGGTTCAGGCGGACGTGCGCGCGGTGAGGCGCGCCCACGCGACGGGGGGAAGCGTGACGCGGATCGAGGTCGGGCCGGTGCGCTCGACGCGGAGGTCGAGGGGCCGGACGGGCTGGGAGTCGGCGGTGTTGACGGTGCGGCGGTCGCCGCCCTCGGGCGCGGACACGACGAGGGCTGCCGCATCCGCGACCTCGGCGCCGAGATCGAGGTCGACGACGGCGGCATCCTCGAGCCCGCGGTGCACAAGGAAGACGCTCGTGCGGTCGCCCTCGACGGTCGCGACCGCGTCGACGAGCCCGGCCTCGCCGTGGCGAGTCGCCGTGGTCGGGGCGTCGATGCGGGGGAGGACGACCGATCCGGTGGCCTCGGCCGCGGTCAGCTGGAAGGGGAAGAACGTGGTCTGCCGCCATGCCGGGCCTCCCGGCTCGGTGCGGATGGGCGCGATGACGTTCACGAGCTGCGCGAGGTTCGCCATCGTGACGCGGTCGGCATGGCGCAGGAGCGTGATGAGGAGGGACCCGACGACGACGGCGTCGGTGACGGTGTAGTCGTCCTCGATGAGGCGCGGCGCGACGGGCCACTCGCCGGTGAGCACGCGCGGCTTGTCGACCTCGTTCCACCGGGTCTGGTTCCACACGTTCCACTCGTCGACGCTGATGCCGACGGGCTCGCCCGCGGGCGTGCGTGCGCCGACCTCGTCGATGATCGCGGCGACCTCCCGCAGGTAGCGGTCCAAGCCCACGGCCGACGCGAGGAAGCCCTCGGCGTCGCCCGGCGTCTCCTCGTAGTACGCGTGCACCGAGATGTGGTCGACGAGGCCGTCGGTGCGCGCGAGCACGGTCCGCTCCCACGCGCCGAACGTCGGCATCTCGTGGTTGGAGCTGCCGGCGGCGACGAGCTCGATGGAGGGGTCGATGAAGCGCATCAGCCGTGCGGTCTCGGCGGCGAGCCGGCCGTACTCGTCGGCGGTCTTGTGCCCGATCTGCCACGGGCCGTCCATCTCGTTGCCCAGACACCAGACGCGGATGCCGAACGGCTCGTCGCGGCCGTTGCGGCGGCGGCGCTCGCTGAGTGCGGTACCGCCGGGATGGTTCGCGTACTCGAGCAGATCGGCGGCCTCCGCGACACCGCGGGTGCCGAGGTTCACCGCCTCCATGAGCTCCAGGCCCGCCGCAACCGCCCACGCGGCGAACTCGTGCAGTCCGACGTGATTGGTCTCGGTGCTGTGCCACGCGGCGTCCAGGCGCACGGGGCGCTGGGCGCGCGGGCCGACGCCGTCCTCCCAGCGGTAGCCCGACACGAAGTTGCCGCCGGGGTAGCGCACGATCGTCGCGCCGAGCTCGCGCACCAGCGCGAGCACGTCTGCCCGGAAGCCGTCCGCGTCCGCGGTCGGATGCTCCGGCTCGTGGATGCCGTCGTAGACGCAGCGCCCCATGTGCTCGACGAACGTGCCGAACAGGCGCCGGGGGACGGCGGCGAGGCGGTCGGTCGGATCGACGGCGATGCGGATGCTGGTGGTCATGCTGTGCTCTCGGGTGGGAAGGGGACGGGGTGGCCGGTCGCGCGACCGACCACCCCGTCTCGGGCTCACTTGTCGACGGTGAAGCCCTGGGAGTTGCCGTACTCGACGAGCTGGTCCTGCCACGTGGACAGGCCCTCGTTGAGGTCGCCCTTCGACGCGTACTGCTGGCCCACGGTGTCGCCGAAGATGCTGTTGGCGTACACCTGGAACGGCAGATAGCTCCAGCCGTCGCGCACCTGCGTCGAGGCCTCGGTCAGCACCTGGTTGATCTGCTGGCCGCCGAAGTAATCCGACGCCGCGTCGACGAAGGCCGGGTCGCTCAGCTGCGTGGTGGTCGAGGGGAATCCGCCCGACTCGGCGAAGATCTTCAGGCTCTCCTCGTCGTTGTTGAGCCACTTGAGGAAGCCAGCCGCGAGCGCCGGGTTCTTGCTCTGCTTCGTGACCGCCTGGCCGCCGCCGCCGTTCTCCGCCGTGACCGGCGTGCCGTCGTACGTCGGGATGGGCGCGACGCGCCACTTGCCGGCGCCGTCGGCGACCGAGGACTCCAGGACGCCCGGCATCCACGCACCGGTGATGAGCGTCGCGATCGAGCCGTCGCCGAGCGCCTTGAACCACTCGTCGCTCCACGAGGGGGTGTCGGCGAGCAGGCCGCCGTCGACGAGCTGGTTCCACGTGTCGGCCCACTTCTTGGAGCCCTCGTCCTGCAGGTCGATCGTGACGTTCGTGCCGTCGGTCGTGAACGGCGTGCCGCCGGCCTGCCAGATCATGCTGGTCGCGAAGCCGGGGTCGCCGGTGTCGGAGGTGATGTGCTTGGACGGGTCGGCCGCGGTGAGCTTCTTCGCCTCGGCGATGTACTCGTCCCACGTCGTGGGGACGGTCAGGCCGTACTGGTCGAAGACCTCCTTGTTGTAGAACAGCGCCATGGGGCCGGAGTCCTGCGGGAGGCCGTAGATCTTGCCGTCGAAGTCGACCGAGCCCCACGTGCCGGGGCTGTAGTCGTCCTCCAGGTCGCCGAATCCGTACGGGGCGAGGTCGACGAGCGCGTCCGACAGCGCGAACTGCGGGAAGGCGTAGTACTCGATCTGCACGACATCGGGCGCGCCGGAGCCCGCCTTGATGGCGTTCTGCAGCTTCGTGTACTCGTCGGTGTTGGTGCCGGCGTTGACCAGGTTGACCTTGACGTTCGGGTAGGCCTTCTCGAACGCGGCGACCTGCGCCTCGGCCGAGGGCGTCCACGACCAGTAGGTGATCTCGCCGCCCTGCTCGAGCGCGCTCTCGATGTCGTCGGCGCCGCCGCCGGCCGCGGTGCCGCCGGAGGAGCAGGCGGCGAGCGACCCGGCCGCGACCGCGGCGGCCGCGACGGCGAAGACGGCACGCCGCACTGCGGTGCCCTTGCGCATGGTTGTCATCGGGTTTCCTTCACTGTGGATGGGGTGGGTGGAGTGGTTTCCGGGGCAGGACGCTCCGGGTGGGGGGAGGTCTTCGTGGGCGTCACTGCTTGACGCTTCCGGCGCTCAGGCCCGACTGCCAGTAGCGCTGCAGCACGAGGAACGCCACGACGATCGGGATGATCGACAGCAGCGACCCGGTGATGACGAGGTTGTAGATGGGCTGCGCGGCGACGCCCGTGGCCTGTGCGTTCCACTGGTTCAGGCCCACCGTGAGCGGGTACCACGCGGGGTCGCTCAGCATGATGAGGGGCAGGAAGTAGTTGTTCCACGTCGCCACCACGGCGAACAGCAGCACCGTGACGATTCCGGGGGCGAGCAGGCGGATGCTGATGGTGAAGAAGGTCCGCAGCTCACCGGCGCCGTCCATCCGGGCCGCCTCCAGCAGCTCCGTGGGGATCGCGTCGGTCGCGTAGACCCACACGAGGTACAGACCGAACGGGCTGATGAGGGACGGGATGATGATCGCCCACGGCGTGTTCGTGAGGCCGAGCTGGCTGAACAGCAGGAAGGTCGGCACTGCGAGGGCGGTGCCCGGCACCGCGATCGCGCCGAGGATCACCGCGAACACCGCCTTGCGGCCGCGGAAGTTGTACTTCGCGAGGCCGTAGCCGGCCATCGTCGCGAGGATCGTGGCGCCGCCGGCGCCGACCACGACGTACAGCAGCGTGTTGCCGAGCCAGCGCAGGAAGATGCCGTCGCGGTACGTCAGCGTCTGCACGATGTTGTCGCCGAGCGCGAAGCTGCCGCCGAACCACAGCCCGAAGGTGCCGAACAGGTCGCCCTGGGTCTTGGTCGCGTTGATGACGAGCCACAGCAGCGGCACGAGCGTGTAGAGCAGGTACAGCGCGAACACGATCGTGAGGACGACCGACTTGCGCGCGTGCGCGGGCGATGTGCGGCTGTAGTTCGGCACGCGGCGGCGGCGCACCGGGGTGGTCGCGACGGGCGGGCGGGCGGGGGCGGCGGTGGTCATCGCACCTCCTGACGGGAGCCGCGCAGCTGCACGACGTAGGCGATGACCGCGGTGATGACGCCCATGATGATGGCGATCGTCGCGGCGTAGTTGTACTGCTGCCCCGCGAAGGACAGGTTGTACGCGTACATGTTGGGCGTGTAGAAGGTCGAGATCGTGTTCGGCGCGAGGGGCTTGAGGATGTTCGGCTCGTTGAACAGCTGGAAGCTGCCGATGATCGAGAAGATCGTCGCGATCACGAGCGCGCCGCGGACCGCCGGGATCTTGATGGAGAAGATCGTGCGCCACGCGCCCGCGCCGTCGATCGAGGCCGCTTCGTACAGCTCACCGGGGATCGTCTTCAGCGACGAGTAGAAGATCAGCATGTTGTAGCCGACGAACTGCCACGTCACGATGTTGCCGATCGACAGCAGCATCCACTGCGGCACGAAGGGCTGGAGCACGTCGGAGCCGAGCAGGTCGTTGATGTTGCCGGTGAGCCCGAACTGGTCGCCGTAGATGTAGCCCCACATGAGCACCGCGACCACGGCGGGGACCGCGTACGGCAGGAAGATCACGATGCGGTACAGAGCGGTCGCGTACAGGCGCGCGCTGTCGATCGCGAGAGCGGCCGCGAGGGCCAGCAGCAGCATGATCGGCACCTGCACGACGAGGAACACCAGGACGCGCAGGAATCCGTCCCAGAACTTCGCGTCGCCGAAGGCCTGGACGTAGTTCGCGAAGCCCACGAACGCGTTGCCGCCGATCAGCTGGTCGCGGAAGAGGCTGAGGTACAGCGCGTAGGCCAGCGGCGCGAGGAACACGACGGCGAACACGATCGCGAACGGGGCCACGAAGATCCAGCCGCGCTCGTCGACGCGCATGCGGCGGCGGGCCGGTCGCAGGGCGGGCGGGGGAGCCGTCGTGGTCGTCATCGTCCGGAGTGCCTCGTGCTTCGCTGCGGGATCCGTCGCGGGGTCGGCGGATGTTGACGTAAACATAAACCGGGTGTCGCTAGCATGTCAACGTCAACATGGGAGGCGCGGTGGACGACACGGCAACGACGGCGAGCACGGACACCGCGCGCCGCCGCAAGACCTCCATGGCCGACGTCGCCGAGGCGGCGGGCGTGTCGGGACAGACCGTCTCGCGCGTGGCGAACGGGCGGACGAACGTCGACCCCGCCACGCGCGACCGCGTGCTCGAAGCGATGGAGCGTCTCGGCTACCGGCCCAACAGCGCCGCGCGGGCGCTGCGCTCGGGCCGCTTCCGCAGCATCGGCGTGATCATGTTCTCGCTGTCGTCCTACGGCAACAGCCGCACCCTCGACGCGGTCGCGTCCGTGGCCGCCGCATCCGGATACTCCATCACGCTCATCACGGTCGAGTCAGCGACGCAGTCCGACGTGTCGGGCGCGTTCGTGCGCCTGCGCGAGCACAACGTCGACGGCGTCGTCATCCTCATCGAGACCCACCGCCTGGGCGAGACGGAGCTCGCACTGCCGATGGGGCTGCCCGTCGTCGTCGTCGACTCGAGCGCCGACTACCCCTACCCCGTCGTCGACACCGATCAGGCGCAGGGCGCGCGCCTGGCTGTCGAGCATCTGCTCGCGCTCGGGCACGAGACCGTCCACCACGTCTCGGGCCCCCGCGAGTCGTTCTCCGCCGAGCGGCGCCGCGACGGCTTCCTCGAGACGCTCGCGGCGCGAGGCCGCACGCCCGGCCGCGTCGAGGTGGGCGACTGGACGGCCGACTCCGGCTACCGGATCGGGCGCGGGCTCGCCGCCGATCCCGGCGTCACCGCCGTCTTCGCGGCGAACGACCAGATGGCGCTGGGCGTCATCCGGGCGTTGCACGAAGCGGGGCGCCGCGTGCCGCACGAGGTGAGCGTCATCGGGTTCGACGACATGCCGGATGCGGCGAACTACTGGCCACCGCTGACCACGGTGCGCCAGCATTTCGAGCGCGTCGGCGAGCACGCCGTGCGGGCCCTCATCGCCGAGATCGAGTCGGACGAGCTTCCGGTCGATCGCGTGCTCGTTCCGACTGAGCTGGTCGTCCGGCAGAGCACCGCCGCCCGCTGAGACCGCCCTCCGGCGTGCAGAATTCAGGCCGAGGCGACGGCGCGCGCGCTGTCGGCGGGCGAAAGGCCGTCTGAGCCTGAATTCTGACCGCGTCGCGGGCGAGAGGATGGGCGCATGCGCGTCGTCGTCGCCCCCGACAGCTTCAAGGGCTCGATCCGCGCGGATGCGGCGGCCGCCGCGCTCGCGGAGGGCTGGCGCAGCGTGCGCCCGGCCGACGACGTGCGCGCGCGTCCGATGGCCGACGGCGGCGAGGGCACGCTCGCAGCGATCGCCGCGGCGGTCCCGGCAGCCGTGCGTGTGCCCGTGACGGTCGAGGGGCCTACGGGCGCCCCGGTCGAGGCGGTATGGCTGCGGCTGGCCGACGGGACGGGCGTCGTCGAGCTCGCCTCGACGTCGGGCATCGAGCTGCTCGGCGGCCGGCTCCGCCCCGGTCGCGCGTCCACGCGCGGATTCGGTGAGGCGATCGCGGCCGCCCTCGGCGACGGGGTGGCGCGGCTCGTCCTCGGCATCGGGTCGAGCGCCTCCACCGACGGCGGCGTCGGCATGCTCGTCGCCCTCGGCGCCCGGATCACGGATGCCGCGGGCGTGCCCGTGCGCCCCGGCGCCGACGGGCTCGCCGACGTCGCGTCCGTCGACGTGCGTTCGCTCCGGCCGCTGCCCCCCGGCGGCGTCCGCGTGCTCACCGACGTGACGAGCCCGCTCCTCGGACCGCGCGGCGCGGCGGCCGTGTTCGGACCGCAGAAGGGGCTCGACCCCGCCGGCGTGGCCCGCGCCGACGCGGGCCTCGCCCGGCTCGCCGCATTCGCTCCGCACGGCTCGCCGGCGGCGCCGGGGGCCGGCGCCGCCGGCGGCACGGGGTGGGCGCTCGGCCTGTGGGGCGCGCGGCTCCAACCCGGCGCGCCGGCCGTGGCCGACATCATCGGGCTGCCGGCGGCCGCCGCATCCGCCGACCTCGTGATCACGGGCGAGGGGGCGTTCGACGCGTCGTCGGGCGCCGGCAAGGTGCCGGGCTTCGTCGCCGGCCTCGCGCCCGGCCGCACGGCGCTCGTGGCGGGGCGGATCGCGCCCGGCGCCGGCACCGCCGCGTTCGCCGCGACCATGGAGCTGAGCGCGCTGGCCGGATCGGCCGCCGCGGCGCTGTCCGATCCGGCGCGCTGGCTCCGCGCCGCCGGCGCCGCCCTCGCACGTCGCATGTGACAGCCTCGCCGTCGCGTCCCCACCCGATGAACGCTTCCGGCGCTGAGAAGCGCGGTGCGACGGCGTTTCTCAGCGCGGATCGGCTTTATCACGACGGAGCCGGGGATGCAGGGGCGCGAAGCGGCGCTCGGCGCCGGGTAATCTCGACAGCCGACCCCGAGGAGAACAATGACGACGACCGTGCGCGCCTACGCCGCCGCATCCGCGACCGAACCCCTGAAGCCCACGCAGATCGAGCGCCGCGACGTCGGCCCGCGCGACGTGCGCATCGACATCGCATACGCCGGCATCTGCCACTCCGACATCCACACGATCCGCGGCGAGTGGGGCGAGCAGGTCTACCCGCTCACGGTCGGGCACGAGATCGTCGGCACCGTCGCCGAGGTCGGCTCCGAGGTCACGCGCTACGCCGTCGGCGACCGGGTCGGCGTGGGCTGCATGGTCAACTCGTGCCGCGAGTGCGAGAACTGCCTGGCCGGGTTCGAGCAGTACTGCCTCGAGGGCAACATCCAGACGTACGCCGCGGTGGACCGCGACGGCTCGATCACGCAGGGCGGCTACGCGCAGGGCATCGTCGTCGACGAGCACTTCGTGCTGCGCGTGCCCGAGTCGATCCCCTACGACAAGGCCGCGCCGCTCTTGTGCGCCGGCATCACGACGTACTCGCCGCTGCGGCACTGGAACGTCGGCCCGGGCTCGAAGGTCGCGATCGTCGGGCTCGGCGGCCTCGGCCACATGGGTGTGAAGATCGCCCACGCCCTCGGCGCCGAGGTGACGGTGCTGTCGCAGTCGCTGCGCAAGAAGGACGACGGCCTGGCTCTCGGCGCCAACCACTACTACGCCACGAGCGACCGCGAGACGTTCGCTTCGCTGCGCAACACGTTCGACGTCATCCTCAACACCGTGAGTGCGCCGCTGGATCTGAAGCAGTACCTCTCGCTGCTCAAGCTCGACGGCACGATGGTCAACGTGGGAGCCCCGCCGGAGCCGCTGCCGATCCAGGTCTTCACGCTGTTCGCCAACCGGCGCTCGTTCGCCGGGTCGTCGATCGGCGGCATCCGTGAGACGCAGGAGATGCTCGACTTCTGCGCCGAGCACGGCATCGCGCCCGAGACCGAGCTGATCGAGGCATCCGCGATCAACGAGGCGTACGAGCGCGTTCTCGCGAGCGACGTGCGCTACCGCTTCGTCATCGACGCCGCGACCATCTGAGCGCGCGAGAGCAGGCAAATCGGCCGAGATCAGTACTTTCTCGCGCGAGAAGTACTGCATCCGACCGATTTGCCTGCTCTGGCCGGCAGGGGCAGGCACACGACGGGCGGATGCGGCTACGCGTCGCCGAGCGCGGCCGAGACCACGGCGCGGGCCTCGGCCTGCACCTCGCGCAGGTGCTCCTCGCCGCGCAGGCTCTCGGCGTACAGCTTGTAGACGTCCTCCGTGCCCGACGGGCGCGCGGCGAACCATGCGTCGGCGGTCTGCACCTTCAGGCCGCCGATCGCCGCGCCGTTGCCCGGCGCGTGCGAGAGCTTCGCGGTGATCGGCTCGCCCGCGAGCTCGGTCGCCGCCACCGCGTCGGGGGAGAGCTTGCCGAGCGCCGCCTTCTGCGCAGGCGTCGCGGGGGCGTCCACGCGCTGGTACGCGGATGCGCCGAACTCGGCCTCGAGCTCCGCGTAGCGCTGCGACGGGGTCTTGCCCGTGACGGCGAGGATCTCCGCGGCGAGCAGGCACAGCAGGATGCCGTCCTTGTCGGTCGTCCACACCGAGCCGTCGGTGCGGAGGAACGACGCGCCCGCCGACTCCTCGCCGCCGAACGCGACGGAGCCGTCGAGCAGCCCCGGCACGAACCACTTGAACCCGACCGGCACCTCGTACAGGCGCCGGCCGAGGCCTGCGACGACCTTGTCGATGATCATCGACGACACGAGCGTCTTGCCCACCGCCGCATCCGCCGACCAGCCGGGGCGGTGCGAGAACAGGTAGTCGATCGCGACGGCGAGGTAGTGGTTGGGGTTCATGAGCCCGGCGTCGGGCGTGACGATGCCGTGCCGGTCGGCGTCGGCGTCGTTGCCCGTGAGGATGTCGTACTCGTCACGGCGCGCGACGAGCGCGGCCATGGCCGAGGGGGAGGACGGATCCATGCGGATCTTCTCGTCCCAGTCGAGCGTCATGAACTTCCACGTCGGGTCGACCTCGGGGTTCACGACCGTGAGGTCGAGGCCGTACACCTCCGCGATGAGCGCCCAGTACTCCACGGATGCTCCGCCCAGCGGGTCGGCGCCGATCCTCACGCCGGCGGTGCGGATCGCGTCCACGTCGAGGATGTTCGCGAGGTCGCGGACGTACGCGTCGCGGAAGTCGTACTGACCGAGCGCGTCGAGGTCGATGTCGGCGTGCCGCGTGCGCTTCACGCCCTGCAGGCCCGCCGCGATGAGCTCGTTGGCGCGGTCGGCGATCCAGCCCGTCGCATCCGTGTCGGCCGGGCCGCCGTGCGGCGGGTTGTACTTGAAGCCGCCGTCGCGCGGCGGGTTGTGACTCGGCGTCACGACGATGCCGTCAGCGCGACCGGGGTCGTCGGCTGATCGGCCGTGGTTGTAGGTGAGGATCGCGTGGCTGAGCGCCGGGGTCGGCACCCACGAGTCGCGGGAGTCCACGCGCACGTCGACGCCGTTGGCGACGAGCACCTCGATCGCGCTGCGCTCGGCGGGCAGCGACAGCCCGTGGGTGTCGCGGCCGAGGAAGAGCGGGCCGGTGATGCCCTGCGCGGCCCGGTAGTCGACGATCGCCTGCGTCGTGGCGAGGATGTGGTCCTCGTTGAAGCTCGTGGACAGGCTCGAGCCGCGGTGCCCGCTCGTGCCGAACGCGACGCGCTGCTCGGGCACGGCGGGATCGGGCTTGCGGTCGTAGTAGGCGGCGATCAGCTCGTCGATGTCGACGAGATCGGATGCTTCGGCGGGGAGTCCTGCGCGACTGCTCATGCGCCCAGTCTGCCCGTTGCGCGCGCCCCTCGATACCACTCAGCCGGGCAGGCGCGCCGACAGCGCGGCGAGCACGGCATGCAGCGCGGGGGAGTCGGCCTGCGAGCGCCGATGCACTGTGACGACGTCGCGCGTGGAGGCGGGGTCGGCCGTCGGGATCGCCACGAGCCCCGGGCCGAGCGGGCCGCGCCCCAGGCGCGGGATGAGCGCGACGCCCAGGCCCGCACGCACCAGCTCGAGGTGGTTGTGGAACTCCATCGACTCGTGCACGACGCGGGGCGCGCCGCCCACCCCGTCGAACAGGCGCCGCAGCCACTGGCGGCAGATCGTCGTCTCGAACGTCGCGATCCACGGCTCGTCGGCGAGGTCGGCCGGATGCAGCACGTCGCGGCCGGCGAGCGGGTGGTCCTCGCGCAGGATGACGTCGGCGATGTCGGTGTAGAGCGGCGTCGCGACGAGCGAATCGGGGAGGGCGAGGGCGATGCCGCCCCACTGGTGCGCGATGCCGAGATCGCGCTGCCCCGACGCGACGAGCGCGACGGTCTCCCACGGCTCGCTCTCGCGCAGCGGCAGCCGCAGGCGCGGATGCGTGCGGGCGAGGTCGGCGAGGACGTCGGCGAGGAGCCCGCGCACGACGGACGAGAACGCCGCGATGCGCAGCTCGCCGGTGATCTCGGCGGCGTCGGCGACACCGGCGTGCAGGTCGGCGCGCAGGCGCGCGAGGTCGGCGAGGATCGGCGTCGAGGAGATCACGAGGCGCGATCCGGCCTCGGTGAGGAGTACGCCCCGGCCGACGCGCTCGAGCAGGGGCACGCCCGTCTCGCGCTCGAGGCGCTTGATCTGCTGCGACACCGCCGACGGCGTGAAGCCGCGCACCGCAGCGGCACCGGCGACGCTGCCCTCCGTCGCGACCGCGTGGAGGGACTGGACGGCGTCGAGGTCGATCATGAAGCGATGCTACCGATTTCGCGGAAGAAAGCATCGCTTGTGCTTCATCCGGTGCATCCGCTGGACTCGACGCGTGAGTCGCCGTGACATGCTCCTGGCCGCCGCCGTCGCATCGGCGTGGGGCTTCAACTTCGTGGTCATCGACTGGGGCATGGCCGGCATCCCGCCGCTGCTGTTCGTCGCGATCCGCTTCGCGGTGGTCGCCGCGTTCGTCGTCGTCGTGCCGCGCCCGCGCGGGTCGTGGCGCACGGTCGTCGGCGTGGGGCTGTTCATGAGCCTCGGCCAGTTCGGCCTGCTGTACACGGCACTCGCGCTCGGGCTGCAGCCGGGGCTCGCGGCGCTGCTCCTGCAGGCGCAGGCGGTGTTCACGATCGCGATCGCCGCGGGCGTGCTGCGCGAGCGGCCCACCGCCGCGCAGGTGGCGGGGGTGGCGGCCGGCGTGGTCGGGCTCGCCGTCATCGCGACCGGCCGCGGCGGCGATGCGCCGCTCCTGGCCGTGCTGCTCGCGCTCGCCGCCGCGCTGTCGTGGGCGATCGGCAACGTCATCTCGCGTCGTGCGGGGGTGGTCGCCGGCCCGGGGCGCCTCGGCGCGCTCTCGCTCACGGTGTGGTCGGCGCTCGTCGTGCCGGTGCCCGCGCTCGCGCTCTCGCTCGTGATCGAGGGCCCGGGGGCGGTGCTCGCGGGGCTCGCCGCCTTCGGCGGGCGGGCGGCGCTTTCGACGGCGTACACGGCGATCGTCTGCACGCTCGTCGGCTACGCGATCTTCAACGCGCTCCTGGCCCGCAACCGCTCCGCCGCGGTCGTGCCGTGGGTGCTCCTCGCGCCCGTCGTCGCGATGGTCGCGGCCGCCGTGCTCCTCGGCCAGGTCCCCACCGTGGCCGAGGCCATCGGGGGCGTCGTGCTCGTGCTCGGCGTGCTCGTCGCATCCGTCCCCCTTGCCGCGCTGCGTCGCGTGTCCACGACACGCCGCCCGGCGGCGCGGGATGCGGCGCGTCGGGGACGCTCAACCGCTGGGGAGCGCGCGGGCTAGGCTTGCGCGCGTGACGCCCGAGCACGAGACCCCGCCCGTCCGCCGCACGTACAGCTACCTCGGACCCGCGGGGACCTTCACGGAGGCCGCGCTCGCGCAGGTGCCGGAGGCGCGCGACCAGGTGTGGCGCCCCGTGCGCAACATCGGCGAGGCGCTCGACGACGTCGTCGAAGGACGATCCGACGCGGCGATGCTCGCGATCGAGAACTCCGTCGACGGCGGGGTGTCCACGGCGCAGGACGCGTTGGCGACGATGCCGGGCCTGCGCATCGTCGGGGAGTACCTCGTGCCGGTGAGCTTCGTGCTCGTCGCCCGGCCGGGCACGCGGCTCGAGGACGTGTCGCTCGTCGCGGCGCATCCGGTCGCCTACGCGCAATGCCTGCGGTGGCTCTCGACCACGCTGCCCGCGCACGCGCACCTCCCCGCCGAGAGCAACGTCGCGAGCGCCCTGGGCCTCCTCGACGCCACCAGCAACGCGGATGCGGCGATCGCCGCGCCCGGGATCGTCGCGCACCACGACCTCGAGGTGCTGGCCGAGGGGATCGGCGACAACGCCAACGCCGTGACCCGGTTCGTGCTCGTGTCGCGGACGGTCGCCCCCGCCCCTCCCACGGGCGCCGACAAGACCTCGCTCATCGTCGAGCTGCCCGAAGACCACCCCGGCGCGCTGCTGGAGCTGCTCGAGCAGTTCGCGACGCGCGGCATCAACCTGTCGCTGCTGGCGTCGCGGCCGATCGGCGACGCCCTCGGCCGCTACCGGTTCGTCATCGACGCCGATGGGCACATCGAGGACGAGCGCATGGCCGACGCGCTGCTGGGGCTGCGCCGCTTCAGCCCCAAGGTCATCTACCTCGGCTCGTACGCACGCGCGGATCGCGCGATCGTCCGCTACCCCGAGCGCTACTCCGACGACGTGTTCGTCGAGGCGCGCGACTGGCTGCGCGGCCTGCTCAGCGGCGAGCCCGACGCGTGACGCCCGAGGTCCTGCGGTACGCGGCGTTCGCCGATCCGCAGCATCCCGGCGGCGGGAATCCCGCCGGGATCGTGACGGATGCCGCGGGCCTCGACGAGGCGCGGATGCAGCGGATCGCGGCCGAGGTGGGCTTCGCCGAGACGGCGTTCCTCACCGGGGAGCGGCGCATCCGCTACTTCTCGCCCATCGCCGAGGTGCCGTTCTGCGGTCACGCGACGATCGCGACGGCGGTCGTGCTGGCCGAGCGCGACGGACTCGGGCCGCGCACGTTCGAGACCCCGGTCGGTCCGGTGCGCATCGAGACCGCGCGCGATCCCGACGGGGTGGTCCGGGCGGCGTTCACGAGCGTCGCGCCGCGCGTCGAGGGCATCGATCCCTCCGTGCTCGCGCGGCTGCTCGACCTCCTCGGGCTCGAGCCCGGCGACCTCGACCCGGCCCTTCCGGTGCGGGTCGCGTTCGCGGGCAACCGGCACCCCGTGCTGGTCGTGCGCGAGCGTGCGGTCTTCGACGGCTTCGCCTTCGACCCCGCCGCGGTGCGCGCGCTCATGGACGCCGAGGGCTGGACCGGCACGGTCACGGTCGTGCACCGCGTCGGCGACGCCGTGTGGGAGGCGCGCAACCTCTTCCCGGTGGGCGCGATCACCGAAGACCCGGCGACCGGGTCGGCCGCCGCATCCTTCGGTGGATATCTGCGGGAGCTCGGCGCGGTGCAGCCGCCGGCGACCCTGCGCATCCACCAGGGAGCGCACGTCGGCCGCCCGAGCCTCCTGCAGGTCGACATCCCCGACGCCGGCGGAATCACCGTCTCGGGAACCGCGACGCCGCTCTGACCCGGCCCGCGACGGCTCAGGCTGCGACGGACGCCGTCGACAGCAGTTCGAGCGAGCGGATGCGGCCGGGCGCGGTGTCCAGCGGCTCGCCGTCGTAGGCGCCCGCCACGGGCGAGATCATGACCTCGTCCACGCCCCAGCGCTCGGCGAACGCCGCGAGCTCGGCGCGCACCGTGGCGCCGTCGCCGACGAACCACTTCGCGCGGGCGGCATCCATGATCGTGGTCGACAGCCCGTCCCACGGATCGGCCTTGGCCTGCTCGACGGTCTCGAGCGGCACGAGCGGCCGGTTCGTGCGCAGCCGCGCCATCATGCGCAGCTGCGGCAGGGCGCGCTCCCCGGCCTCCTCGGCCGTGTCGGCGGCCACGACGTTCGCGGTGAGGAACGTGCGCGGCGCGTCGAGGTACTCGCTCGGCTGGAACTCCTGCCGGTAGAGGGCGAGCGCGCGCTCGAGCCCCTCGCCGGAGAAGTGGTTCGCGAACACGTACGGCAGGCCGAGGCTGGCCGCGAGCCGCGCGGAGTAGTCGCTCGAGCCGAGCAGCCACACCTCGGGCGAGCCCTGCGAGACGGGCGTGGCGTGCACGGTGTACTCGCCGCCGGAGGTGAAGCGCACGGTCGCGCCCTGGGCGGAGGTGAGCGCGAGGATATTCGCGATGTGCTCCGGGAAGCGGTCGACGTCGCTCGTCGTGCCGGTGCGCAAGAGCAGCTGCGTGATGACCGGGTCCGACCCGGGGGCGCGGCCGATGCCGAGGTCGACGCGGCCCGGGGCGATCGCCTCGAGCGCCGCGAACTGCTCGGCGACGACGAGCGGCGCGTGGTTCGGCAGCATGACGCCGCCGGAGCCGACGCGGATGCGCTCGGTGCGCGACGCGGCCGCCGCGATGAGCACGGGCGGGGTCGTCGAGGCCACGGCGGGCATGTTGTGGTGCTCGGCGAACCAGTACCGGCGGTAGCCGAGGCGGTCGGCGCGCACGGCGGTGTCGAGCGAGGCGGCGACCGCCTGCGCGCTGGACTGCCCCGAGCGCACGGGGATGAGGTCGAGGACCGACAGCTGGGGGAAGCTCACCCCCACTCCAACCCCGCCGCGCTCGCCGGTGTTCCCTCTCCGCTCACTCGTCGTATATCGCGGCAAGCGCGCGCATTCTCACGCGATATACGACGAGTGAACGGAGGGGGAGGGGCGTCAGCCCCCGTGGCGGACGTGCGCGTACGCGTCGAGGGCGGCCTGTCGCGTCTCCTTCAGGTCGACGATCGGCTCCGGCGGGTCGTCGGAGAGGAACTCCGGCGCCCATTCCCGCACGTACTCGTCGTGCGGGTCGAACTTCTCGCGCTGGGTCTCGGGGTTGAAGACGCGGAAGTACGGCGCCGCGTCGGCGCCGGAGCCGGCCACCCACTGCCAGTTGAAGGGGTTGCTCGCCGCATCCGCGTCGACGAGGCAGTCCCAGAACCACTGCTCGCCGTGGCGCCAGTCGATCAGCAGGTTCTTGCACAGGAACGACGCGGTGACCATGCGCACGCGGTTGTGCATGACGCCCGTGCGCCACAGCTGGCGCATGCCGGCGTCGACGACGGCGATGCCGGTGCGTCCGCGCTGCCACGCCTCCAGGTGGCTCGGCTCCAGCCGCGGCCACGGGAAGGCGTCGTACTCGCTCCGCCAGTTCTTCGTCGCCAGATCGGGGAAGTGGAACAGCACGTGCCATGCGAACTCGCGCCACACCACCTCCGACAGGAACCCCGTGGCGGACTTCGCGTGCTCGCCGCTGCCGCGGTGCTCGATCGTGTCCTTCCACACCTGGTACGGGCTCAGCTCGCCCCACCGCAGCCGCGGCGACAGCTGCGAGGTGACCCCGCCGGCGAACACGTCGCGGTACTTCGCGTAGTCGCCGAGGTCCTCGTCGAGGAACGCGCGCAGCCGCGCGCGGGCGGCCGGCTCGCCGGGCTCCCACGTCTCGCGCAGCCCGCCGGCCCAGTCGGGCTTCGTCGGCAGCAGCCCCCACTCGTCGAGGTCGTCGGATGCGGCGCGCGTGCGGGCGCCCGTGACCGAGCGCGGCTCGGGGAGGGGGTCGCGCGGGGACGGCAGCTTCTGCACCGCGCGCGCGAACGGCGAGTACACGCCGTAGGGCGTGCCGGAGCCGGTGCGCACGGTCCACGGCTCGTAGAGGAGGTTCGCGGCGAACGACTCGACCGTGAGCCCGTCGTCGCGGAGGCTCGACTTCAGCCCCGCATCGATCTCGCGCTCGGGGCCGCCGTAGCGGCGGTTCCAGAACACCGCGCCGGCAGACGTGTCGGCGACGACGTCGGGCACGACGTCGGCCGCCCGGCCGCGGCGCAGGATCAGGGTCGCGCCCTTGTCGTGCAGGCGGTCGCGCAGCGACGCCAGGGAATGGTGCAGCCACCAGCGAGCGGCGCCCCCGAGAGCCCGCACGCCGTCCGACTCCTCGTCGAGCACGTACAGGCCGACGATCGGCTCGTCGCGGTCGATCGCGGCGCGCAGCGCCGGATGGTCGGCCAGACGCAGATCGTCGCGGAACCACACGAGGGACGGGCTGGACATGGCTCGACGCTATCCAGCGCCGGTCGCGTCGGCCCGGGCTTGACAGCCCGGACTACAGCGACGCGGTCGGGTGGCCGGCCGGGACGGCGACCTGGAGCCCGCCGGGCACGATGCGGCAGTGGATGCGGGTGGCCTCGCCGAACTCGTCGCCGTCGAGCTCGACGGGCTGCGCGGGGGCGGTCGCCGTCTCGATCTGACGGCCCTGGCGGTAGTGCACCGACGAGTCGCGGCCGCGACGCTCGAGCACCCGGCGGCCGGCGCGGAAGCGCCGCAGGAACGAGTTGTCCCACCAGATCTTCCGCCATACGCCCAGCCATCCGAGCGGCCCCGCGGGCTGGATGATGGCGACGTCGAGCTGCCCGTCGGTGATCGACGCATCCGGGATGAGCGCGATGCCCGCCGGGAGCGCCCCGCAGTTGGCGAACAGGATGCTCTGCACGCGCGACGAGTGGAGGCGGTGCTCGTCGAGCTGGTACACCACGCGGAACGGCTTGGCCGTCACGAGGGAGCGCGCGGCGCCGTCGACGTACGCGACCCAGCCGACGGTCTTCTTCAGCTCCGGGCGCGTGTTCGCGATCATCGCCGCGTCCAGGCCCATGCCGGCCATGACGACGAAGCCGTGCTCCTCGGTGCTGCCGTCGGTGCGCCGCAGGCGCGCGACACCCACGTCGACCGAGAGCACGTCGCCGGCGAAGGTGGCGCGGATCATGGCGTCGGCGTCGTCGAGGGGCAGGTTGAGGTTGCGGGCGAGGAGGTTCCCCGTGCCGCTCGGCACGATCGTGAGCGGGATGCCGGTGTCGGTGAGGGCTTCCGCCACCGCGCGGACGGTGCCGTCACCGCCGGCCACGAGCACCGCGTCGACGCCGTCGTGCACGGCGGCCCGCGTCGCATCGTCGCCGAGGTCGTCGACCGTCGTCTCGAAGAAGAGGGGCTCCGCCCACTCCGCCTCGGCGGACAGCTCGGCCACGCGGGCGCGCAGCTGCGCCGGATCGGTCTTGATGGGGTTGTAGACGAGCGCGGCGCGCCGCAGGTCGGTCTCCGGCGCCGTCATCGTGGTGTGCTCGCCGTCGGCGGTCACGCGGCGGGCTTCGCCGTGCTCGCCGTCGGCCGTATCGGGCTCGACGTCCTCCGGCTCGCGGATGACGTCGTCGGGCGCCGCGGCCTCGGCCGGATGCGGCGCGTCCTTCGACGCGCCTTCGGGGCCGGGGGCGCCGACCTCGTCGGCCTGCTCCGCCTCCGCCGCATCCGGGGCGATGCTCGTCGCGGCGAACTCGGCGGTGTCGGTGGGCACGTCCTCCTCGGGGGCCGGCCGCGTCTCGTGCTCGAGCACGGGATCTTCCGGATCTTCGGGCTCGCGGGAGGAGTCGTCGTTGCGTGAGCCGTCGGACGCCGCCATGGGGTCCACCCTAGGCCAGCCGCGGACCCGCTGCGGGCGGGCTTGACTAGACTCGACGCGTGATCGACCTGACCCTGCTGCGCGAGGATCCCGAGCGGGTGAAGCGCTCGCAGATCGCCCGCGGCGAGTCGCCCGAGACCGTCGATGCGGCGATCGCCGCCGACCGCGACCGCCGCGCCGCCATCACGGCGTTCGAGGAGCTGCGTGCCGAGCAGAACGCCCACGGCAAGCGCGTCGCGCAGGCGCCCAAGGACGAGAAGGCCGCGCTCGTGGCGCAGGCGAAAGACCTCAGCGACCGCGTGAAGGCGGCACAGCACGCCGTGACCGAGGCCGAGGCCGCGGCAGAGGCGGCACTCGCGCGCATCGAGAACATCGTGATCGACGGCGTGCCCGCCGGCGGCGAGGACGACTTCGTCACGCTCCGCACGCACGGCGAGCCCGCGCGCTTCGGCTTCGAGCCGCGCGACCACCTCGAGCTCGGCGAGATGCTCGGCGCGATCGACATGGAGCGCGGCACGAAGGTGTCGGGGAGCCGCTTCTACTTCCTCACCGGCATCGGCGCACGGCTCGAGCTCGCGCTCATGACGCTCGCGCTCGACCGCGCGCTCGCCGCCGGGTTCACGCCGATCATCCCGCCGACCCTCGTGCGTCCGGAGGTCATGCGCGGCACGGGCTTCCTCGGCCAGCACGCCGACGAGATCTACCACCTCGACGACGACGACCTGTACCTGGTCGGCACGAGCGAGGTGCCGCTGGCCGGCTACCACATGGACGAGATCCTCGATCTCGAGCGCGGCGCCAAGCGGTACGCGGGCTGGTCGACCTGCTACCGGCGCGAGGCCGGCTCGTACGGCAAGGACACGCGCGGCATCATCCGCGTGCACCAGTTCAACAAGCTCGAGATGTTCGTCTACACCACGCCCGACGAGGCCGAGGCCGAGCACCTCCGGCTCGTGGAGATGCAGGAGCGGATGCTGCAGGACCTGGATCTCGCGTACCGCGTCATCGACGTCGCCGCCGGCGACCTGGGGTCCAGCGCCGCCCGCAAGTACGACATCGAGGCGTGGGTGCCGACGCAGGGCGCCTACCGCGAGCTCACGAGCACGTCGAACTGCACCACGTACCAGGCGCGCCGGCTCGACATCCGCTATCGGCAGGCGGCCGAGGGCGGCGGACAGGGCAGGACGACGCCCGTCGCGACCCTGAACGGCACCCTCGCGACCACCCGCTGGATCGTGGCGCTCCTCGAGACGCATCAGCGCGCCGACGGGTCGGTGACGGTGCCCGAGGTGCTCCGGCCCTACCTCGGTGGACTGGCCGTGCTGGAGCCCATCGCGTGACGGACGATCCGCATGTCCCGGCCCCCGGCGAGGTCGAGACGCGGCCGCAGGCCGACGCGGCCGAGGCCGTCGCGGACGTCGCGCCCGCCGCATCCGCGGAGCGCCTGCTCATCGCGCTCGACGTCGACGGCACCGTGATCCTCGAGGACGAGTCGCTGAGCCCGGGCGTCGTGGACGCCGTCGCGCACGCGCAGAGCCTCGGCCACGAGGTGATGCTCGCGACGGGGCGGAGCTGGGACAGCACCGAGCGCATCATGCACGTCCTGGGCATCGAGCCCGAGTACGCCGTGTGCTCCAACGGTGCGATCATCATGGGCCGCACCGCCGGAGGCGGGTACGAGCGCGTGCACGTCGAGACGTTCGACCCCGCCGAAGTGCTCGCGCTGCTCCGTGGTCATCTGCGCGACGCGCGGTACATGGTGGAGCTGCCCGACGGCACGCGCCTGTACACCGAGTACCTCGAGGACTGGAACCTGCGCGGCGCCGATCGCGTGACGTTCGAGCAGCTGTCGCACCAGCCCGTCTGCCGCGTCGTGGTCGTCTCCCCGGGGCAGACCGACGAGGACTTCCTCGAGCTCGTCAGCCGCATCGGCCTCAGCCAGGTGTCGTACGCGATCGGCTGGACGGCGTGGCTCGACATCGCGCCGCAGGGCGTCAACAAGGCGACCGGGCTGCAGATCGTCCGCGAGCGCCTGGGCATCGCGCCCGAGAACGTGCTCGTGATGGGCGACGGGCGCAACGACATCGAGATGTTCCAGTGGGCGCTCGAGCACGGCGGCCGCGCGATCGCGATGGGCCAGGGCCCCGCCGAGGTGCACGCGGCTGCCGGCGAAGTCGGCCCGTCGGTCGCGGATGGCGGCGTCGCCGCGATCCTCCGCGCCCTGTAACCGACCTCCGCCCGCGGGCGCGTCAGCCGTGCGCGGTGCGGAACCGGTGCTCGGGCCGCCCGGTCGCGCCGTACCGCAGGCTCACCTCGACCAGGCCCCGCGTCGCGAGCGCGCTCAGATGCCGTTGCGCCGTCGCGCGCGAGACGCCCGCGCGCTCGGCGACCTCGCTCGCCGACGCCTCGTCGGCGCCGAGGGCGGCGAGCACCGTCTGCTCCGTCGCCGACCGCGCGATCGACGGTGCGTCGCCCGCGCCGTGCATCGCGGCGCCGGCGCGATCGATCTGCTCCTGCGTGAGTGCCGGCGCGGCGAGCAGGTTGCGGTAGCGCCCGTACGCGGCCAGCCGGTCGGCGAGCACCCGCTCCTCGAAGGGCTTGACGAGGTAGGCGAGCGCGCCGGCGGCGAACGCGCGGCGCACGGTCGCCGCATCCGTCGCCGCCGACAGCACGAACGCATCGGCGCTCGCCGCGCGGACGATCTCGATGCCGTCGCCGTCGGGGAGGTAGACGTCGGCGAGGACGAGGTCGGGGGAGTGCGTGCGCAGCGCGACGAGCGCGTCGGCCGCCGTGCGCACCGGCTCGAGGGCGACGAAGCCGGGCTGGGCGGCGACCGCGTCGCGGTGCAGCCCCGCGACGCGGTAGTCGTCGTCCACCACGAGCACGCGCAGTTCCGGCATCAGTCCTCCTCGTGATCGATGGATGAGGCGTCGTCGAGGGCGCCCATGACGCCGGGCAGCCGCATCCCGAACACGGCGCCGGTGCCCGCGCCGCCCTCGTCGATGATCCACACGTCGCCGCCGCGGCGCCGTGCGAGCTCCCGCGACAGCGGCAGCCCGATGCCGTGGCCGTGCACCGCGTCGGGCTCGGTCGGCGCGGTGCCGGT
This sequence comes from Microbacterium sp. 10M-3C3, assembly GCF_003931875.1. Classification (NCBI taxonomy): domain Bacteria; kingdom Bacillati; phylum Actinomycetota; class Actinomycetes; order Micrococcales; family Microbacteriaceae; genus Microbacterium; species Microbacterium sp. 10M-3C3. The sequence continues at coordinate 3,012,627 of NZ_CP034245.1, read as the reverse complement.
GCGCGGCTCGAACGGCCGCGCACCGGCGTCGATGCCGGCGCCGGAGTCCGTCACGGTCGCGACCAGCTCGCCGCCCGCGTCCAGCAGCGTCACCTCGACCCAGCGCGGCGCGGGCGCGGATGCGGCGGCCGTGATCGCATTGTCGATGAGGTTGCCGAGCACGGCCAGGGCGTCCTCGACGTCGGTGAGGGTGCCGCGCAGGAGCGTGTCGGGGCCGACGCGCACGCGCACGCCCCGCTCGCCCGCCGTGATCGCCTTCGCGCCGACGAACGACTGCAGCACCGGGTCGGTGACGGCCGGGACGCCCGGGACGCGGTGGTCGACGGCGCCGCGCGCGCCGATGTCGCCGAGGAGCTCGCGCGCGTCGGCGAGGCGGCCCGCCGCGATGAGGCCGGACGCCGCGTGCAGCCGGTTGGCGAACTCGTGCCGCTCGACGCGCAGCGCCTCGGTAAGGGTCCGGACGCTCTCGAGGCGCTCGGTGAGGGCGAGGACGTCGGTGCGGTCGCGCACGACCGCCGACGTGCCGAGGTCTCGGCCCAGACGCGACACGCGCGCGGCGTCGATGTAGAGGATGCGCTCGCCGACGATCACGCCGTACGGCGCTCCCTCGCGCAGCGCCGCGCGCAGGTCGTCGCCGAGCGGCAGGTCGTCGAGACGGCGGCCGACCGCATCCGCGACGCCCAGGAGTTCGACGGCGGGCTCGCTCCACACCCGCACGACGCCGTCGGGATCGACCGCCACGACGCCCGCGTCGGATGCGGCGAACACCGCCGACTGCGTCTGCACGAGCGCCGCGAGGTCTTCGGGCTGGAGGCCCAGGGTCAGGCGCTCGAGGCGGCGGCGCATGAGCACCGCGACCGCGGCGCCGAGGGCGAGCGCCACGACGACCGTCACGCCGATCGCGAGCAGGATCGCGGGGAGGTCGTCGAACACGCTGCCGCGGGCGAACCCGACGCTCACTTCGCCGACCGGCGCGCCGTCGCGCACGAACGGGTAGACGGGCACCTTCGCGCGGGCCGACTCGCCGAGCGTGCCGGTCTCCCACGTCACGACCTCCTGCCCCGCCAGCGCCGCGTCGAAGCTCGTGCTCACGACCTCGCCGAGCCGATCGGGGTCGGGGTGGGCGAGGCGGATGCCCTGGTCGTCGGTGATGACGACGAACAGGGCGCCGGAGCGCTCCGTCGTCGTGCGCGCGTAGCTCTCCAACAGGCCGTCGCGCAGGCTCGCCGCATCCGGGGTGCCGGGGTCGGCGCTGTACGCGGTGACGAGCGTGCGCACCTGCGGCGATGCCGCGACGGTGCGCGCGATGTTCAGCGCCGACGACTCCGCCTCGGCGCGCAGCTGCCCGACGGTGAGGGCGACGAAGGCGGCCGCGCACACCGCGACGACGCACACCTGGGTGATCAGCTGCACGAGCAGGAGGCGCGTCGCGAACCGCATCGTCCTCCTCTGTGCGCAAAATGCGCGAAACCCACGATACGCGCATAAGGGGCGAAACGAGAGATAGCGCGCGAAGGCGCTGCGACCGGCCGTAGCCTCCCCTGCATCCGGTCAGCGGACCCGTCGGGGCCGCACGTTACGACGAAGGAGTCGCGATGGGAATCCTGCGAGCAGAAACCGCGGAGTACGCCACGGCGTTCACCCCGCCCGACGGCATCCTGGTCGCCCTCGGCTTCCTCATGGTGCTCCTCTTCATGGCGCTCATCATGACGCGGCGGCTCACGCCCATGGTCGCGCTCATCGTCGTGCCGACGGTGTTCGGTCTGTTCGCGGGCGCGGGCCTCGGCCTCGGCGACATGGTGATCGACGCGATCGGCAACCTCGCGCCCACGGCCGCGCTCCTCATGTTCGCGATCATGTACTTCGGCATCATGATCGACGTCGGGCTGTTCGACCCGCTCATCCGCTTCGTCACGCGCCTGCTCGGCGACGACCCCGCCAAGGTGGTCCTCGGCACGGCCCTTCTCGCCGGCGCCGTGTCGCTCGACGGCGACGGGTCGACGACCTTCATCATCACGACCTCCGCGATGCTGCCGATCTACCTGCGCCTGGGCATGAGCCCCGTCGTGCTGACGTGCGTCGCCGGACTCATGAACGGCACGCTGAACATCGTGCCGTGGGGCGGCCCCACCGTCCGCGCCGCCTCCGCGCTCGGCCTGCAGCCGACCGACATCTTCGTGCCGATGCTGCCCTCGCTCGCGGCGGGCATCGTCGTCGCGCTGACCTTCGCGTGGTTCCTCGGCCTGTCCGAGCGCCGCCGCCTCGCCGGCTCGGTCGACCTGTCGCGGCTCGAGGGCGGCGACGGACGCCTCGCCGGCCCGCGCCTCTTCCGCGGCGCCGAGAGCAAGCCCGGCGCCCGCGCGCATCTGCGCACCGGCAACATCGTGACCGTGCGCGGCGCCCGCGGGGCTGTCGCCGCCGCCGAGCTCGTCGACGCGGCCGACACCGCGATGGCTGACACGATGCTCGACCCGAACCGCCCGACGCTGCGTCCGAAGCTCATCTGGTTCAACCTCGTGCTCACGCTCGCCGTCATGGTGCTGCTCGTGCTGGACCTGTTCCCGCTGCCGTACGTCTTCATGGTCGGCGCCGCGATCGCGCTCATCGTCAACTTCCCCCGCATCAAGCAGCAGGCCGACGAGATCGTCGCCCACGCGCCGAGCATCGTCGGCGTCGTCTCGATGGTGCTGGCCGCCGGCGTGCTCGTGGGTGTGCTCAACGGCACCGGCATGGTGACGGCCATGGCGAACTGGGTCACGACCGTGATCCCCGACGCGATGGGTCCCTTCCTCGCGGTCATCACGGGCGTGCTGTCGATCCCGTTCACGTTCTTCATGTCCAACGACGCGTTCTACTTCGGCATCCTGCCGATCCTCGCCGAGAGCGCGCAGACCTACGGCATCGACCCCGTCGAGATGGCGCGCGCGTCGATCACCGGTCAGCCCGTGCACCTGCAGAGCCCGCTCGTGCCGGCGATCCTGCTCCTCGTGTCGCTCGCCGGCGTGAACCTCGGCGACCACCACAAGAAGGTGCTGTGGCGCGCCGTGATCGTGTCGCTCGTCATGCTCGCGGTCGCCGTGCTCGTGGGGGTCGTCCCGCTCGTCGCGTGACGCATCCCTCGCCAGCCCCCGCGCCGCCGAGTCACCACGCGCTCGCCCGGCGGACGTGGTGATTCGGCGGCGCGATGGTGACCCGGCGTCAGTGGATAGACTCGGGCGGCGGATGCTGCGGCATCCGGCACCGGGAGGGTTGTCCGAGCGGCCGATGGACCTGGTCTTGAAAACCAGTGGGCAGCGATGTCCCGTGGGTTCGAATCCCACACCCTCCGCTTCGTGGGAGGCGTTCCACGCCAGATCTCCTCAAGCGGCGTCAGGACGACGTATGCGGGGGCGGTGCGACACCGACGGGCCCTAGTTTGAGGAAGTTTGGCAGAAGCCTGACATGGGTGCGAATCGCCAAACTCGTGTCAGACTGTGGCTATGCCTCTTAGTGACGCTGATCTCGATCGCATCCTCGCAAAGATCAGTGAGGGCGCGACCGCGGACAGTCTTGAGTCCGAGTATCTGGACTTCAAACAACAGCCGCACAGCAAGAACGACGCACTCAAGCTACTAGTGGACGCCACCGTGTGTTTCGCAAACAGCAGGGGCGGCACAGTTGTGATGGGGGTGGCGAACTCCAGAGGTGGCCGGGAAGCGATGATGGGGTGTGACCTCGACCCCCGCATAGTTCAGCGCCGAATTCATGAGCTAACCGATCCGCCACTAATGGTGGGATCTCGGCTGAGAGAGCACGCGGGCGTGGCATTGCTCGTCCTGGACGTCTTTCAGAGCTTTGATATTCACGCCGACAAGCAGGGCAAAGCAACCCATCGAATTGGCACGGACTGTGTTCCGCTGACTCCTCAGGAGCATCGCCGCCTGCGAGAAGAACGACTTCCGATCGACTGGTCAGCACAGTCGACTGAGCTTCGGATATCTCATGTCTCGCCGCGAGCGCTCACTGCTGCGCGTGACGCACTGCAGCGTGTGCCAGATGACCGACAAGCGCTGGCCCTCCTCAGCGACGAAGACTTGCTCCGCGCGCTCGGCGTGATGGACGAAAAGGGGTTCTTGCTGCGAGCTGGCGCCCTATTGTTCAGCGAGGAGGCCAGCCAGCTTCCACAAGTTCTTTATCAATACCGGCAGACGCCTGGTGGTGAAGCGACGGCCGTGGAGCGCTTGAACTACCCGTTAATACTTGCGTTCGAGCGGACGATGGACTTGATCTGGGCGCGCCGCAACGTGACCCCTTTAACCCTGCCCAACGGTCAACAGATCGAGATCGCCGACTTCCCAGAAGTCGCAGTTCGGGAGGCGCTATCGAATGCGCTGATACACCGCGACTACCACTTGGACCAACCAGTCAACCTGGAACATTCGCCCTCGGCGTTCATCGCAATTTCTCCGGGTCCGCTTGTTGGTAGCGTCACGAGCCGCAACATCCTTACCCACGCATCCACCCCGCGAAATCCCGTGCTAGCCAAAGCGGCACGCATGCTCCGGCTCGCAGAGGAGACGGGGCGAGGCGTGGATCGCATGTTCCGCGAGATGATTCGTGCTGGACAGGAGCCGCCGGTAATCGAAGACGGCGTGGACTATGTGCGGGTCGTGCTCGCTGGAGGTGCCCCAAGAACCTCTATTGCCCGATTCGTTGCGCAATTGCCCGCGGACGAGCGCGAGGACACGGATTCGATGCTCGTGCTGTACTCCCTCTGCCAACGTAGAACTGTCACCTCGGCCGACATGGCGCCGGTACTACAGAAGGGGCAAGCGGAAACCGAGCTAATTCTGAGGAGGATGGCTCAGGATGTGCCCGGCATCCTGGAACTCACGCGGGAGTCGCAACGATCGCGAGTCAAGCAGTACCGGCTTCGGAGCGACGCACTTCGTGCGCTCGGCACCGCCGTGCGCTACCAGCGGCGCACAACGGATGAGATCGACCGCAAAGTTGTCGCGCATATCAACGAGTACGGCAAGGTGACTAACCGCACTCTGCAGAACCTGTTCGACATAGATGTCTGGCGCGCTCGAGATATCCTCGCGGATCTTCAGACCAGATCCATCATCACGCGGACCTCTGAAGCGGCACGCGGTCCGAACGTCGAGTATGGGAAGGGTGAGCGGTTCCCGCGCTCACGACCGCGGCGTGCTAGAACTCCCAAGAGCGACCCTCCGACCGACGGTAAGCAAGACGACCCGGAGCAGCGGCTCTTCTAACTGAGGTGACGAGCCGTTGCTTGGCCCCGGCTCAGTCGACGAGCGTCACGCCGAACTCGGAGACCACGGCGCGCACCTCGGCGAGGTAGCGCTGCGCCTGCTCGGTGAGGGGGACCGCGGTGCGGCCGATCCAGCCGATCTCGATGCGCTCATCGACGTCCAGCGGCACCGCGACGATCTCGGGGTCGAGATCGTCGCTGATGATGCCCGTGGAGATCGTGTAGCCGTCGAGGCCGATCATGAGGTTGAAGATCGTCGCCCGGTCGGACACGCGGATCTCGCGGCTGCTCGAGAGTGTCGAGAGGATCTCCTCGGCGAAGTAGAACGAGTTGTTCGCGCCCTGATCGAAGGTGAGCCGCGGCAGGGCGGCGAGGTCGTCGAGGGTCGCCCGCTCGCGTGAGGCGAGCGGATTGCGGCGGGAGACGAAGATGTGCGGCTCCGCCACGAAGAGCGGATGGAAGGCGAGCGAGGAGTCGCGCAGGAGCTTGTCGAGCACGTCGCGGTTGAAGTCGTTGCGATACAGGATGCCGAGCTCGCTGCGGAGCGTGCGGACGTCCTCGATGATGTCCCACGTGCGCGTCTCGCGGAGCGAGAACTCGTACTCCGGCACGTCGGTCGCCTTCACCATGCGGACGAAGGCGTCGACCGCGAACGAGTAATGCTGCGCGGAGACGCCGAGCAGGCGCCGGGAGGGCGGCCGACCGAGATAGCGCTGCTCGAGCAGCTGCGCCTGCTCGACCACCTGGCGCGCGTACCCCAGGAACTCGACGCCGTCGAGCGTGAGCGTCACCCCGCGCGCCGAGCGCAGCAGCAGCGTGCGGCCGACACGCTGCTCGAGGTCCTTCATCGCCGCCGACATCGTGGGCTGCGCGACGTAGAGCAGGTCGGCCGCGGCCGAGATCGACCCCTCTGCCGCCACCTCGATGAAGTACTGCAGCTGTTGAAGGGTGATGCCGCTCGCGCGCTGGGACATAGTCACAGGCTATGGCATTGCATAGTGACGCCGGATTACCTGATGACCCGGCATTGCGGGCACGCTGTCCTCCATGGACAAGATCGCGTTCCGCCTGACCACGACGCGCTTCGACGAGGACTACGTCCCGTCGGCCGGCTCGCGGATCACGACCAACTTCGCCAACCTCGCGCGCGGCGCGAACCGCCGCGAGAACCTGCGGGCCGCGCTGGCGATGATCGACCGCCGCTTCGCCGACCTCGCCGCATCCGACGACGCGGAGCGCGGCCGCTGGGCGGTCGAGCTCGACATCGTCTCGATCGACCTGCAGGTGGATGCCGCGGCGCCGGTGCCCGCGATCGAGATCCTCGACGTCTCGATCCTCGACCGGCGCACGGGTGAGCGCCACCGGGGCATCGTCGGGAACAACTTCTCCTCCTACCTGCGCGACTACGACTTCAGCATCGCGCTTGCTGCCGCCACCGCCGACGGCGGCCCGGTGCCGGAGGACTTCGGCGATCTCCACGGCCGGCTCTTCGAACGCCTGGTGGACTCGGACGTTTTCCGTCGGCACTACCCGGCGCCACCGCTCATCTGCATCAGCGTGTCGACGAGCCGCACGTATCGCCGCACGGCCGCGACCCATCCGGTGCTCGGCGTCGAGTACGTGCAGGAGGGGTCGCCGTCGCTCACCGACCGCTACTTCGCGAAGATGGGCCTGCAGGTGCGGTACTTCATGCCGCGCGGGAGCGTCGCCCCCCTCGCCTTCTACGTCCGCGACGGCCGCCTCGACGGGTATACCGACCTGCAGCTGATCGGTACGGTCAGCACGATGGAGACCTTCCAGAAGATCTACCGACCCGAGATCTACGCCGCGCGCTCGGTCGCGGGCGAGCTCTACCGGCCGAGCCTCGAGCAGCCCGACTTCGAGCCGACGGGGATCGAGTACGACCGGGAAGAGCGCAGCCGCCTCGCCGTCGTGCAGGGCCGCTGGGCCGAGGAGCACCTCGTGCGCCCCTACGGCGCACTCCTCGCGCGATGGACCGGCGCCGAGCTGGCGGGCGCGCGATGACCGCGCTGCTGCCCACCGCGATCGTGGGAAGCCTGCCGAAGCCGGCGTGGCTCGCGGAGCCCGAGCGGCTGTGGTCACCGTGGCAGCTCGAGGGCGAGGCGCTCGCCGAGGGCAAGCGCGACGCGCTGCGCAGTGCCGTTCTCGAGCAGGAGCGCCGCGGCATCGACATCGTCAGCGACGGCGAGCAGACGCGGCAGCACTTCGTGACGACCTTCATCGAGCACCTCGACGGCGTGGACTTCGAGCGCCGCGAGACCGTCCGCATCCGCAACCGCTACGACGCGAGCGTCCCGACGGTGGTCGGCGACGTCGCCCGGCACGCCCCGGTGTTCGCCGCGGACGCCGCGTTCGCGCGCACGCTGACCGACCGGCCGATCAAGTGGGCGCTGCCCGGTCCGATGACGATGATCGACACGCTCGCCGACCGGCACTACCGCAGCCGCGAGCGTCTGGCGGAAGAGTTCGCGGCGATCCTCAACCAGGAGGCGCGTGACCTGGAGGCCGCGGGCGTCGACATCATCCAGTTCGACGAGCCGGCCTTCAACGTCTTCTTCGACGAGATGAAGGACTGGGGCATCGCGGCCCTCGAGCGCGCGGCCGAGGGCCTGAAGGCGCAGACGGTCGTGCACATCTGCTACGGCTACGGCATCAAGGCCAACACCGACTGGAAGGAGACCCTCGGGCCGGAGTGGCGGCAGTACGAGGAGTCCTTCCCGCTGCTGCAGGGCTCGCGCATCGACGTCGTCTCGCTCGAGAGCCACAACTCCCGCGTGCCGATCGAGCTCCTCGAGCTCATCCGCGGCAAGAAGGTCATGCTCGGCGCCCTCGACGTCGCGAGCACCCGCGTCGAGAGCGCGGAGGAGGTCGCCGACACGCTGCGGCGCGCGCTGGAGTTCGTGGATGCGGCGGACCTCATCGCGAGCTCGAACTGCGGCATGGCGCCGCTGCCGCGCCAGGTCGCTCTCGACAAGCTGACCGCGCTGTCGGCCGGCGCCCGCATTCTCCGCGAGGAGCTGTCACGCGCCGCCTGAGCCGCGCGACCTCGACGCGGTCGGCTGGTCAGGACGCGGTCAGGACCGTGTAGACCTTCGTGATGCGCCCCGCTTCGATGAAGCACACGTAGAATCCGGTGACGACCGGTTCCGCATCGGCGGGCCCGAACTCCCACGCGAGGTAGCCGAGGTCGTGGTTCTCGTGCACCGGACCGGCGGGGCGGAACACGAACCCGGGCGCGCCGTCGAGGATCCTCCCGGCCTTCTCGACCACGGCGTCGACGCCGACCACGACCTCGTCCGGATCGGAGAAGACGACGTCGGCGGCGTACGTCCGCGCCGCGGCCTCGGCGCGCGCGGCGCTGCCGCGCTCACCGAAGACCTCGGTGAGATTCGCGTGCATGAGCTGCTCGACGGGTGTGGCCATGGTTCCTCCTCGGCGCGGTACGACATCCGGTGGTTCGACTCTGGCACGATCCGCAACCCCCGCAGCCGGATCCGGGGATTAGCGTTGCACTAGGACCATGACCTCCCTCGACATCGACGGCGTCGCGCGCGAGCGCTTCGGCCTCGACCACCTGCATCCCGACCAGCGCGAAGCGATCCGTGCCGCGGTCGACGGCCGCGACGTGCTCGTCGTATGGGCGACCGGGTCGGGCAAGTCCGCGGTCTATCAGATCGCCGCGGCGCTGCGACCGGGGATCGCGGTCGTCGTGTCGCCGCTCATCGCCCTGCAGGCGGATCAGGTCGAGCGGCTCGGCGAGGCGCCCGACGCGCCCGTCGGTGCGGTTCTGAACTCCACGCGCGGCGCGCGCGCGACGCGCGACACGTGGGAGCGCGTGGACGCCGGCGAGATCGAGTACCTCCTGCTCGCGCCGGAGCAGCTCGCAAAGGATGACGTCGTGACGCGGGTGGCCGAGGCGGGGGTGTCGCTGTTCGTCGTCGACGAGGCGCACTGCATCGCGGCGTGGGGGCACGACTTCCGCCCCGACTACCTCGTGCTGGGCGACGCGGTGGAGCGGCTCGGCCGTCCGCCCGTGCTCGCGCTCACCGCGACGGCGTCGCTGCCGGTGCGCCGCGAGATCGTCGAGCGCTTGGGCCTGCGTGATCCGGTCATCCTCGCGGGCGACGTCGACCGCCCCAACATCGACCTCGCGGTGCGCCGGCACCCCGAAGACGCCGACAAGCGGGCCGCCGTGGTCGACGATGTCGCGGGCCTGCCGATGCCCGGGCTGGTGTACGTCGCGACGCGCCGCAGCACGCAGGAGTACGCCGCCGACCTGACGGCGCGCGGGCTGCGGGTCGCCGCGTACCACGGCGGGCTGCCGGCGAAGGAGCGCGAACGCGTCCACGAGCGCTTCCACGCGGGTGAGCTCGACGTGGTCGTCGCGACGTCGGCGTTCGGCATGGGCATCGACAAGCCCGACGTGCGCTTCGTCGTGCACGCCGACGTGCCCGACTCCGTCGACGCCTACTACCAGGAGCTCGGCCGTGCCGGTCGCGACGGCGCGGCCGCCCGGGCGACGCTGCACTACCGGCCGGAAGACCTCGCGCTGCGCACGTTCTTCGCGACGAAGCATCCGGATGCTCCGGAGCTGCGCCGCGTCGTCGGCGCGCTCGCCGCCCGGGGCACCGTGTCGCGCGCGGACCTCGCCGCGGCGGCGGAGGTCGCGCCCCGGCGCCTGACCGCGCTCCTCAGCCTGCTGGTCGACACCGCCGCCGCACGCATCGATCGCAACGGCGCGAGCTGGCTGGGCCGCGACGAGAAGGCCGCTGTCGCGGCCGCCCTCCAGCGCTCCGAGGACCGCGAGCACATCGACCGCTCGCGCGTGGACATGATGCGGGGGTACGCCGAGACGCGACGGTGCCGCCGGCACGTGCTGCTCGGCTACTTCGGGCAGGAGCTGCCCGAGCCGTGCGGCCACTGCGACACGTGCGCCGACGGATCCGCCTACGCCGCGCAGGCCGCATCCGTCGGGGGCGACGAGTGGCAGGTGGACGAGCCCGTGACGCACGCCGAGTGGGGGGAGGGGACGGTCATGGCCGTCGAAGCCGACCGCATCACGGTGTTCTTCGAGTCGCAGGGCTACAAGACCCTCGCTCGTGCCGTGATCTCCGAACACGGGCTGCTGCGAGAGTCCTTCACCGGGTTCACAGGCGTCCGGCCCTAATATGGGGCGCTGCCCGCCCTTTCCCCGTCCGGAAGGATCTCCGTGAGCCCGACCACGCCCGTTTCGCGCGGCCGCCGCACGGTGGCGCGTCACGGTCGACTCACCTCACCCGGCCCGTTCTCGCAGATCATGCGCATCGTCGCGGTCGCGCTCGCGGTCGTGCTGGTCGCCGGCGGCGGGGTCGCGGCGTGGGCGGTCTACGACGGTGTGTCGAGCTTCACGGCCGACGCCGTCGACCTCGAGGGGCAGAGCCCCGTACCGCCCGACATCGGGGCGATCGAAGGCGGCGTCAACCTCTTCATCGCGGGCACGGACGAGTGCGAGCCCGAGTTCGCGCAGTACTTCGGCGCGCGCTGCACGGGCCCGGACGCGGCCGACAACCTCAACGACGTGAACATGCTCGTCCACATCTCCGACAACCCGCGCCGGGTGACGGTGATCTCCTTCCCGCGCGACCTCATGGTGCCGATCCCGTCATGCACGAACGCGGACGGGAAGACCACGTCGGCGATGAGCAAGCAGCAGATCAACAGCGCCTACTCGTACGGCGGTCTGTCGTGCGTCGTGAAGACCGTCTCCGAGCTGAGCGGCCAGAACATTCCGTTCGCGGCCAAGACGACCTTCGGCGGCGTGATCAACATCACAGATGCGATCGGCGGCGTCGACGTCTGCATCGCGAACGGCATCCGCGACCGCTACACGGGCATCGACTGGCCCGCCGGTACCCGCAACATCCAGGGCCTCGAGGCGCTGCAGTTCCTGCGCACGCGTCACGGCGTCGGCGACGGCGGCGACCTCGGCCGCATCTCCAACCAGCAGCAGTACATGGCCAAGCTCGCGCGCAAGCTCGTGAGCGAGGACGTCCTGTCCAACCCGGCGACGCTGTTCTCGCTGGCCTCGACGGCGCTGAAGAACGTCGACCCGTCGACGAGCCTCACGAACCCGATGACGCTCGTGCAGATCGCGCTCGCGGTGAAGGACGTCCCCTTCGACGAGATCGTCTTCGTGCAGTACCCGACCCTGGCCGATCCCGCCGACCCGAACCGCGTCGTGCCGAACAAGCCGGCGGCCGACGCCCTGTGGGCGGCGCTCGAGGCGAATCAGCCGATCGAGCTGACCGGCAAGGCGAGCCAGGGCGACGGCGTCATCGTCGAAGACGGGGGCGACGGCGCGACGCCGACGGAGGCTCCGACCGAGGCGCCGACGACCGCGCCGACGGATGCGGCGAATCCGGCACCGACCGAGACGCCGGTGGCACTGCCCTCGACGATTGCCGGGCAGACCGCCGCGCAGAACACGTGCTCGAACGGCAACCTGCGCTGAGTGACGGTTCGGCGCCGCGCCTGCGGGCGGTTAGTATGGGAGCCGCGTGCCGCCGTGCGGCACCTGGAGACGTCGCATAGTCAGGCCTAGTGCACCACCCTGCTAAGGTGGAGTCCCCGTAAGGGGACCGAGGGTTCAAATCCCTCCGTCTCCGCCGAAAAATCCCCGGTCAGGGGTTTTTTACTCTGCTCTGCCACGAAATCCGCCACTTCTGCCACGTTTGCGGAGCGTCTCACGCTGGGCGATCTGAACTCGATCGGGAGCTCTTGTTCATCAACCTGCTCGGTTGCGGCCGGACCGGTCGAAGGTTCAGTGCCGCTGCCCGCGAGACCGCGAGCGCATATCCCTCGGTCTCCAGGGGCGGGGCCATGCGAAGGCCTCCGTTCCTCCACAGCGGCGGATTCGGGCGCGTTCTCCCCACGGCGTCGGATGCGGTGATCGTGGCTGCGCCTGCGTCGGGATGCTGGCCGCATGGGAATCCGCTACTACGCCTATGCCTTCGATGCCGACCTTGCTCAGCAGGCGGTCGATGACCCGCACAGCATCCTCTCCAGCGACCCGCTCGCTGACGCGTGGGGCCTGGAGCCGCACGCGAGCGTGAGTGTCGCGACGTTCGAGCAGGTCTCACCGAAGCGCGACATGCTCTATCTCGACAAGGCATGGTCCGCTTTGCAGTCCCTCACGCGCTCGGGGCCCGGAAGTCCCGCCGCCGGCTCGTGCTACCGGATGTTCGAGGGGAACGTGACGATGCACGACATGGGCTGGGACCCGTGGGTGAGGACGATCCTCCCGGAGGAGGTGCCAGCGATTCGGGACGACCTCTGTGCGATCGACGAGGACCAGGCGCGAACATGGGCGCGCACTTGGCGAAGCCGGCACGGAGTCGACGATGACGACGAGCTCCGCTACGTCCTCGACTACCTCACGCGGGCACAGGAATTCGTCGAGGCGCTCGCGACAGACGGTCGCGGGATGGTCTACCTCATCGGGTGACTCAGCCCGAACTATCCGCCGCCGCCGCGTCAACGGATGTCGGTGTGTTCCTTCAGAATGGACGCGTGCCCGCCGTCGCCCAGGTTCTCGAGCTCGCCCAGCTTGCGGAGCGCGATGCGGCGTGGAAGCTGCTTCGAGCCGACAGTGCACCCGTGGTCGCCGGTCTTCTCGGCACCCACCTGGGCGGAGACGAGCGCCGAGTCGACGCTGAGGAGCTGTACGAGCGGATCGATGCCGACCTCGAGCGGCTCCGTGCGCAGGGGCTGATCTTGCCGCTGACTGCGAAGGGGTACTGCGGGGAGTGGCGATCGGCCGGCTTCCTGGTGCGTCGGCCGTCATCGGAAGCTCGGGGTGAGACGCTCGAGCTTTCCCCGGATGCGATCGCCGGGATCCGCTTCTTACAGGGGCGTGCCGCCCCGCGTTCGAGTGTGACCGAGTCTCGGCTTGCGAGTCTTGCGGCGCAGGTCCGTCGCCTCGCGATCGACACCGATCCTGACGTGTCAGCGCGCATCGCGCTACTCGAGGAAGAGATCGAGTCGATTGAGCGGCGGATCGAGAGCCTGCGTTCCGGTGACGAGTCCGCGATCGATGAAGACCGGGCGCTCGAGCGCGTTCGCGACGTGCTGGCGCAGGCGGCGGACGTGCCGGACGACTTTGCTCGGGTGCGTGCCGAGTTCGAGACGCTGAATGCGTCGCTGAGGGCGAAGATCGTCGAGTCCGATGTTTCTCAGGCGTCAGTCGTCGACGAAGTCTTCCGCGGAATCGACCACATCTCCGACTCGGATGCAGGCCGCAGTTTCGCTGCCTTCTCCCAGCTCGTGCTCGACCCTGCACTCGGTGCCGCATTCGAGGCCGACATCCGTCGCATCCTCGACCGCAGATTCGCTCGTGATCTCACCTCGGATGAGCGCCGGGCACTGCGCGCCTTCCTCGCAACGCTCAAGGGACGAAGCGCGGAGATCCACGATGTCATCACATTGTTCGCCCGGGCGCTCCGCCGCTACGTGCAGTCGCAGGACTACCAGCGCGACCGGGTCCTGCGGACTCTTCTGCGGGAGGCTCAGCACGCGGGGGTGGAAGCCGCCGCACACACGCGTCCGTGGCATCCGACGTCTCTCACGCTGGATCTCTCGGCCGTTGCGCTGTCGAGCGTCGGGGCGATCGACCTTCACGACCCCGCCGAATTCGCCGCCACCGAAGAGATCGTCACGCAGGCGACATCCCTCGCGAGCCTCGAGGAGCTGCGGGCGATCGCTCGCGAAACCGAGATCGACTTCGACGAACTCACCCGGAACGTCAACGACCTGCTCGCCGAGGTGCCCTCGTGCACCGTCGCAGATGTCCTTGCTCGATACCCCGCGACGCAGGGGGTCGGCAGCGTGATCGGACTTCTCTCGATCGCCGCCGAGCAGGGCACCGTTGACGATGAGCCCGAGGTACTCGCTTGGCAGGGCGCCGACGGAGTTCCGCGTGCGGCGATTGTGGCCGCGCACCGATTCACAGGAGCGGTGGCATGACCGAGTCGACCACGGCGGATGTCGCCCCCGACGAGCACGGAGGCCTCTGGCGTGGCGACGCCGGGGAACTCCCTGATCGCACGAGGCGCGTCTTGCTGCGTCTGGTGCGTGGCCCGTATCTTTCCGGAGCGCGCGAGGCGCAGCTGTGGGCGGTGCTGCTCACCGACGAGGCTGTCCTCCGCTCCCGGCTCGCCGATTTGTTCCTCGAATTGGTCATCGATCGGGACAACGAGTTCGCCTTCGTCCGCAACGCTCCGTCCGAGGACGCCCCGAAGGCAGTGCGGTCTGAGGCGTTGACGTTCCTCGACACCGCAATGCTGCTTGTCTTGCGCCAGACGCTGCTGAGCGAGGAGGGTCGCGGTCGGGTGATCGTCGGGCAGGCGGAGGTGTTCGAGCAGCTCGCCGTGTTCCGCACCCCGGACCGTGATGAGAAGGACTTCGCGAGCCGCGTCAACTCGTCGTGGAACAAGATGCAGAACAAGCTCCGCGTGTTGCACGCCGTTGGCGATGACCGTGCCGAGATTTCGCCCGTGCTCCGACTGCTCGTCGATGCCGACCAGATCCGCGCGATCACATCGGAGTACCACCGGATCGCCCGAGAGGGCGGAGGAGAATCCGCTGCCCCGTCGACGGATGCCGAGGATGACACAGAATGACGATGCTGAGCTTCCCCACCGACGAGCCGGAGGTCGATCCGACCAGGCCCGGCCAGTGGCGACTCGCCCAAATCGAACTCGTCAACTGGGGCACGTTCGCCGGCCACGTCTCCGTGGATGTCGCGCGCGCCGGCCACCTGTTCACCGGCGCATCCGGATCGGGCAAGTCGTCGCTACTCGACGCGATTGCCGCCGTCCTCACCCCCGACAGGTGGCTGCGCCTCAACGCGGCGGCTCAGGATGGCGCTTCCCGGCAGAGCGATCGGACGCTGATGAGCTATGTGCGTGGCGCCTGGAGCAAGGAAGCTGACGAGACTGCCGATCGGGCCACCACGACCTACCTGCGCTCGAAGGCAACCTGGAGCGGCATCCTGCTGCGCTACGAGAATCTCCGCGATGAACCGGTCGTCCTGCTGCGGGTGTTCCACGCACCGGGCACGCGCACCGAACCGACCGCGTTGAAGGACGCACGGATCTTTACCCGCGGTCACGTGAAGCTTCTCGACGTGAAGCCGCACGTCGAAGGCGGAATTGACGCGCGTCGCATGTCGAAGGCCTTCCCCGACGCGCTGATCACCACCGGCGGGAGACACGGACGCTTTCACGAGCGGATCATCCGTCAGTTCGGCTTCCGCGGAGATGCGACGCTTCAGCTTCTCCACAAGACACAATCAGCGAAGAACCTCGGCACCCTCGACGCGTTGTTCCGCGGGTTCATGCTCGACCAGCCGGGGACCTTCGCGCGGTCCGAGACCGCCGTTGAGCAGTTCACGGAGCTCGATGCCGCGCACAAGCACGTGGTCGACCTGAGGAAGCAGGCTGATGCGCTCCGCAAGGTCGACGAGGCGATCACCGCGTTCGACTTGGCCGGCGCTGAGATGGCGGCGATCTCCGATCTGCACGACGGGGTCGAGCCCTTCACAGCGGGACTCAAGTTGCGGCTCGCGAAGGAAGCCGCGGGCCCCGCACGCGCCGCGCTGGCGCGCGCCGAGAGCGACCTGAGCGACGCCGCGCGAGAGCAGCGGTTGGCGGCAGAGGCGCTGGAAACCGCGAAGGCGCGGGTCCGGGACGAGGGCGGCGCGCGCGTCGAGCTTCTGCAGGAGCGGATCGACAGTGCGCAGCGTGCCGAGGACGTCACTAGGCAATATCGAGCTCAGTTGACCGCAGAGCTGATGCGCATCGGCGCACCAATGCCCGAAGACCCCGGGCAGTTTGCGGAGCTCCTTGCCGCGGCCGTCACCGAGGTTGCGCGCGACATCCCCGCTGTGTCGCATGAGGTGCGTGACGCCGCGAGTCAGGCGCGTAAGGCGCTGGACGAAGTCACCAGGCAGATTCAGGCGCTGAGAGATCACCGGAGCAACCTCGACGAGAAGCTTCTGAGCGCACGACGATTCCTCGCGGACGCTGTTGGTGTGCCGGCATCGACATTCCCCTTTGCGGGCGAGCTGATCTCGGTCGCCGAGCAGCACTCCGCCTGGCGCGGCGCGGCAGAGCGAGTGCTCGCTCCGTTTGCGTCGACGCTCCTCGTGCGGGACGAACATCTTGTCGCCGCGCGTCGGGCAGCCGACTCGCGGACACTCGGTGTCCGGCTCGTCATCGAAGCGGTCCCGCACGCCGTCGACGAGCCGCGTCGCCCCAAGGATGTCCGCTCGCTCGTTCATCGCCTCGCGGTGAGCGATGGGCCCTTCGCGTCCTACGTCCGCAAGCGCATGGCCTCCGAGTTCGACTACGCCTGCGTTTCGCACCCCGACGAGCTTGATGACGTCGAGCGTGGCGTCACGATCGGCGGCCTGGTCAAGCGCAACTCACGCAGGTATGAGAAGGACGACCGTCACGAGGTCGGTGATGCCACTCGATGGGTGCTGGGCGGCGACACCCGCGCGCGGCTCGAGGCATTGCTTGAGCGTCGGCGGGACGCGATGGCGGCGATGGAGGAAGCATCCGCCCGCGACGCCGAGGCCGACTCGTTTCGTCAGGACGCGGTCAGTCGGCGCGACGTCTTCACACGCGTATCGACGTTCAGCTGGGGCCAAGTGGACCTCGCAACTGCGATGGCGGTCACCGCGGCCCAGCGCGACGATCTCCGGGTGCTCACCAGCGAGTCGGGGACTCTCCGCGAAGCACAGGAGGCCGCGGAGCGAGCGACCCAGCGGCTGGACGAAACGAACGCGAAGCACGCACGGGCGCTCGGAGCCCACGCTGTCGCCCGCAATCACGTCGAAAGCATCGCGGCACACGTCGCCGAACTCGAGGCCACCCCATATGCACCGGTCGAGGAGCGGATCGCCGACGCCCTCGAAAGCCGGTTCCGAGCCGAGCGACGCTCCGTGAGCCTGGAGACGGTGGACGAAGTCGCGCGAAAGATGCAGTCGGCACTCTCGAAGGAGAAGGACGCCTCGGCCAGCCGCGCAGCGGATGCTGAGGCCAGCTTCGCCGGGCGCGCCGCCGAGTTTCGGCTCGGGTGGCCCGCTGCATCCGCAGAGCTGACTGCTGACATCCGCGACCGCTACGGCTACCGGGAACTGCGCGAAGGCATCATCGCCCGCGGCCTGCCCGAGAAGGAGTCCGAGTTCCGCAAGCTGTTGCGGGAACGATCGCAGGACGTCGTCGCACACTTGCTCAGCGACCTCCGCGACGCCCCGGGTCTCATCCGTGAGCGAATCCTCCCCGTCAACGCATCCCTGGGGCGGTCCCCGTTCGAGGGAGCGGACCGCTTCCTCGAGATCGATGTGAAGACGACGCGGACCCCGGAGGTCGACGAGTTCCTCACCGACCTCCGTCGCATCGTTGAAGGCAACTGGGCCGACGAGTCGGCCGCCGGTGCCGAGCAACGATTCGCCGTGCTGCAGCGCGTAATCGGTCGACTCGGATCCAAGGACCGCGTCGACATCGATTGGCGCAACCGGGTGCTCGACACGAGGCTTCACGTGAGCTTCCTCGCGCGGGAGAAGGACGTCGCCGGCCGCGTTGTGCGGGTGTATGACTCCGCAGAGGGCTTGTCGGGTGGTCAGCGGCAGAAGCTCGTCATCTTCTGCCTCGCGGCAGCGCTGCGGTACCAGCTGACTGAAGAAGAGGACGAGGTTCCGAGGTTCGGGTCGATCGTGCTCGATGAGGCGTTCGACAAGGCTGACAGCCGATACACGCGCAACGCGATGGAGGTGTTCCGCGAGTTCGGATTCCACATGATCCTCGCGACACCGCAGAAGCTGCTGCAGACGCTCGAGCCGTACGTGGGTGCGATCACGTCGGTATCGAACCCCGACCGCGACGCCTCACGGCTGGCGAACGTGGTGTTCTCGGTCGGTGAACCTGAGGTCGCCACCCCGCCGCACGCGGAGTCGCGCGCGTGACCACGCTTGTCACACCGTCTGACCTGCGCGCGCGGGCGAAGAAGCTCTTCGACCGCGATGCACGCACCTGGGCCGCCGAGCAGCAGACCGATGTCGTGCTCGACGTTCCGCTACGCCCCCCAACGGAGCGGGAGGCGCTGGACGATCTCAATCTGGTTCGACGGTGGGTCGACGCCTGGCGCGGTGTGAGCGAGGACTCGGGTATCGAGCTCGAGTGGGTCGTCCGCCATTGGTCACGGATCGGGTCGCAGGAAGTCCCCGTTCGCGCGGTGCTGCGCGGTTCGGATTCGATCGCTCGAGCGGCGGGCGAGGCGGAGGGTTGGCGACGTCTGATGGCGCGACTTGACGAGTTGAGGAGCCTGGCCGGTTCCGATGCCAGCGGTGTGCTCCGCGCCCATGGCCGCGCGATCAGCGATCTCGATGGCGCCGATTTCGACAGGCTCGTCCATGTGCTGGCCTGGTTGCGCGAGAACCCGGAATCGGGCCACCTGGTGCGGGAACTGCCGATCCGCGGCATCCACACCAAATGGATCGAATCTCGCCGCGGACTCGTCGAGGCGTTGCATCGGGCGGGAACCGGAGCGCCCGGACTGGGCCTTCGCGAGCCGTCACCGCTCATACGGATCCGTGCTCTCGATCCGTCGCTCTCGTTCCAGGGGCTCACCGATGTGTCGGCGCCCGTCGACGACCTTGCGGCAAGCACGATCCGACCCGAGCGCGTGTTCGTGTTCGAGAACCTCGCCACCCTGCTCGCGATGCCGGATGTGCCCCGAGCTGTAGCAGTGCACGGTGGTGGTCACCGCGTCGATCTCGTCGCCCGGCTCCCGTGGGCGCAGACGGTCACCTACTGGGGCGACCTCGATTCGCACGGATTCGCCATACTCAACCGACTTCGAGCCAGGGGTGTGGACGCAACGTCGGCGTTGATGGATATGGATACTCTGTTCGCTCACCGTGATCTGTGGGGGACCGATCCGGATCCGAACGTCGGCGTGTTCGAGCTGCTCACGCCTGATGAGCGCGCGACTCTTCAGTCGCTGAGCGCGGAGGGCAACATACGCCTCGAGCAGGAGCGCCTCCCGTGGAGTTACGCGCTCGCGCGACTCGGAGTGTCTTGACCGGGCAGTCGAGCTGCTAGCCCAGCATCCTCCTATCGATCTGTCGGGGATACGTGCTACCGTAATCGCAACAAACGCAATCCCCTGCGTTTACCTGTATTGAGGTGATTCCCGTGTCTCGCGCTGCAGTCGTTGAAGAGACGTACCTTCCCAGCAAGGGCTACGAGCTTGCCCCTGTTCTGGACTTCCTCACCGCCCATGAGGCTGCGGGCAGAGCTCTTCCCGAGCCAAGGTACTTCCTTGCGGGAGCGCGTCCAGGCGATCAGGTAGAACTCCCGGAAGAGGTCTACCTTGCACTCCGCAAGATTGTTGATGCGATGCAAAGCGGGCTAGCCGTCTCGGTTGTACCGCAGACGACGCGGCTGACCACTCAGCAAGCAGCGGATCTCCTAAACGTAAGCCGCCCGACCGTTGTAAAGCTCCTCGACGAGGGCGAGATCCCCTTCGAGAGGGCCGGAACGCATCGCCGTGTTCTCCTTGCAGATCTGCTCGAGTATCGGGAGCGCCGTCGTGAGCGTCAGTACGACATGCTCGCTGCCACGCGTGACGCTGTCGACGAAGACAACGTCGAACAGACGCTCGAGGACCTCAAAGCGGCGAGGAAGGCGGTCGCGTCGAGGCGGGCTGCCCGCCTCTAGCTCCGCAGCCTGACAGGATGGGGTCGTGTTCACGGCGACCCTCGACACCAGCGTGCTGTGGCCGAGCCTGCAACGTGACTTCCTCCTTTCCCTCGCGGTCGAGGGCGCGTATCGACCGACCTGGAGCTCGGCGATCCTGGAAGAGCTCGAGTATCACGAGGAAGCCAAGCTCGTGAAACGGGGAATCCCCGTAGCGGAGGCTGCAGGCCGCGCAGCGATCCTCATTGCAGCGATGCGGCGCGAGTTCGCCGATGCGGAGGTCGAAGGGTGGGAACCGCTGGAGGGCACGTTCGGTCTTCCCGATCAGGACGACGAGCACGTGGTCGCCGCGGCCGTCATTGCAGGAGCCGGCGCGATCGTCACTGAGAACCTCAAGGACTTCCCCGCGGACAAGATTCCGCCGACGATTCAAGTGCTCAGTGCGCGCGAGTTTGCGAAGAACACCGTCGCACTCAACCCAAGGCGCGCGCTCGCCGCGGTGCAGGAGATCGCCAGCCGTTCCGGCCGCCACGGTGCAGTACTCACCGTCGAGGAGATCCTCGACACCTTGCGGGACCGGTACGGCATGATCGAAGCCGTCGAGATGATGGTCGAAGCTGCGTCCGCGTAGCCTCAGATCGCACGCCTGGCGCGCGAGCGCGGCCGCCTGATGAGCGCCCGATACCCCGCCACGTTCTTGCCACGAATCGAATCCGGCCGACCTGATCGAGGACGACGTCATCGACGTCACAATCCGCGGAATTGCGCGGTTTCAGCTGAGTTCACTTGCCATCGGCGCGATTTCAAATCCCTCCGTCTCCGCCACGAGATTTATGCGCTGATCCCTTGCAAACACTGGGATCGCTAGATCCTCCGCCCGCCGGATCGGGCATCTGGGAAGATTTTGGGAAAGGTCGCCGCGGCTCACGAGCGACCCTTCCCTCGAACATCCCGGTCACGGGGGTGACCGGAGCCCCCTGTCGTTCTCGACGCGTCGACCGACGTCGCCTCCCCCGTCCACGGATCCACGGCAGAACCCTGGCTCGCCGAGCGGATTCGACCGGCAGGGCAGTGACATGGCGGACGACAACAAGCCCGGCTACGGCGTCGCTCTCGCCATCGGCGCCCCGCTGCTGGTCGTCGCGATTCTGCTTGGCATCATCCTGTTCGTGCTGGCACCCGCCAACGCCTGCGGGGCCGGAACCTGGACGCGGGTGAACACCGACGCGATGCCGACCGAGGCCGTCGCCGGCTACGAAGGCGAGCAGCTCATGAACGCGGCGTACATCATGAACGCGGCTATCGATCTCGGACTTGACCGCAACGCCCAGGTGTTGGGGGTGATGACGGCGATGGGGGAGTCCAGCCTGGTCAACATCGACTACGGCGACTGGGAGATCAACGGCGTACGCAACTCCGATGGATCGCCCACGACCTCGATCGGCCTCTTTCAGCAGCAGGACAGCTGGGGCACGCCTCAGGAGCGGATGGACCCCACGACGGCGGCGACCCGGTTCTATGACCGGCTGATCCTGGTCGAGGGGTGGGAGGCGATGGAGCCGACCCTGGCGATTCACAAAGTTCAGCGCAACGCCGACCCGTACCACTACGAGAAGTACGGCACCGCAGCCGAGCAGATCGTGACCGCGCTCTCCGGAGCGGTGGGGACGTGCGCGACCGGGGAACTCGTCTACCCGCTCGCTGACGGCTTCAACATGACCTCCGACTACGGGCCGCGTCGGGTGACCGTCACAGGCGCCTCCAGCTGGCACGCCGCCAGCGACCTACAGCACTGGCCCAACAACTGCGACGACCCGGTCTACGCGATCCAGGAGGGCCGGGTCACCTTCACCGGCTCTTTCCAGGTCACCATCAAGCACCCGGACGGCTACGACATCAACTACCTGCACATGTGGCCGGAGGACGTCATCGTGAGCGTCGGAGACGAGCTCACCGCCGGCGAGCCGATCGGTGCGGTCGGCAACTCGGGCCCTTCGGGAGGCTGCCACCTGGACCTGCGAATCAACGTCGCGGGCAACACGAACCCGCAACTGGACACCCTTGTCCTCTCACAGGACGAAGGCGCCCCGCCGCTGTACTGGGACTTCGTGAACCCGGAAGCCTTCTACGCCCTGTACGGCATGGAATTGTGTGGCGGAGCTGGCGAATGTCGACGTCCCCCCATCGACGGCACCGAGCTACCGATCCGGTGACAGCGTGAAGATCCACAGAGCCACGGCTGCGCCGTGTGGAGGAGCCGTTGACACGGCGCGGCAGAAGCACTGTTCCTTTGACCTTTCCGGCTGTCGAGAATACGTCGGCTCCCGCGACTCCGTTCTCGCAATCACGGACGCGCCCTGGCGGGCTTGTTTCGCCCGAGATTGTGAGCACTGCGCCCTTCGCCTCTGTTTCATCTCTGTCTGCCGGAAGGCAAAGAAGAACGGTTGTTCAGGGAAGGGATGGAGCAGATGAGCGAGCAAGGAGTTGTGGTCTACACGACAGGACCGGCATGCATCCGTTGCACCATGACCAAGCGCGTGCTCGAGCAGAAGGGTGTGCCCTTCACCGAGGTCGACATTCGAGAGAACGGCGCAGCTCGTGACTACGTGGCCCTGGATCTCGGCTACACCGAAGCGCCCGTCGTGGTCGTCTCCGACGAGGACCACTGGAGCGGGTTCCGCCCCGACCAGATCGACCGTCTCATCAAAACCGATAGGAGAGAGTCATGTCCGTCCGCACCATCACCGGATACCTGGCCGCCGACCCGGAGGTCGTGCAGGCCGGCAGCATCGAGATCACCAAGCTCCGCGTGATTGAGAACACGGGAGAGTACCGACAGGGCAAATGGCAGCCCCACGACACCCCCACGATCCACTTCATCGAGGCCCGGTTCGAGCTGGGCGAGAACGCTGCCGCATCCCTGCGCAAGGGCGACGCCGTGATCGTCACCGGACGCGAGCACACCTCTAGCTGGGGCGAGGACGCCAACAAGCAGTACGGGCGCGTCATCGACGCCGACAGCATCGGAGCGGATCTCGCTCGCGCGACCGCGGCCCTGTCGGGGGTGGCTACTGCTGGTCGTCGCGGGTGTTCCGGCTGATGGTGACCCGCGGCGCCGTTCGATTCCTACACGCTTCTCGGCGAGCTGGTCGGCACCGGCCGGCGAGGACAACCGACGAGATGGGGCGACAGGGACCGTCACCGCCTAGCTCCCACGGGGCCGCCGCCGCGCTCGGCGCCGCGTCCGAAGCCCTCCGAACTGCGCATTCCGCGAACGGCGTGGTGCGCTGGTTCGACGAAGGAGCGGCCCACAGACCATGAGCAGCAGCTCGTCGACGCCATGCTCGACGCGGCTCAGTCCGCTGAGCCGAAAGCCGAGCACAGCATCACCCTGACGCCCGAGAACTCGCTTCTGCTCCCGATCCACGCCACCGAGCTGCCTCGCATCGTCGACGGCGTGGACGGGGCATACCGCGGCCACGTCTACCGCGACTGCATGGTGTGGGATCAACCTGTCCTCGATCACCTGGTCATCGTGACGCCCGTTGTCGGCCGGGTCACCGAGGATTCGCATGGACCGACCTACTTTGGCGACCTGCGGAACGGCACCTTCGGTACCGAACCGCCGCCGATCGAGGAATAGCCAGTCTCATGCGCAGCAATGCCCCCGACCGCACTCTCTCCCGGCCGGGGGCATTGCTGTACGCGACAATAGAGCCACCGAGCGACAGGAGAGCGCCGTGAAGATCCCCGAGCCCTTACGGCTGTGGTGGCACGATGGCGTCGGCGTGCGTGTTCTCCGCTACAGCGGTCGCCAATGGACCGTACTGGCGCTACTAAGCCTGATCTGCACCCTCGCCAGCCTCATCCCCGTTGAGGGCGTCCTGGGCCGCTCGATGCTCGTCGTCGTGCCCTATCTGCTCGTGCCCGCCGGCCTAGCCGCCACGACTTTCGCGATCGTCGCGGCGGTGCTCACGCGCCGGTTCCGGCGGGCGAGCCGAAGGTGACCCTTACAGCTGTAGACCGGGGCCGCAGTAGCTCGGGCCGAAGAGGACGGGGAAGGGGCTCCGACGCCCGCTCGCCAGCAGAGGTGTGGCGGCATCTGAGTGCTCTTTGGTGTGCGCGGTAGACTGTGGGGGATGGTCTCTTCGGCCCGGATTCCGCGTTCCGCGACGCTGAACGAGCAGTGGTTGATAATGAGGCTCATTACCAGCATCGGTCTGGCGTTGCTACTGATGCTCGGTCTGGCTGCAACGGCGCATGCGGAATCGAGCGAGGCGGCGTCTACTCCGCTCATGGTATCCGGGCTGATGGACCCGCACGTGGAACCGGTGGCCGACGCCCCCGCAGAGCACGAGGAAGCCGCCAGCGGCGCATGGTCCGGATCGAACGCGCTGGCCGGTGCGGCGTTGTGTGTGTTCGGTGTTCTGTGTGGCCTGGCGTTCATGGTGGCCTTGCGAACGCTGTGGCACCGACGGATATCGCCCGTTCTCAGTGAGGTGTCGCGGGTGCCTTCGCTGCTTGCTGTGCCGGCCCTGCGCGCGCATCCGGTGGTGTTGTCGTTGACGCAGTTGGGTCTTTCTCGAACCTGAAATCTGGCACGCCGCCCCCCGGGGTGGTGCTTCGTCCCGGGCTACGTGCCCGGGATCTTCCCTGTGCCGTGTCTTGGTTTGGAGTACCCGTGAAAACCCCTCTAAAGGTGACCCTCGTCACCGCTGCCGTCGTAGCCGTGCTGGTTGTGGCCGCGCTGATCTACGTCCTTATCGACCGCAGTCAAACCCCTGCCTCTGGGGAAGGATCCTCGCCGCCGCAGGTGTTGCGAGAAAGTTCGCATGTTCTCGATGACGGAGGCGAGGGTGCCGTCACCGTGGTGGAGTTCTTGGACTTCGAGTGTGAGGCGTGTGGCGCTTTCTACCCCATCGTGGAGGATCTGCGGGAGCAGTTCGCGGGGGAGATCACCTACGTCGTCCGGTACTTCCCGCTCCCAGGTCACTTCAACTCGAAGAACGCGGCCCTGGCCGCCGAGGCGGCGGCGCAGCAGGACCGGTTCGAGGACATGTACCACCGGTTGTTTGAGACCCAGGCGGAGTGGGGTGAGGCGCAGGAGTCGCGCGCTGACCTGTTCCGCGGTTTCGCGGAAGAGCTCGGGCTGGACATGGCTGCCTACGATGCCGCTGTGGCTGACCCGTCGACGGCGGAGCGGGTGGAGTCGGACTTCCAGGAGGGGCGTGCTCTCGGGGTGAGCAGCACTCCGACGTTCTTTGTGGATGGTGAGATCGCCGAGCTGCAGGAATGGGATGACCTCGAGAACGCCATTCAGGCCGCGGTGAACGGTGGCCGGTGATGCGGGCGGGGTTGTCGCATCGCCGGGTGATCATCGTCGGCGCCGGGCAGGCGGGACTCGCGGTCGCCGCGGCGTTGATCGCGGAGGGTCTGCGACCACAGCACGAGTTCGTGGTGATGGACGCGGCCGCGGCGGGGCAGCGTTCCTGGACGTCGCGGTGGCATTCGATGGAGCTGCTCAGCGACGCCCGGCACAGCGCACTGCCTCCGCGCCAGCTGCTGGGTGATCAACGCCGGCATCCTCGAGCGGATGAGATGGCTGACTACCTCACCTTTGTCGAAGCCGGCCTGGGTGTGGAGACCGTCTGGAATGTCCGGGCTACCGGAGTGGAGCATCGGGGCAACGGCTCGACGCTGTTGCTGTCGACGACAGTGGGCGAGGTGCAAACCCGCAACGTGGTCTGCGCGACAGGTGCGCACACTCACCCCCGGGTCCCGGACTGGGCGGACGGGCTGACGGCGCCGGGGGTAGTGATCCATAGCAGCGAGTACTTGTATCCGAAGCAGATTCCCACCGGCGACGTGCTGATCGTCGGCGGCGGGAACAGCGGCGTGCAACTGGCCCGCGAACTGTCTGCCTCACACACCGTCACTCTGTCCACCCGCACTCCGCGCCAGCCTCGGCCCGCGATGAGCTACCCCGCCATGGCAGGCGAAAGCGTGCCGCTGTTCTCCCGTACGCGGCGACCCGAGCCCATCTTCGGCGACAGCTACGAGCATCTGCGCCGCCGGGGCGTCACAATCGCCCCCGCAGTCGAGGCCGCGAACGGCGCCGTGGTGACCTTCGCCGATGGCACACAGGTGTCTCCCCGGTCGGTGATCCTCGCCACCGGCTACGACCCCGGCGACCGTTGGCTGCCGCAACCCAACGGCTCTGCGCGGCCTCGACGCACCATGACCGGTCTTCCCGGATTGTTCGTGGCGGGGATGCCGCAGTACGGCGGCCGTGGCTCCGACACCGTCGCGGGGGTCTGGAGAGACGCAACGACGATTGCCCAGCACATCATCAACCGGCCCTGAAAGGACCGTCCCTATGACCACAGAGCCCACAACCTCTCGTGCATCCTTGCGCACGCCGCGCATGTCTGGCAATCGTCGGCGGCTCCGGTTGCTCTCCGCTGTAACGGGGGTGCTGATCGCCGTCGGTGGGCTGTTCGCTGCCGCACCGCCCGCGGCGGCGCATGATCAGATCGTCTCGTCCTCCCCAGAAGCCGGGGGCACGGTCAGTGAGGTCCCGGAGCAGATCTCATTGACGTTCAGCGGCGAGATCTTCGCCGACTTCAGCGCAGTGATCGTTGAGGTCATCGCTGCGGACGGGCAGAACATCGCCACCGGAGACCCGACCGTCGACGGAACAACCGTCACCCAGGCTGTCCAGCCGGGCCAGGTTGGAGTGTTCACGGTGCGGTGGCGGGTCGTCTCCAGCGACGGGCACCCGATCAGCAACGAGTACCAGTACACCGTCGAAGCCGTGGCGGTGCCCCCCAGTACCCCCACCCCCGACGTCACCGAGGAACCGACGCCCAGACCTTCTCCCACGGCCACGGCCACGGCCACTCCCGCTGGCGATGTTCACAACGGCCCCTCCGGGGGAGGGGAGATCTTCCCCGGGCTCGCCGTTCTGGGCGTTGTGGTCGTGCTCGGTGGTGGCCTGATCATCGTGCTCATGGTGGCCCGAGAGCGCCGACGCCGCGACCGGGAAGTCGCCGCCGAGTCCGGCAAGAACACCGCCACAGGGAAGGATGAGCCTGCCGATGAGTCGTGAGCAGTCCCAACGATTCGCGATCGCCTGTCTGGCCGCTGGCGTGGTGGTCCTGGTTGACCAGGCGACGAAAGCGGCCGCACTCAGCGGATTGAGCCAGGACGAGCGCATCCCGCTGCTGGGAGATCTGCTCGGGCTGCAGCTCGCGTTCAACCCGGGCGCAATCCTCTCTCTTGGCTCCGGGTTCACAGGGCTACTCACTCTCCTCGGCGTCGGCGCCGTGATACTGCTGATCGTCGCCGCGGCGCGGGCACGGACGGGATGGTGGGCGGTGGGGATCGGGCTGATCCTGGGCGGCGCGGTCGGAAACGTGATCGACCGGCTGTTCTCCCCGCCGGGCTTCGGGGTCGGGCACGTCACCGACTTCCTCGCCTACGGAACCCTGTTCATCGGAAACCTCGCCGATGTCGCCCTCGGCGCTGGCGTGATCGTGCTCGGCCTGAACATCTGGATCCGACACCGGCGCACCCGCACGAACACAGCGGATGCCGGGGTGGCCGGTGGATCGTCGCCGGCGGCGGGATCGGCGGTGAGCGGGTCATGATGGCGAAGCAGCGGACCCCGTCCGTGTATCAGCGCAACGCGTTCGCGCCGGGGCTGCTCGCGGCGGCGGTGTTGTTCCTCGCGCCGGTGCTGATGGGTGGGGACTGGTTCACGGTGGTGCTGTTCGTCGCGGCGATCCTCGCGGTCATCGTGGGGTGGTTCGCGGTCCAGGCGCGGCAGTGGGGGTGGGTGCCGGTGTTCGTCGTGATCGCGGTGATCTGGAACCCGGTGTTTCCGTTCCCGTTCACCGGCCCGGTGTGGACGGCCGCGCAGCCAGTCGCGGCGGTCGTGTTCCTGGTCGCCGGTGCCCTGATCAAGGTCAAGCGCGCATGATCCGCCGCCGAGTCGTTGCCGCCGTGACGCTGGTCGCGGCGCTGCTGCTGGCCGGGTGCACGTCCAGCGACTCGCTCGCGCAGCAGTACCGGAACGGAAACGAGAAAGGCTACATCGCCGGCGACTTCCAGGTCGTCGAGATCCCAGCGGGGGACCGCGGCGCGCCGGTGGTGTTCGAGGGCGTCACCGAGACCGGCGAGACGGTGTCCAGTGACGACTACCGAGGCAAGGTGTTGGTGGTGAACTTCTGGTATGCGGCGTGCGGGCCGTGCATCGTCGAAGCGCCCATGCTCGAGGAGGTCTGGCAGGACTACCAGGATCGGGGTGTCGCGTTCCTTGGGGTGAACACCTACGACCAGCCCGCCACCGCTCAGTCGTTCGCCCGTGACAACAACGTCACCTACCCGAGCGTGATCGACGTGAACGACGGACGGGTGAAGCTCGCGTTCGCGCAGGCAACCCCGATCCAGGCCACCCCGACGACCCTCGTCATCGACCAGGAGGGGCGGGTCGCGGCGCGGATCATCGGGCAGCTGGCCGGTGCGTCGATCCTGTCCACCCTGGTCGCGGACACGCTCGCCGAGGACGCCTCGTGAACCCGGGACAGATGGTCGTCGACGGCGCCCTGTGGGTCGCTGTCCCGGTCGCGATCCTCGCCGGCCTGGTCTCGTTCGTGTCCCCGTGCGTGCTGCCGCTGGTGCCCGGTTACCTCGGCTACCTCGGCAGCACCACCACGACATCCGTGGCCCCCGCGGTGAACGGTAGAGGCATCGTGAGGGCGGAGCGTGCCCGGCTGCTGCTGGGCGTGGGCTTGTTCATCGCCGGGTTCACGGTGGTGTTCGTCGCCGTCACGATCCTCGGCGGCGCCTTCGGGTTCCTGCTGCTGCAGTACGCGGGCATCCTCACTCGTGTGTTCGGGGTCGTCATCATCGCCCTGGGGCTGGTGTTCCTTGGGTTCTTCGGGATCGCGCAGCGCACCTTCCGGCCCCGCGCGCAGGGCAGGGCGGGGTTGATCGGGGCGCCGCTTCTGGGGTTCGCGCTCGGTGTCGGCTGGACGCCGTGCATCGGCCCGACGCTCGCGGCGATCATCTCGATGTCGTGGAACCTCGGCGACCCCGCCCGCGCAGGCCTGCTCGGTCTGGCGTATTCGCTGGGCTTAGGCATCCCGTTCCTGATCCTCGCGGCCGGGTGGGGGTGGGCGTCCCGATCGGTGGCGTTCCTGCGGAGACACATTCGCGCGCTGAACATCATCGGCGGGGCCATGCTCATCGCCCTCGGCCTGCTGATGGTGACGGGGCTGTGGACGGCGCTGATGTCGCAGCTGCAACAGGTGGTGATCAATGTCCCCCTCCCGCTCTGACACCGGCACCGACGTCACCGCCGACCCGCTGCGCCCCGGCGACCACGCCGACAGCGAATCCGCGACCGAGATCACCCAGCCGGCGCTGGGCATCACGGGCTGGCTGCGGTGGGCGTGGCGGCAGCTGACCAGCATGCGCACCGCGCTGGTGCTGCTGCTGTTTCTCGCCATCGCCGCCGTGCCTGGATCGCTGTTCCCGCAGCGCAGCGCCGACCCCAACGGCGTCACCCAGTGGGAGCGAAACAACCCCGACGTGTTCCCGCTGGCGGATGCGGTGGGCCTGTTCGACGTGTACCTGTCGCCGTGGTTCTCCGCGATCTATCTGCTGCTGTTCACCTCCCTGATCGGTTGCGTGATCCCGCGCGCCAAGCACCACTACAAGGCGCTGCGCTCTCGCCCGCCGCGCACCCCGGCACGCCTATCGCGGCTGTCGGAGTATCGGGAGTTGACCTTGCCGATAGGGGAGGGGCAGACCGACCCGGCCTCCCACGCGATCGACGTCGCGGCAGCGCAGCTGCGGAGAGCCGGATACCGGGTGGAGCGCTACGACGCCCGCGGCGCGGCGTCGGTGTCGGCCGAGCGCGGCTACCTGCGCGAGACCGGCAACCTGATCTTCCACGTCGCCCTCGTGGGCGTGCTCGTCTCCGTGGCGATCGGGGGGTCGTTTGCGTACACGGGGCAGCGGGTGGTGGTGGAGGGCACCACGTTCGTGAACGCCCTCAGCGACTACTCCTCGTTCAACCCCGGCCGGTTCGTCGACGGCACCGGGCTTGCCCCCTACTCGCTCACCCTCGATGACTTCCAGGTCTCCTATCGCCTGCCCGGCACGCCCGGCGCCGGCCAGGCCGGCGACTTCTCCGCCGACGTCACCATCCGCCAGCCCGGGCAGGACGACCGGGCGCAGAGCGTGATCGTGAACTACCCGATCACCGTCGGAGGCGACCGCATCTACTTACTCGGCAATGGGTACGCCCCCACCCTCACCATTCGCGACGCCGCTGGCGAGGTCGTGTACAGCGAGTCGCAGCCGTTCCTGCCGCAGGACTCGAACATGACGTCGCTGGGGATCATCAAGGTCCCGGACGGGTTGCCTGAGCAGGTCGGGCTGGTCGGGTTCTTCTACCCCACCCAGGGGGTGTTGCCCTCCGGCGCGTTCACCTCCGTTTATCCGGACGTGATCAACCCGGTGATCACTCTCAACGTGTTCAGCGGGGATCTCGGCATCGACGACGGCACCCCCCGATCGGTGTATACCCTCGAGGTCGACGGGCTTACCCAGCACACCGGTGGCGACACCGCCGCCGACTCCCTTGAGCTCACCCCCGGCGCCACTGTCGACTTGCCGAACGGGTGGGGCACCATCACCTGGGAGGAAGTCACGGCGGAGGAGCCGGTGAAGCGGTTCGCGTCGCTGCAGATCCAACGCGATCCCAGCAGCGCCTGGGTGCTCGGGTTCTCCGTGCTCGCCACCCTCGGCTTGTTCGCCGGACTGTTCGTGCCCCGCCGGCGGCTCTGGGTGAAAGCCCGCACCACCCCGGATGGTGTGCGCGTCGAGTACGCGGGACTGGCCCGAGGCGAGGACCCCGCTTTGCCGCGCGCGGTCGACGAGCTTGCGGCCCGCCACGCGCAGACCCTTGGCGTAGACCAGCCGGCGAAGGACACGCTGTGACGACCGTGTGGATCCCGGATGCCCCGCCGACCCTGGGCGGGTTTCTCACGCCGGCCCCGCTTCCGGCTCCGGTACTGCCGATTCTCGCGGGACTCCTCGCGGTCGTCTATCTTGCTGGCGCGATCCGCATGTGGGTGCGCAGCCGCGGCTGGCCGGTGTGGCGGACGGTCAGCTTCCTGCTCGGCTGCGTCGCCCTTGCCGCGGTAACCGGGCTGGCGGTGGAGAACTACGGGTACGCCTTGTTCTCGGTGTTCATGTTCCAGCAGCTCACCCTGATGATGGCGATCCCGCCGCTGCTGGTCCTCGGCTCTCCCGGCACCCTGCTGTTGCGTGCCACCCCGCACCACGGCCCGGGTCTCCTGGTGCTGCGTGCCGCGCATGCTGGGCTGCGCAGTCGCACCGCGCGGTGGTTGCTCAGCCCGTGGCTGGCGGTGCCCCTCTACCTGGCCGCGTTCTATGGTCTGTACCTGGCGAACTTCGCCGACCCGATCCTGTCCACCGTCACCGGGCATACCCTTCTCGAGGTCGGGTTCCTGGTCGCTGGGATGCTGTTCACCATCCCGATCCTGTCCTCTGACCCGCTGCCGGTGCGGATGAGCCACGGCGGCCGCGCCCTGGACGTGTTCGCCGAAGCCGCCCTGCACGCCTTCTTCGGCGTCTTCCTGATGATGGCCACCACCACCCTCATCGACGGGTTCGCCGGCCCGACGAGCGCGCTGGGCATCGACCCGATCGAAGACCAGCGTCTGGCCGGTGGGCTGGCCTGGTCGTACGGCGAGGCTCCCACCCTGCTGATGCTCATCTACGTGATGCACCGCTGGTTCCGTGACGACACCGCCCAGGCCGTCGCCGCCGACCGCCGCGCCGACGCCCACGGAGATCCCGAGCTCGACGCCTACAACGACTACCTCACCCGCCTCCACCAGAAAGACACCTGACCCATGCGTGCCACTCTGCCGACACCCGCCTCCGCCGCCGCGCAGGAGCAGGAGACGCCGCGCCGCACCGTTGCGGCATGGTCGCTGCCGGTGTGGGCGGCGGTGCTGGCATCCGCGGCAGCCGGCCTCCTGCTGGATCTCGCCTCCGCACCGGTGGGGTGGTGGCCCTTGACGTTCGTGAGTGTCACTGTCGCGCTGGTGGCACTGATCGGTCGCAGCTTCGGCGGGGCGTTGCTGGTCGGCACTGTCTTCGGCGCTGTGTTTTACACGACTCATCTGGTGTGGGTGGGGGAGTTCCTCGGCCCGGTGCCGTGGCTTGCCCTCGCCGGGCTGGAAGCGGTCCTCTTCGGCGCGGGCGCGGTGCCGATCGCGCTCGCCTACCGGTGGACCGCCCGCTATCCGGCCCGCGGCCTCGTGAAGCTGCTCGTGGTACCGCCGCTGATCGCGGCTCTGTGGACGGCCCGTGAGGTGGTGATGGGTGCGTGGCCGTACTCCGGGTTCCCGTGGGCGCGGCTCGGAATGACCCAGGTGGGCGGGCCGCTCGCGGAGGCCGCGTCGTGGACGGGCGTGACGGGCCTGTCCCTGCTGATCGTCATGGTGTGCGCCTCTGTGGTGCAGTGGATCCGCGCCGGCGGCATCCGGTTCATGCTCGGGCTGCACCCCGCCGTGAGCGTCGCTGTTCTCCTGGTCGTGACACCGCAGTTCCCCACCGCGTCGGCCGGGGAGTTCCGCGTGGGATGGGTGCAGGGCAACGGCCCCACCGGGTACTTCGACGACAAGGTGCCCGGCGACGTGCTGGCCGCGCAGACCGCCGCCACTGTGCCGCTGTACGGGCAGCCGATGGATCTGCTGGCCTGGCCCGAGGGCGGCGTCGACGCCGACCCGCTCAGTGATCCCGCCGCCGCCGAGGCGTTGGACCGGGTCGTGCGCTCGGCCGAGGCCCCGCTACTGATGAACGCCGCCACCACCCGCGGCGACGATGTCTTCAACACGTCCCTGCTGTGGACTGCGGATCCCACGGGCCGGCAGTGGCACGACAAGGTCAACCCGGTCCCGTTCGGGGAGTACGTGCCCGACCGGTGGTTCTACGAGCTGATCGTCCCCGACCTGGTGGGACTGATCCAACGCGAATACACCCCCGGCACCAACCCGCCGATCGTGCAGGTCGGAGATGTCGGGGTGGGGCTGGCGATCTGCTTCGACGTGATCTACGACACCGTGATCTGGGATGGCGCACGTGCGGGCGCGGAGGTGTACGTCTTCCAGACCAACAACGCTGACTTCCGTGGCACCGACGAGAACCTGCAACAGCTCGCGTTCGCCCGGATGCGCGCCATCGAAACCGGCCGCGCGGTCGTCAACGTCTCCACAGTCGGCACTAGCCAGGTCATCGCCCCGGACGGCGCCACCGTCGACAGCATCGGTGTCGACACCGCTGGCGCGTCGATCAGCACTGTCCCGTTGCGCACCGGACTCACCCCGGCGGTGATCCTCGGGCCCTGGCTCACCGCTCTTGTCGTCCTCGCCGCCGCCGGTGCTTTCATGGCGGCGGGATTCTTCCACCGCGCTCGCACGCGTGCGGACGGCGCAGATCGTCCGACTGGCCCGGGGAGTCAGCCATGAACACGCCACGGGTGAGGCCTGCCGGAGGTCGACTTGCCGGGTCGCTGCGAACGCTGGCGACGGGCAGCGTTCTCACCCTTCCTGGTGCCCTGACGGCGGAGGAGTGCGGGTGCGCGCCCACGCCCGCGGAGAGCCGCGCATTCCGGGCTGGTGTGAGCCGGCGCACTCTGCTGACCGCGGGGACGGCGAGTGTGGTCGCCGTGCTGGTCGCCGGTCCGCTGCTGCCGGCAGCGTTCGCGGCGACCTATCCGTCCTGGGAGGAGGTGCAGGCCGCGAAAACGAACGAGGCGACCAAAGCTGCTGAGGTGCAGCGGATCCAGGGCCTCATCCAAAGCCTGACCGGTGACGTGGCGCGCACCCGCACCGCCGCCGAGCAGGCCGCTGGTGCGTTCTACACCGCCCAGCAGGAGTACTTCGACGCATCCATTCGCGCCGACACGTTGCAGTCCCAAGCCGACGTGGAGGCGCAGAACGCGCCCGATGCGGCGAACAAGGCCGGCCGCATCGCCGCGCAGCTGTGCCGCGACGGGGGCGACACCACCTCCCTCGAGCTGTTCTTCTCGGGGTCGGCCGCGACCGCGGACGATCTCCTGTCCCGGCTGGGCGTGATGGACAAGCTGCTGGAACGCAACCAGGCCGTCTACGCTGCGGCGCTGACCGCCCGCGATGCCGCGCAGAGCCTGACCGATCAGGCGGTGGTGGCCCGGGATGAGCGCGACCGGCTACAGCAGGTCGCCGAGCAGAAGATGCTCGAGTCGCAGCAGGCCGCCGATGCCGCGCAGGCCGCGCTGGACGCGCAGACCCTCTACCTCGGCGAACTTCAGGCCCAGCTCGCCGCCCTCGAGGACACCACCGCGAAGACTATCGCCGACTATCAGGCCGGGGTGGAGGCTGCTCGCCTCGCCGAGGAGCAGCGGCGAGCGGCGGAGCGCGCCGAAGCGGAACGACTCGCCGCCTCGGGCGGCGGCGGGGGTGTGGTCAGCTCCGGGTGGGCGCGACCGACATCCGGGCACCGCACCTCGGGGTTCGGGCCGCGCAGCTCCCAGTGCGGCAACGGGTACTGCTCGACCAGCTACCACTACGGCGTCGACCTCAGCGGCGGGTGCGGCGCGGGGATCTACGCCGCCGCGGCGGGCACCGTCGTCTACGCCGGCTACGGCAACTACATCAAGATCGACCACGGCGGCGGGATCGGCACCGGATACGCCCACATCCGCCCCGGCGGCTTCTACGTCGGATACGGCCAACGCGTGAACGCCGGCGACCTGATCGGCAGCGAAGGCAACACCGGCAACGCGTTCGGATGCAACCTGCACTTCGAGGCCTACGTGAACGGCTCCCCGGTCAACCCCATCACCTTCCTCGCCGACTGCGGCGTGTCCATCTGACCCGAAACGAACCAGGACATCATGACTGACCAGACCACCCCACCAGGCGGCGGCGACCAGCCCCAGACGCCCCCCACGCGCCGCAGCCTCCGCCGCTCCGCCACGCCACCAGCCACCAGCATCATCACCCGCCCGCCACGGCGCCCGCCCGCAGAGAGGTCCGCCCGTGGTCGGGTAGTCGCGCTGCGTCCAGTGCGCTCCCTGGCGGTCCTGATGGTGGTCACCGGCCTGATCGCGACCTTCGCTCTCCCCGCGTATGCCGCCTGGAAGCCGGCGGACCTCGAGATCCCGACACTGCAGCAAGTCGCGTCCGAGGACGTGCAATCCTTGATCGTCGCCTCCGACGCGGCCGGGACGCAGCTCACACGGGAGAGCTACTCGGCCACCACCCAGGCGGAGATCGACCAGAAGAAGGCGGCAGAAGCAGCCGCAGAGCGTGCGCGGGCCTCCGCACAGGTCGCCTCGGTGCCCTTCGACTACAGCATCGTGCCGCAAGGCAGCGGAGCCGTGCGGTGGCCGGTGGGCGGTCCGTTCACCGTGACCGACCGCTTCGGTGCTCGAGGCGGCGCGCATATGGGCACCGACATGGTCGCTGCCGGCGGAACCCCCGTCTACGCGTCCGTCGACGGCGTCGTGCGGATCTCACAGGACAGCTACGGCGGATACGGGGTCGCCGTCGTGGTGGAATCCGTGCTGAACGGGCAACAGGTGAGCACGGTGTACCCGCACATGCAGACCGGTAGCCGGCAGGTCGCTGCCGGGCAGACCGTCACGGCCGGGCAGCTGGTCGGACTCGTCGGCAGCACGGGACGTTCCACCGCGAACCATCTGCACTTCGAGGTCTACCTCGACGGAACCGCCGTGGACTCGCTGGCTTGGCTGGAAGCGAACGCGGGCTGACCCATGTGCCGCACGGATCTACCGCGCCACCCCGCTCGCGGGCACCCCCTGACCGAAACGACGAAGAGGACGACCCTGCCATGACCGGAACTGACGCGCTCTCCCTGGACGGCATCTCACTGCTGTTGGTGTGGACGGCGATCGCCACCTACTTGCTCGCGTTCATCGCGTACACGATCGACCTGGCCGTGCGCTCCGTCCCCGGCAGCGTCCCGCAGCGGGAGCCTGCCCTGGCCGGCGCCACCGCCCGGGCGGGCCAGCAAACGGAAAACGCCCAGAGAGCGTCGGTGGACAGTGTTCGCACGCCGCCCGCGCAGCGTCAACGGCTGCTGTGGGCGCGGATCGGGACGTCGCTGACTGTCCTTGCGTTCCTGTTCCACCTGGCCGGGACCATCCTGCGCGGGATCGCGGCCGGGCGGGTGCCGTGGGCGAACATGTACGAGTTTGCGCTGACCGGCACCGTCCTGATCGTCGCCGTATACCTGCTGGTGCTGCGCCGCTACGACCTCCGCTTCCTGGGCTCGTTCCTGATCGGCATGATCGTGCTGCTACTGGGCGGGGCGACCATCACGTTCTACGTCGAGGTCGTTCCGCTGATGGACCCGCTCAAGAGTGTCTGGCTGGTCATCCACGTCTTCGTCGCCTCGCTCGCCACCGCCCTGTTCGCGATCGCCTGCGGGCTCGCGGTCACCCAGCTCATGCAAACACGTCGGGAACGGCGCGCCGACACAACCTCGGCTCGTGCCGGCGGCCCGCGGTTCCTGGCGACGCTGCCTACCGCGGACGCGCTCGAAGCCCTCGCGTACCGGTTCGTGATCGTCGGGTTCGTGTTCTGGACTTTCACCCTGATCGCCGGCGCGATCTGGGCCAACGACTCCTGGGGACGCTATTGGGGATTCGACACCAAGGAAGTGTGGACCTTCGTGATCTGGGTGCTCTACGCCGGGTACATCCACGCCCGCGCGACCAGAGGGTGGCGCGGCACCCGCTCCGCCTGGCTATGCATCATCGGTTTCGTCACGGTGCTATTCAACTTCACGATCGTCAACATGTTCTTCAAGGGTCTCCACGCCTACTCCGGTCTCAGTTGACCCCCACACCGCGCTCACGGAAAGCCCACCAATGCCCCCTACCGCTACCCGTCCCCCTTCCGCGCAGGGCGTAACCGGTCCGCTACTCACTCCGCGCATCCTCCGCACGGTGGGTCCCGCAATCCTCGTTGTAACCGCGCTTGTCGCCCTTGTCGCGGGCCTGGCGTTCGGTGGGGGCGCAGCAGGCCTGCAACTCGGCGACGCTGGCCCCATCGTGCGGTGGGGCCTCCCGACCGCGAAGCTGATCCTGAACCTGGCCGCGGCGGGCATGGTCGGCGTGCTCGTGACGGCGCTCTTTACCCTGCGAGCGGGTGAGCGGGAGTTCGACGTCGCCCTGGATACCGCCTCGATCTCCGCGGCGGTGTTCACCGTGGCCGCCGGGGCGACGGGATTCTTCACCTTCGTTAGCGTGCTCAACCCGGCGCTGGACGCGGGGCCGGTATTCGGGCAGCAGCTCGGCCGGTTCCTCGTCGAGACCGAGGTCGGTCGCACCTGGCTCATCACCACCGTCGCGGGTGCGATGCTCACGGTCCTGACCTTCGCGGTCCGGTCCTGGCCGGCCACGCTTTTCGTGACAGCCGCCGCCGTTGCCGCCCTGGTGCCGATGGGTACGCAAGGGCACTCCGGCGACGACGCGTTCCACCACGAGGCGATGATGGCGCTCATCCTGCATATCATCGGCGCCGCCGTATGGGTCGGCGGACTCTTGCTGCTCGTCGTCGTTCGACCACTTCTGTCGCGGGACCGCCTCGCTGACGTCGTCGCCCGCTACTCAAGCATCGCGCTGGCCGCGTTCATGCTCGTTGCCGTGTCCGGCACGGTGCGTGCCGCAAACGGCCTGCAGGACTGGACGGCGTTGCTCTCCCCGTACGGAACGATCCTCGCCGTGAAGGTGCTGGCGCTGATCGCGCTGGGCTTCTTGGGGGCCTGGTATCGCGCCCGCCTGATCGGCACGATGCGGGATTCCGACCGCATCGGCCGGTCTTTTTGGATGCTCGTCTTCTTCGAGCTGGCGGTCATGGGCCTGGCCAGCGGCGCAGCCGCCGCGCTGGCACGCACACCCCCACCGAACCCGACACCGCTTCCCGAAACCCCG
The DNA here is from genome assembly GCF_003931875.1 of Microbacterium sp. 10M-3C3. Classification (NCBI taxonomy): domain Bacteria; kingdom Bacillati; phylum Actinomycetota; class Actinomycetes; order Micrococcales; family Microbacteriaceae; genus Microbacterium; species Microbacterium sp. 10M-3C3. The sequence continues at coordinate 2,974,562 of NZ_CP034245.1, read as the reverse complement.
TCCCCTGCGGAACGCCTCACCGGCGCACCGCTGCCCCCCGAGCTCACCATTGACCGATGGTTCACCGCGTGGAACATCGACCTGCTGTGGGCCGTCGTGGCCGCATTCGCGGTCTTCTTTTACCTCGGCGGTGTGTGGCGCCTACGCCGCCGTGGCGACACGTGGCCCGCATACCGCACGATCATGTGGGTCTTGGGGATGGTCCTGTTGGTGTGGGTGACCGGCGGTGTCGTCAACGTCTACCAGGACTACCTGTTCAGCATGCACATGGTGGGGCACATGCTGCTCACCATGGCAATCCCCGTCCTCCTAGTCGCCGGCGCCCCGGTCACGCTCGCGGCCCGGGCGATCCGCAAGCGCGAGGACGGTACCCGTGGGGGACGGGAATGGATCCTGTGGGCCGTGCATTCCCCGGTCGCCCGGATACTGACCAACCCGTTCGTCGCGGCCGGGCTGTTCATCGGGTCACTGTGGGTTTTCTACTACACCGACCTGTTCCGGTGGTCGCTCTACGACCACCTCGGACACCAGTGGATGATCACGCACTTCCTCATTACCGGCTACCTGTTCGTACTCTCGCTCATCGGCGTTGATCCGGTGCCGTACCGCCTGCCGTACCCGGGGAGGCTGCTGCTGCTCGTCGGCATCATGGCGATGCACGCCTTCTTCGGCATTGCGATCATGATGCAGGAAGGCCTCATGATCCCCGAGTGGTTCGGCGCCATGGGTCGAACCTGGGGCGCGACACCGCTAGAAGACCAGTACGCCGGTGGTGGTATTGCCTGGTCGATTGGCGAGATTCCCACCCTCATCCTCGCGATCACTGTGGCGATCCAGTGGAGCCGCAGCGACGACCGCGAAACCAAACGCCGGGACCGACACGCCGACCGCACCGGCGAGGCAGAGCTGGAGGCGTATAACGCCCGCCTCCAGAAGCTTGCCGCGAGCGACGCCCGCGACGGTGGGTGAGAACTTCGCTCCTAACCCGGACGAATGTTGACGGATCCATTATCGACGATATCATCGTCTTATGGCGATGGAACCGCTGCAGGTCACCGCACTCGATAGGAGCGCCACCGAGGTCTATGCGCATCTGTTCGATGCCCTCGGCGACCCGACTCGACTGGCCGTGTTGCAGCACCTCGCTTCCGGCGAACATCGCGTGCGAGATCTGGTCGAACACATTGGTCTCGCGCAATCCACCGTGAGTAAACACCTGAGCTTCCTGCTCGAGTGTCGTCTGATTACGGTCCGGCCGGAGGGTCGCTCCTCGTGGTACTCCCTGACCGACCCCAACGCAACCGCCGCCCTCATCAACGCGGCTCAATCGCTCCTTAGCGCCACCGGAACCCACGCCCAGCTGCAAACCCACCTTCGTGAGCCCCACCTTGCTCGCACCGAGAGAACGGAGATCCGCTAATGGGCGCAGGGCACAATCACGGCTCCCCGCCAGGCGCCGCGGGCGAGCCGCGCGACCACCGAAAGAGGCTCTGGATCGCTTTGGGTCTAACCGCGACCATTGTCGCCGCCCAAGCAATCGGATCCATTGTCACTGGTAGCCTCGCGCTACTCACCGACACTGCACATGCCATAACGGACGCTTCTGGCCTCCTAGTCGCCCTGATCGCTGCAACCCTCATGTTGCGCCCGGCCAACGCCAAACGCACCTGGGGCTTCCGTCGCATCGAGGTCATCGCCGCGATGGGACAAGCGACCCTGCTCCTCCTCGTCGGCGCCTACACCGCCATCGAGGGCATTCGCCGCTTGTTCGAACCGCCCGAGGTGCCGGGAACCGAGCTCCTGGTGTTCGGCATCATCGGCCTCACAGCCAACATCGTCGCAATAGTCCTTCTGTCCTCAGCTCGCGGGGCGAACTTCAACATGCGCGCTGCGTTCCTCGAAGTCCTGAACGATGCTCTCGGATCGCTGGGTGTCATCGTGGCAGCGATCGTGATCGCAACCACAGGCTTCATGCAGGCTGACGCGATCGCTGGCTTGCTGATCGCCGCGCTCATCGTGCCGCGGGCCTTCAAACTCCTGCGGGAGACCACCAGCGTCCTCATGGAATTCACGCCTCCCGGGTTGGACCTCGACCAAGTTCGTGCGCACATTCTCAAGCTCGAGCACGTCAAAGACGTCCATGACCTCCACGCTTCGACTGTTGCGACTGGGTTGCCCACTATCAGCGCTCACGTGGTGGTTGAAGACCAGTGCTTCTCCGACGGCCACGCCGCAAACGTGCTGGAGGAAGTGAAGGAATGTGTCGCCGACCACTTCGAGGTCTCCGTGCTTCATTCCACCTTCCAAATCGAAACAGCTCACATCCAGGAGGAGGAGTCGACCTCCGTCACCCACGCGTAATGCCCGCAGCAGCCGAGGAAAACCTCGTGATCAACAACCCGGAGAGGTCGGCCGCGGACTGCACCTAGAGATGAAGTCCGCATCGGACGACGTAGGCGGATCTCGTCAAGCAGCTCTCGCGTAGCCTCGCTTCAACGACTGTCATCACACGCCCACAGGCCCCCAAGTCCGAGAACTCCACCAGGGTCACCACTGACCGCCACCGTCATGCCGCAAGAGCGGACGTCCGGTGTGATTCGCGATGCACCGCGGCCTAGTGGTGGTGTGCGTCGTCGTCTTCGTCGTCATGGTCGTGCTCGTCTTCCAAGAGCATCCCGACTGAGGTGGCGCAGGCGTCGCCGCGCCATGCCTCGATGCCCTCGCGGATCGCGAACGCGGCGATGACGAGGCCGGCGATCGCGTCGGCCCACCACCAACCGAACAAGCTATTGACGACAAGGCCCACCAGTACGGCTGCGGAGAGGTAGGTGCAGATGAGGGTCTGCTTTGAGTCTGCGACGGCCGTGGCCGATCCCAGTTCGCGGCCGGCTCGACGCTCCGCGAGGGAGAGGAACGGCATGATGACGACGCTGAGGGCGGTGATGACGATGCCGAGTGTGGAGTGCTCGACGTCGACCTGGCCGACGAGTGCGAGGACGGACGTGACCGTCACGTACGCGGCGAGGGCGAAGAACGCGACTGCGATCACGCGGAGCGTGCCTTTCTCCCACCGCTCGGGGTCGCGACGGGTGAACTGCCAGGCGACCGCGGCCGCCGACAGAACCTCGATCGTCGAGTCCAGACCGAACCCGATCAGCGCGGCCGAGGTTGCCACCGTGCCGGCGGCGATCGCGACCACGGCCTCGATCAGGTTGTAGGCGATCGTCGCCGTGACAATCCACCGGATGCGGCGTTGCAGCACCTGTCGGCGGTCGTCAGCGATGCGGGAAGCGGTGGTGGTCATGCGCAGGTGCAGCTCTCTCCGGCGCAGCAGCCGGGCTCGACGTAGAGGACGACGCGCAGCAGCTCGTCGAGGGCGGGGGCCAGGTGTGCGTCGGCGAGTCGATACCAGGTCCGTCGACCATCGGGCACAGCCTCGACGAGGCCACAGCCGCGCAGGCACGCGAGCTGGTTCGACATGACCTGACGAGAGACGGCAAGGGCGTCGGCCAGGTCCGAGGGGTAGGCGGGTGCTTCGCGCAGCGCCAGGAGGACGCCCGCGCGCGTCGGGTCAGAGAGTGCGTGGCCCAGGCGGGCAAGTGCAGCAGTGTGCGTCACGGTGGCGGTAGCGGTCGCGGTGGACATGACACCGAAAATACAGAGAACGCTGAATAAACAGAACGCTGTACGCCGGGTGCGAGGTGATTACCCCGTCCTGTTGCTATCAATACCCTAGGGGGGTATGGTATATCTGTGAACGGATACGACGGCAACAAAGACGACCTGCAGAAGCGACTGCGTCGGGTCGAGGGTCAGGTGCGCGCGATCGCCCGGATGATCGACGAAGACAAGTACTGCATCGACATCCTCACGCAGGTGTCTGCCGCGACGAAGGCCCTGGAAACAGTGGCGCTGTCCCTGCTGGGCGACCACCTGAGCCACTGCGTCGCGGAAGCGAGCGCCGAAGGTGGCCAGGTAGCTGCGGAGAAGATCCGTGAGGCCAACGACGCCATCGCCCGACTCGTCCGTTCTTGATCACACCGAATCCGCTTGAAGGAGCACATCATGACTGACCGCATCGACCTCGGTCTGAAAGACACCAACGCTGGCTGCGCCTGCTGCGCCACATCTGCGTCCACCGAGGCTCCCGCAGCGACCTCAACTGCGGTCACTGAAGACGTCTTCGTGGCCGGTATGACGTGCTCGCATTGCGTGGCGAGCGTCACGGAGGAGCTGACCGCGATCGACGGTGTGGAGAACGTCACGGTGGACCTGAACGCCGGCGGTATGTCACGGGTCACCATTCACAGCGCCGCGCCGATCGACTCTGACGCCGTGAAAGCCGCGGTCGAGGAGGCCGGCTACACCGTGGCAGGTAGCCCCGCATGAGCACGGTCGACGTCGAGCTCGATATCTCCGGGATGACGTGCGCGTCGTGCGCGACCCGGATCGAACGCAAGCTGAACAAGCTTCCCGGTGTGGAAGCGTCGGTGAATTACGCCACCGAAAAAGCGCGTGTTCGCGGGCACGACGTCGACCCCGCCACCCTCATCGCCGCCGTCGAATCCGCCGGATACCAGGCAGCCCTTCCCGCACCGCCGACGAGCGATGACATCGATGAGAACACCCCGGACCGAGAGGACGGCGAGGTCGGGACGCTGCGGCGGCGCCTGCTGATCAGTACCGCACTGTCGTTGCCGGTGGCGGTGCTGTCGATGGTCCCCGCGTTGCAGTTCGAGTACTGGCAGTGGCTGGCCCTCACGCTCACCGCGCCGGTCGCGGTATGGGGGGCGTGGCCGTTCCACCGGGCCGCGGCGGTCAACGCCCGTCACGGCGCGGCGACCATGGACACCCTCATCAGCGTCGGCGTGATCGCCGCGTTCGGGTGGTCCCTGTACGCACTGTTCTTCGGCGGGGCAGGCATGCCCGGGATGACGATGACCTTTACCCTCGTCGGCGCCCCGCAGGCGGGCGGCCACGAGATCTACCTGGAAGTCGCGGCGCTGGTCACCGTATTCATCCTCGCCGGACGGTACGCCGAAGCGCGCGCGAAAAAATCATCGTCGGAGGCGCTGCGGGCGCTGCTGGAGATGGGCGCGAAGCACGCCACAAAACTCGTCGACGGCGTCGAACGGACAGTGCCGGTCGCGCAGCTCGCGGTCGGAGACACCGTACTGGTTCGACCGGGGGAGAAGATTCCCTCTGACGGTCTGGTGATCGATGGTTCCTCCGCGATCGACGCCAGCATGCTCACCGGAGAATCAGTGCCCGTCGAGGTCACCCCCGGTTCCCGTGTGGTCGGCGCCACGGTGAACGTCGGCGGTCGCCTCATCGTCGAAATCACCCGGGTCGGCGTGGACACAGAGCTTGCCCGCATGCGCCGGCTGATGGAGGAAGCCCAGACCGGCAAGGCCAAGGTGCAGCGCATCGCTGACCGCGTCTCTGCCGTCTTCGTCCCCATCGTCATCGGACTGGCCGTGGCCGCGTTCCTCGGCTGGACAATCGCCGGCGCCTCGCTCGAGCTGGCCTTCACCGCGGCCGTTGCCACCCTGATCATCGCCTGCCCGTGCGCGCTCGGGCTCGCCACCCCCACCGCGTTGCTGGTCGGGACCGGCCGCGGTTCCCAGCTGGGAATTCTGATCCGCGGACCGCAGGTGCTGGAGCAGACCCGCACGATCGACACGATCGTGCTGGACAAGACCGGCACCGTCACCACCGGTCAGATGACCGTCACCGACATTCGCCCCGCCCACGACGTCACCCCGGACGAACTGCTGCGCGTTGCTGGGGCGGTCGAGTCGGGATCTGAGCATCCGGTCGCCCGCGCCGTCGTCACTGCTGCACCCGCGAGCGGTTACGCGGACAGCTTCGCGTCGCACGCCGGGTTCGGCGTCCAGGGCATCGTGGACGGGGCGGCGATCGTCGCCGGCCGAGCGTCCTGGCTGGCCGATCAGTGGGGCATCCACCCGCCGGTCGAAGCCGCCGCTGAGCTGCGCGCTCTCGCGCAGAGTGGTACCGCAATCGCGGTCGGTCGCGACGGAGAGTACCTCGGCGCAATCGGGGTGGCCGACACCGTGAAGCCGACCAGCGCCGCCGCGATCACCCGCTTCCAGGCGCTCGGGTTGCGCCCGGTGCTGCTGACCGGCGACAACGCCACCACCGCCGCGCGGATCGCCGCCGAGGTAGGTATCTCCGACGTGCACGCCGAGGTCACTCCCGCCGGAAAGCTCGACGTGATCCGCCAGCTCCAGGACGACGGGCACGTTGTCGCGATGGTCGGTGACGGCGTCAACGACGCCGCCGCCCTCGCCGCCGCCGACCTCGGCCTGGCCATGGGTGGAGGCACGGACGCCGCGATCGCAGCCAGCGACATCACCATCGTCTCCGGCGACCTGACCGTCGTCGTGGACGCGATCCGCCTCGCCCGCCGCACTCTCGGCACCATCAAGGGAAACCTGTTCTGGGCGTTCGCGTACAACGTCGCCGCCATTCCGATAGCCATGGCCGGCCTGCTCAATCCTCTCGTCGCTGCGGCGGCGATGGCGTTGTCATCGGTGTTCGTGGTGACCAACAGCCTTCGGCTGCGCCGGTTCCGACCCGACCCGGCACCCGCCCGTGCGACCCTTGTTCCCGTGCCCCAACCGGCCTGAACGTGCCGCCGCACCGGCGCACCCAGAGAAGGAGGCTCCGATGAGCCAGCACGACCACCACAACCACCACGCCCCGGCGGCCACCGCCGAACACGACCACGCGGCGATGAGTCACCCGCAGAGCGAAGACGAGCGGGCACCCGCCGCCGGACAGTCCGGACACGGCCACGCCGACCACGGCGGGCACGCCGGACACGGCGATCACGTTGCCCGGTTCCGGCGCCTGTTCTGGATCATGCTGATTCTCGCTGTGCCGGTCGTGGGGTTCTCCACGATGTTCTCGATGCTGATTGGATACCCGCTGCCCGACGCCGCATGGGTGGAATGGGTGTCCCCCATCCTCGGCACCGTCATGTATGTGTGGGGTGGTGCCCCGTTCCTCACCGGTGCCGTCAGCGAGCTCCGTGCCCGCAAGCCCGGCATGATGCTCCTCATCGCCCTCGCGATCACCGTCGCATTCCTCGCCTCGTGGGGGGCCAGCATAGGGCTGCTGCACCACGAGCTGGACTTCTGGTGGGAGCTGGCGCTGCTGATCGTCATCATGCTCCTCGGGCATTGGATCGAGATGCGTTCCCTCGCCCAGACCACCTCCGCCCTGGACTCCCTCGCCGCGCTCCTACCCGACGAGGCCGAAAAGGTCGAGGGCGACAGCACTGTCACCGTCGCCCCCGCCGATCTGCAAGTTGGTGACGTCGTCGTTGTCCGCCCCGGCGGGCGGGTCCCCGCGGATGGTCGGATCGTGCAGGGGTCGGCCAGCATGGACGAGTCGATGATCACTGGCGAATCCCGCCCGGTTCGCCGCAGCGACGGCGACCAGGTCATCGCAGGCACCGTCGCCACCGACTCCGGGGTGAGGGTCGAAATCACTGCGGTCGGGGAGGACACCGCGCTGGCCGGCATCCAGAAACTCGTCACCGAAGCGCAGAACTCCTCCTCTCACGCGCAACGCCTCGCGGACCGTGCCGCCGGGTGGCTGTTCTGGTTCGCTCTCGGGGCGGCCGCGATCACAGCCACGGTCTGGACCTTGGTCGGGCTCCCCGACCAAGCCGTGATCCGCACCATCACCGTCCTCGTCATCGCCTGCCCGCATGCCCTGGGCCTTGCCATCCCGCTGGTGGTGTCCATCGCGACCGAGCGCGCCGCCCGCGGCGGTGTGCTCGTGAAAGACCGCCTCGCGCTGGAGAGCATGCGCACCGTCGACACGGTCCTGTTCGACAAGACCGGCACCCTCACCAAGGGCACCCCCGCCGTCACCGCGATCGACCCGGCCGCTGGTATCGATGCAGACGAGCTGCTCACGTGGGCCGCCGCCGCCGAAGCAGACTCGGAACACCCTCTGGCTCGGGCGATCGTGAACGCCGCGCAGGAGAAGCAGTTCACCGTTCCCGCTGCCGTCGACTTTCAGTCCTCACCGGCCGTCGGTGTCCGTGCGCGGGTGACCGGTCGCACCGTCCAGGTCGGCGGCCCGTACATGCTGAAGCAGGAGGGCGCGGCCGAGCTGCCGGTCGCGGATGAGTGGCGCAAGGAGGGCGCGATCATCCTGCACGTTCTCGTCGACGGGCAGGTCGCAGGGGCATTGCGCCTGGCGGACGAGATCCGTCCCGAATCCCGCGCGGCCGTCGACGCGCTACATCAGCGGGGTGTACAGGTCGTCATGATCACCGGAGACGCCGAAGCGGTCGCCGCCTCCGTCGCCGCCGACCTCGGTATCGACCGGTTCTTCGCCGGGGTCCGGCCGGAGGACAAGGCGTCCAAGGTCAAGGAGCTTCAAAGCGAAGGCCGCAAGGTCGCCATGGTCGGTGACGGGGTCAACGATGCACCGGCTCTCGCGCAAGCCGACGTCGGTATCGCCATCGGTGCGGGCACTGATGTGGCGATAGCGTCCGCCGGTGTCATTCTTGCCAGTGACGATCCCCGCTCCGTGCTGTCGGTGATCGAGTTGTCTCGCGCCAGCTACCGCAAGATGAAGCAGAACCTGTGGTGGGCCGCCGGGTACAACCTCATCTCCGTCCCCCTGGCCGCCGGGGTGCTCGCCCCCGTCGGGTTTGTGCTGCCGATGTCTGTCGGCGCCATTCTGATGTCGCTGTCCACCATCGTCGTGGCCCTCAATGCTCAACTGCTGCGACGCCTGGACCTCAGCCCGGACGCAGTTGCCGATCGCTGACAGGAGTGACGTACCGTGGAAGGGAGGGAGGTGACATGTCGCTGATCACACTGACAGACCGGCTCCACGCCAGTCGATCCATGGCCCGCACGCTGCTGCTGCTTATCGCGTTGACCGGCGCGGTCATCGTCGGCCTGCTGGCCATGCACTCCCTCAACACCCACACCGCCGCCAACACCGGCCACCAAGCCACCGTCGCCACCGCCAGCGCCACCGCGGATGATCACCATTCCGGTGCCACCGTGACGGACGAAGGGTGTGCGGATTGTGGCTCAGGCCACGCCGACATGTTGGCCATGGCGTGTGTGCTGGCACTGCTGGCTAGCGTGCTGCTGGCCCGACTCCGCCCGAGCCAGGTGTGGTTGTCGGTCCTGCCGCGCCCGCGGCCACTCAGTGCCGCGCTTCCCGGCAGGCCGAGGCCGCGGCCGCCTTCTCTCACAGCTCTCTGCATCAGTCGTAGGTGATGCGGCCGAGCCGGCGCACTCCTGCCGGCTCCGCCTTTACGCACCTGTCGATGCGACCGGTGTTCGTTCACCTACCCCTGTATTTGGAGAACCCTGATGAAGATTCGTACCGCAGCGACCGCTGCGCTCACCCTCGCCGCCGCCCTCACCCTCGCCGGCTGCGCCGACGGCTCCGGCTCGGAGTCCATGCCTGGCATGGACCACGGCAGCAGCTCGTCCCCGTCCTCATCGTCCACGGTAACGGCGGACTTCAACGACGCGGATGTGATGTTCGCGCAGATGATGATCCCCCACCATCAGCAGGCCGTCGAGATGGCTGACATGATCCTGGACAAGGAGGGCATCGACCCGGGTGTGCTGACCCTGGCCTCGGACATCAAGGCCGCCCAGCAGCCCGAGATCGACCAGCTGCAGTCCTGGCTGACCGAGTGGGGCGCCGACATGCCCGATATGGACAGCATGGAAGGCATGGACCACGGCGGCGGCATGATGAGCGAGGACGACATGGCCGCGCTGGAAGCCGCCACCGGCGCCGAGGCGTCCCGGCTGTTCCTCGAGCAGATGACGATGCACCATGAAGGCGCGATCCAGATGGCCCAGGACGAAGTCGACAACGGCCAGAACGCTGACGCGGTCGCGATGGCGCAGACCATCGTCGACACGCAGACCGCCGAAATTGCCAAGATGCAGGAACTGCTCGCGCAGCTCTAACGCACCCCACCGGTGAGGACGCCCCGGTAGGGCGTCCTCACCCTGGAATCGAAAGGGTGCGAATGCGCATCCACCTGCGCGCGACGGCGAGCTTCGTCGCGCTCACCAGCTTGCTGCTCACCGGCTGCGCCGCAGCCGAACCGCCATCGACCGGCAGCGACCACACCGACACGGCGCTGTCTCACGTTCACGCGATCGTGCCCGCGCCAGACGATGACGGCTTCCTTCTCGGCACCCACGAGGGCCTCTACGCCGCCACCGCTGACGGGCAACTCGGCTCCCGCGTCGGCAGCTACGGCTTCGACGCGATGGGCCTCACCGCTGTCGACGACACTCTCATCGCCTCCGGCCATCCCGGCCGAGGCACCCCCGGGGAGCTTGGGGAAGGGAACCTCGGCATCATCCGCAGCAGCGACGGCGGCACGACATGGGAGCCGGTGGCGTTCACCGGCGAGAAAGACTTTCACGTCCTCACCGCCGCACCGGACGGCACCCTGTACGGACAAGAAACCGGTAGCGCCCAGATGCTGGCAAGCACGGACCGCGGCGCCACGTGGTCTTCCACGGGCGCAACCCTGCTGTCCTTCGCACTGGTCGTCGACGCCACCGGACGCATCATCGCCGCGACGCCCGACGGGCCTCAGGTCAGTACCGACCAAGGGGCGACGTTCGGACCGCTGCCAGACCGCCCGATCATGTCCCTCATCGCTGTGTCCCCGGACGGCCAGCAACTGATCGGCGTGGGAAGCAAAGGCAGCTTGTGGAGGAGCACGACACGCGATCCATCGTGGCGAAACATCGCCACGGCGCACGGCTCCGCGCAGGCAATCGCCATTACCGACGCTGGCGACATCCTCATCGTCGACGACAGCGGACTCAGCCTGCTGCCCTCCGCCTACCAACCACTCATCGAAAGACCACAAGCCCCTCCGTCGATCCTCGACCTCGCTCTAGCGTGACCGCACCGGGGGAAGACCCCGAAGAAAGGAAAGCCGCCATGACTGTTGCAGATCAAATGCTCGCCACCCACCCGAAAGTCGGTTTCGCCGCAGCACAGGACGCCCTTCTGCGCTGCATCGAGGCGTGCGTCGAATGCGCCCAGGCATGTACCGCCTGCGCAGATGCATGCCTCGGAGAAGACATGGTCGCGGAGCTCGTTGCGTGCATTCGGAAGAACTCGGACTGCGCAGATATCTGCGCCGTCACCGGTGCAGTGCTTTCCCGCCAAACCGCGCCGGATGTCGCGACAGTTCGCGCCTTGCTCGAAGCCTGCCGCACCGCCTGCGCGTCCTGTGCCGCCGAGTGCGAACAGCACGCAGACATGCACGAGCACTGCCGCGTGTGCGCCGAATCCTGCCGCCGCTGCGAGCAGGCATGCACCGACCTTCTTGCTGCTCTCTAAGTCGGCCCAGGTTCGCAGTCGCCCTGTGAACACGACCCGCATCCGCTCCCATCCGAACAGGAGACGTCATCACCTCGAACGACCACTACGACCCGGGTGATGGCGAGGGAGTGGTGGGGGATCATCGCGTTCATCCAGGCGGTGTCGTCGACGGTGATTTGACTGCGGTCAAGGGCGACCCCGCCGGCGAACAGGAGGACGCGTTTTCGGAGGAGGCAGGGGTGTGAGTGTCGTCGCGTTGCACCAGGAGCAGAACGGCCCACCCGAGAAGGCCCAGCGTAGTGAACACGTCAGCCATATTGAAGATGGCAAACCAGTCGACGCCGATGAAGTCGACGACCTCTCCGCTAAGTGGTCCGGTTTGAGCGCGCGTGGTGCGGTCCCACAGGTTGCCGATCGCACCGCCGGCCGCGACGGCCAGGAAGGCGGTGGCGCCCATGTTGCGCCCTCGGACAACTCGGATGACTATCCACGCGAGAAGTCCGCTGGTGAGCGCCATGATGCCGATGACGAGCGGTGCTCCCACGTCACCCCCGAGCCCGAAGGCGACGCCGGGGTTGAATACGAGACGAAGGGTTACCCCAAGGCCGAGCTCGATCTTCTGGCCATTGCCGAGAGAGGACAGCGCCCAGGCCTTCGTGAATTGGTCGACCGCGAAGGCGGCAGCAACAGTGACTGCAGCGACAGCGAGGCGGGCCACCGTGGTCATGACAGAACGTCGATGAGGCGGAGGACCACGCCAGACTCGATCAGGATGTACAGGCCAAGCCCGATGAAGACGGCGGGCACGAGCCAGTGCTCGATCTTTTCAAGAGCCTCGGTGACCGCCTTGTTCGTGCCGACGAAGCGTGCGACGACGCACCACACAGCGACGAGCACCAAGAACACGATGAGTGTGACGATGGTGTCCGGAACGGGGTTGGTGCGGAAAACCGGCGTATAGAGCGAAATGTTGTCGGCGCCGTTGGCAATCGTGATGCCCGCGACTCCTAGCAAGCCCCCCGCGCTGATCGCGCTTTCGTCATCGTCATCGTCACCGCGGTGCCGGAGGGTTCGGATCAGTCCATAGATACCAATTGCAAGTGGAATCAGGCCCAAGAACCCGACCCATTCGTCGGGGACGATGGTGAGGCCAGCGGCGGCGATGACGCTGATCGCCACTAGGGCGATGAACCCGAGGTACTGTCCTGCAACTACCTTCCATCCTGGAAGAGCCCCGCGCGTCGATGCGAGAAACAGCACCGTGAGGACGACGATGTCGTCGATGTTCGTGGCTGCGAACAGGCCGATGGCAGCGGCGATGGTCCCGATCATCGGCCATCACGCCCATAGGTCTCGCACAGATCAACTTTGTAGCCGGTCGTGGCGAGAAGCCGCTCGGCGGTTTCCAGGACGTCAATGACTTCCGGAGTGGAGACGGAGTAAAAGTTCTGTCGGCCTTCGCCGCGGGCGACAACAAGTCCGCATTCGCGGAGGCACCCGACGTGCTCCGACACGGTGGATTGCGCTAGCCCAAGCTCGTCGGTGAGGTCCCTCACCCGAGCCTCGCCCATCGACAGTCGCCGCAGTATTGATAAGCGGCTGTGGTCGGCAAGCGAGTGGAAGAGCGATACAGCAGCGGTCAGATCGGTTGTCATCGGCACAGACCGATCATATCGGGCCTCACCGATGCGAAGTGACCGTCCGAAAACGATCGATTCTGAACAGCGCCGCGGCCACGCAGCTCGCCTCCTGTGAATAACAGCGCTCCGTGGCGGCGTTCTGACTTCGCTACGTGACGTGTCTACAGCAGCTCGGTTCTCGCAGGGCTCAGGTCGGGGCTGGGCCGCCTTGCTGGAGGGATGCTCGTCGGTGGGACTTCAGAGTTTTGCGCAGAAATGTCGCTCTCGGACTAGTTGCCATCACGCAGAAGAGGTCACAGCTGCGATACCGGTGCGTGCGGATGGCGTGACAGGTGCTGGATGCATCACAGTCGTACGTAGGCGGCGCCTGCCCATTGTTGTTGAGCGAGGTAGCCCACGGCCGCGGCAACGGTTGACACCCCCTCGAGCAAAGAATCAGCGTCCACGTCTTCTCGGCTCATGCTGTTCTGACACGCCAGCACCTGTACGCCCGCACTGCGGATCGTTGCGACGAGATCGTCTCGATAGGCACCGTCCGCGACCAGGCCCCGCACCGCGCCGCCCTGGACGACGAGCTGCACGATGCCGTCGGGACTGAGATCGTCAACGGCGTTTCGGGCAACGCGCAGCGCGGCGGTGAGAACCGCGGCGTCCTCGGCGAAGACGTGGATGACGAGCGTGTTTCGCGTGGTCATCAGGCGAGGGAGAGGAAGAGCTTTTCCAGCTCGTCGGGGTTGGTGACGTTATCCGCCTCCGGCGTGGTCATGCAGTCGCGAAGAGCGGTGGAGATGACGAGGAAGCCGGCCCGATCCAGAGCTTTAGAGACGGCGGAGAGCTGCTGAACGACGTCGCGGCAGTGTGCGTCGTTTTCAACGGCGCCGATCACCGCGGCGAGCTGTCCTTGCGCACGCTTCAGACGGTTGAGCACCTTTCGCTTCGCCTCCTGATCGTGCAGCAGCGAGTCAGGGCCTTGCGGGTCACTGCCCATGAGCGGTTCCTTCCGTCGAGTTGACAACAACTATACCCCCCGGAGTATCCTGGGCGTCCAGGTTCAGATATACCCCCTGGGGTATCGCCGGAAAGGGAGAGAACATGTGTCGAGCTACGAAGTGCCGGACCTGTGGGAAGACGACGTGGGCGGGCTGCGGCCAGCACGTGTCTTCGGTACGCGCGTCGGTGCCCGCGTCGCAGTGGTGCAATGGCAACCACACGCGCGGTGAGGTGCAGGCTGCACAGTCGAAGCAGGGCGGGTTCTTCTCGCGCCTGTTCGGGCGGTGACCGACGATGGCCACCACTGAGCTCACGAACGAGACCTTCGGCCCGGCCGTCCAGGCAGACGGGATCGTCCTCATCGACTTCTGGGCGGCCTGGTGCGGCCCGTGCCGCTCGTTCGCTCCGGTATTCGAGGCGGCGTCGGAGAAGCACCCCGACATCGTGTTCGCGAAAGTGGACACCGAAGCGGAAGCTGAGTTGTCCTCGGCTCACCGCATCACCTCGATCCCGACGCTGATGGTGATCCGCGATGGCGTGCTGGTGTACAAGCAGCCCGGTGCTCTGCCTGCCCCGCAGCTCGAGCAACTGATCACCAAAGCCCGCGAGCTGGACATGGATGATGTCCGCCGCCAGATCGCGGCTGCCGAGACGGCTGCCTGACCGTGTGCGCTCAAATCACCTGCCCCTCCTGCGGCAAGCCCACGTGGGCCGGCTGCGGCCAACACATCGACGACGCCCTCGCCGACGTTCCCGAAGACCAGCGCTGCACCTGCGCGCACTGACCCCGCGAAAGCAGATCCCCGTGCTCCTCGAACGCTTGTATGACGACGACCTCGCGCACGCCAGCTACCTGATCGGTTGCCAGCGGAACGGTGAAGCGATTGTGGTCGATCCCCGCCGCGACGTGCAGGTCTATCTCGACCTCGCCGCGAAGCATGGCATGACCATCACTGCCGTCACCGAGACTCACATCCACGCCGACTACCTCTCCGGCACCCGCGAACTCGCTGCCCGCACGGGAGCGACGATGTACGTCTCCGCCGAGGGCGGGCCCGACTGGCAGTACGGTTCCGGATTCGATGACGCCACCCGGATGGTGCACGGTCAGCGCATCACCCTCGGCAACATCGCCCTCGAAGCAGTGCACACCCCCGGCCACACCCCCGAGCACCTTTCCTTCCTCGTCACCGATGGAGCCGCCACCTCCGACCCGGGCTACTTCCTCAGCGGCGACTTCGTCTTCGTCGGCGACATCGGCCGCCCCGACCTGCTGGATGAAGCCGCCGGCGGTATCGACACCCGCTTCCAGGGCGCGCGCGATCTGTTCGCCAGCCTTCGCGACCGTTTCCTCACCCTCCCGGACTACGTCCAGGTGCTCCCCGCACACGGGTCCGGCTCGGCCTGCGGCAAGGCCCTCGGCGCTGTCCCCACCTCCACGGTCGGATACGAGCGACGCTTTGCCTGGTGGGCACCGTACCTGGCCGCCGGCGACGAGCAGGGCTTCATCAACTCCCTCCTCGATGATCAACCTGATGCGCACGCCTACTTCGCCCGGATGAAGCGGCAGAACCGCACCGGGCCCGCTCTGCTGGGCAAGCTCGCACCGCTGCCGCAAATCGACGCCTCCGACCTGTCCGCTGCGCTGGAGGAAGACAGCGTCATCCTCATCGACACCCGCCACCACGCGCAGGTACACCAGGGCACCGTGCCCGGCGCGCTCAACGTCCCCGGCGAAGCGAAAGCCGCCAGCTACGCCGCCTGGGTCTACGACCCTGAGACGGAAACACGCCCCCTCGTCATTCTGGCCGACTCGACTGACGCGGCCGGGCGGTTCCGCGACCACCTGCTGCGGGTGGGGATCGACGCTGTCCACGGCTTCACCGACACCCTCGACGGACTGCGGCTCGTTCAGCCGAAGACCATCGCCCCCACGGACATCGACCAGGTGGAGCACGCCCTCCTGCTCGATGTGCGCAACCGCACCGAATACAACGCGGGACACATCCCCGGTGCCGCCCAACTCTCCGGCGGTCGCGCTCTCTGGCACACCGATGAGCTCCCCAGCTCGGGCGTCATCCTCACTTACTGCCAGAGCGGCGTCCGCAACAGCGTCGTCGCCAGCGCCCTGCGTCGAGCCGGTCACGACGTCATCGAGATCGACGGCAGCTACCGCGCCTGGCTCGCCGCAACGGCGCAGCCCGCCGCGAACGCCGCCTGACCCCTCGAGGAGCCCGACTGACCTTGCCCATCATCACCGCGATGATCCTCGCGACCGTGGTCGGCGTCGCGCTCGGGCTCCTCGGCGGAGGCGGCTCAATCCTCGCCGTCCCCGTCCTCACCCTGATATTGGGCATGGGAACGCGAGAGGCGATCGCGTCTTCGCTCTTCGTGGTCGCAGTGACCAGCGCCATCGCCGTCCTGATACGCGCGCGAACGGGGACCGTGAAATGGGGGGTCGGTGTCGCGTTCGGGGCGACAGGGATGCTCGGCGGGCTCGGCGGTGCATCTCTGGGGCGGTTCGTGCCCGACTCCCTCCTCGCCATTCTCTTCAGCGGCATCATGATCGCCACGGCACTCGCGATGATCCGCGGCCGTCGCACACCCGCCCCACCCGAGCGACCTCGCGCGCGCAGCTCTCATGTCCTGCGCGTCGTGATCATGGGGGTGTCTGTGGGGTTCCTCACGGGGCTGCTCGGGGCGGGAGGTGGTTTCCTCATCGTCCCCGCGCTGCTGATCTTCGGTCTGCCCATCGCCGCGGCCACCAGCACATCACTCCTCGTCATCGCACTGAACTCCACCGCAGGACTCGCCGCACAGGTGTTCGCCACCGCGATCCCATGGGAAACCGTTCTTCCTTTCACCGCCTTCGCCGTTGTCGGCTCCGTCGCCGGGATGCTGCTCGCCAGAAAGTTGTCCGCCCCCACGCTCCGCAAAAGCTTCGGCTTCTTCGTCCTGGGCGTGGGCATCATCATGCTCACAGCGACGATCCTGCGCCTCGCACCTCTTCTATGACCCTCCGGGAATCGCTCATGTCCGTCACCCCCGCTGTCGTCCTCCCGCGCGTTGGTGCCCTCATCGAGGGCTACCAGGGGCCTGTCATCGATGAACGTGCGGTCCGGATCGCGGCCGGTCTCCTGCTGACGCTCGGACTTCTCGCCGCCACCGCCGCACTCGCGTTCGGGACGACTCGCCCGCTGCAGATGTTCGGAATGTTCTTCCTGCTCGACATGCTGACCCGTCTCCTCGTCAGTGATCGGTTGTCGATCACCCTGGCGTTGGGACGACTCGCGAGCCGCTCCCACTTCCCGCGCTGGGTCGGCGCCCCGCAGAAGGCCTTCGCGTGGTGGCTAGCCGTCGGCATCGCCACAGTCTCATGCGTCGCGCTGGGCTCCGGCGCTATCCCCCTCCAGGGGGTACTCGCCCTGTGCGGTGTCTGCTTCATCCTCCTAGCCCTGGAAGCGATCTTCGGCTGGTGCGCGGGCTGCCACCTCCACCGCCGTCTCAGCCGACACCCCACACATCACTGCGCCGACCGCTCCTGCAACCTCTAACCCCAAACCCCCGAAAGGACCCCATGCGTCGCTTCGCCCTCGTTACAGTCACCGCACTCGTCGCCGCCTTCGCGCTCACGAGTTGCACCGCGCCGACCACCGCCCAACCTGCGGTTAGCTCGGATGCGATCGTCATCGACGTCCGCACACCCGCCGAACACGCCGAAGGGCATCTCGATGGGGCACTCCTGCTCGACGTCACCGCCGGCGAGCTGCAAACGGCAATCCCTGACCTGGACCCCCACGCCGACTACGTCGTCTACTGCCGTTCAGGTCAACGCGCCGCAGCCGCCGTCGACCTCATGGAGGACGCAGGCTTCACCCAAGTACGCAACCTCGGCTCGCTCGCAGACGCCGCAGCCGCGACGGGGCTACCGGTCGTTCAGACCGATTGAACCCTTCACCCACGCTCCAACAGCGGAGGATCGGCGCGCGCCTCAAAAACCAGTAGCTTTCTGAGACGCCGGACCAAGTGGCCCTCGACAGCGCCCCTTTGCCCGAAATCTCGGGATGCGCGTCGTCTCAGAAAGGCGTCTCGCCATAATTCGTCTCAGCAGGGGTCATAAAGGGTGTTTCCGAGTCAGAATGGGCTCGTGAGGCTTCTCGGATACACGCGCGTGAGTACGTCGAGTCAGGACGCGCAGCTGCAGCTCGACGCGCTCGTTGCTGCCGGGGTGCAAAAGCGCGACGTCTTCGCGGATGTCACCTCGGGGAGCAAGACCGCGATCGAGCGGACCGGGATGAAGAAGCTCCTCGAGTACGCCGAAGACGGCGACACCGTCGTCGTCTGGCGAGTCGACCGCCTCGGCCGCTCCCTGATCGACGTGCTGAACACCGTGAATCTGCTGCGCGAGCGCGGCGTGCAGGTGCGGTCGATCTCGGATGGCATCGATCCGTCGACGTCGACGGGCCGGCTGATGTTGAACATGTTGGCCACGCTCGCGGAGTACGAGCGGGAGCTCATCGTCGAACGGGTCAACGCCGGCATCGCAGCCGCCCGAGCGAACGGGACCCGGTTTGGCCGGCCTCTGTCGGACCCGGTCGTGATCGCGGACAAGCTCGCGATTGCCGCGGATGCGCGAGCGCGCGGCCGCACCGCCGAGGACGCCGCTCGTCTCGTCGGGTGGAGTCGCGCGACGCTCTACCGCCATCAGCAGGTCCATGCGGCCCGCGAGAGCGCAGCGATGTAGCGGCTCATGGACGGCCTCGAGCGGTGGCGGATCCTCCGACTTCACGTCGAAGATCAGATCCCCCTCGCGGCCCTCGCCCGCGAGAGCGGCATCGGCACGCGGACGCTCCAACGCTGGCATCAGCTCTACGAGAAACACGGGCTCGCAGGACTCGACGACACCGCACGAAGAGACAAGGGCAGCCGACGCACTGACCCCGCAACCGTCGCCGCCATCGAGCGGCTCGCCCTGACCCGGCCTCGTCCGTCAATCGCGACGCTGCATCGACTCATCGTCGAAGAGTGCCTACGCGAGAGTAGGCCGGCGCCGAGCTACGCGACCGTCCGAGAAATCGTGCAGGCCCTCGACCCCGCACTCGTCACCCTCGCGTTGGAGGGTCCCGCGTCCTACCGCGATCGTCACGAGCTGGTGTTCCGCCGTCGCGCACAACGGCCGAACCAGATCTGGCAGGCCGACCATACCGAACTCGACATCCTCATCATCGGCGCGAACGGGAAGCCCGACCGGCCCTGGCTGACAACCGTCATGGATGATCACTCCCGCGCGATCTGCGGATACATGGTCTTCACCGGAGCGCCCTCGTCACTGAACACCGCGCTCGCGTTGCGGCAGGCGATCTGGCGAAAGACCGACCCCGCGTGGGCGATGTGCGGAATCCCCGATGTGCTGCACGTCGACCACGGCTCCGACTTCACCAGCCACCACCTCGAACGCACCGCCATCGAGCTGCACCTACGGCTCATCTTCTCGACCGTCGGCAGGCCCCAGGGGCGCGGCAAAATCGAGCGATTCTTCGGCACCATCAACACCGAAGTCCTCCCAACCCTCCCCGGCCACCTCGGCCCCGGGAACCGCAACCCGCAGCCCGTGCTCGACCTCCCGGGCCTGGACCGAGCGATCGGCGCCTTCATCGCGACCTACAACCAGCGCACCCATCAGGCGCTCGGCATCTCCCCACGCGACGCATGGGTCGCGGACGGCTGGATACCCCGCATGCCCGACACCCTCAACGAGCTCGACGGCCTGCTGCTCACCGTGCCCACGCATCGGACCGTGCAACGAGACGGCATCCACTTCCAAGGCCAGCGCTATCTCGCGACCACCCTCGCACCGTTCGTCGGACACGCAGTCACCATCCGCTACGACCCCCGCGACCTCTCCGAGATCCGCGTCTACGACCACGGCACCTTCATCTGCGTCGCCGTCGACGAAGCCCACCCCAACACCCGCCTCAGCCTCCGAGACATCGAAGCCGCCCGCCGCGCCCGCCGCCACGAACTCCGCCGCACCATCAACGACCGCATCCCCACCATCGCCCACCGCGAAGAACCCCACCTCGCGGACTCGACCCCGCCCAAGAAACGACTCCGCACCTACGAGGAGGAGTGATGACCCAGAGCTTCATCGTCACGAAGGAACACCGCCGCTTCACCGAGTTCGCGAACGCGGTGAAGAAGGAACGCACCATCGGCATCTGCCACGGTGACGCTGGAGTCGGAAAGACCAACTCCGCCCGCCGCTACGCCAACTGGGACACCCTCCAGCCTTTCATCACCGCGTGGGGCCCGAGGAGCGAGGACGACGCGAAACACTACGCGCTCGCGCATCGCTCCCGCACCGTGTTCTACACACCCGAGGTCCTCCCGCGACCCAGAGACCTCATGGGAGACATCAGCAGATGGCGTGTCAAAGTCGGCATCTGTATCGACGAGCACCTCCGCACCATCGGGAAAGTCACCGGAGTGAACACCGCCGACACCACACGGTGGGTCGAACTGCTCATCGTCGACGAAGCCGAGCGCCTCACGCCCACCGCGCTCGAGCTGCTTCGCGACGAACACGACCGTACCCATCTCGCGATCATCTTGATCGGCATGCCCGGCATCGACCAACGCTTCCGCCACTACCCCCAGCTCTACAGCCGCCTCGGGTTCTCCCACCGCTACCGCGCCCTTGGCCGAGACGAACTCCTCTTCGTCCTCGACCGACACTGGACACGCCTCGGACGCACCCTCAACCCAGACGACTTCACCGACGCCCAAGCCGTCGCCGCCATCGAACGCATCACCCGCGGAAACTTCCGCCTCCTCGAGCGCTTGTTCCCCCAGATCAACCGCATCCTCAAGATCAACGAACTCGAGACAATCACCGACGACGTCGTCGAAGCCGCCGCCAGCGTACTCGTCATCGGGAGCTGACCGGCGCCACCGAACGATCACAGAACACCGCCATCAAGCGAGCAACTCCACAGCTCGCCTCCCGAGTTTGGTGGAAGCTCGGGTGCTCAAAACCCCTATTGAAACCCGAACGAGTGCAGAACCGGTTCCAGAGGTTTCGGCGGGCGTCGCCGAGATCATGTGAACGAGCTGTCGCTCTGGCGTGGTGGGCGGCCTTGACTTCGCTCAAGGGACCCGAGCGGCTGACTGCGTTCTTGACGAATAACGCAGCCCGCAAAATGGCCTCTCCGCCAGTCACCAATCGCTAGAAGAAAGCAGGTACAGCCATGTACGTTCGATTCATCACCGGGAACCTGGCCGCAGACCCGGAAGTCCAGCAAGCGGGTCGCGTGTCGATCACCAAGTTCACCGTCCTCGAGAACACCGCCGAGTACCGCGGCGACCAGGGAACGGATGGGGGAGGGTCTACCGTCGCGTCGTCGACGCCACCCACATCGGCCCCGACGACGAGCGTATCGCGCTCGGGCGCGGCACGGCATATCACCGTGTTGTGGTCGCGATCTGCCTGCGTCGCGGGCGACGGTGGATCCTTCCCGTCGGAGGGGCAGTCGTGACTCTCGGCGCCCGCTGTCAGCGCTTCGCGCGGCTGAGTGCCGCGTAGGCGTTACGGAGATGCGACTCGGTAAGCGCGCGGGCGCGAGGGGCATCTTGAGACGCGATGGCGTCGACGATCTGACGGTGTTCGCTGAGACTGCGGGGCTGGCCCGATCGATTGGTCAGCGCGAGCCCCGCGCTTCCGTCCGGCGATTCCCAGGCCATGATCCGCTGACTCTTACGCAGCGTCTTCTCGTCTACCTGCAGACGTGTCGAGTCCCAAGGCAGGTGCTGGACGAAGGGCGCGACACCGTGCCAGTTCGTCTTGATCGGGCGCCAATGCTGGGGAGCGATGTCGGCGTACGGATCGCCCGCCTCGATCGGATCGTCGCTCGGGCGCCACAGTCCCAGTCCATACCCCTCCGACTCCGAGTTGTACGTCGGCGTGAGAGCGTGCAGCCAGTACCACGTGGGGGCGTCCATGAAGGTCATCCAGTTCATGATCGACTGTGCCGTCTCGACCATGCGTGTCTCATTCGTACCGCCCGTCAGAAACTCCCACTCGGAGTTGAAGACCTGCTTGCCGGCGAGCCGGTCGTTGATGGTGGCCCGATTGTCGATGAGCTTGTCGCTCGAACCCCAGTTGCGATGGTGTGACCAGCCGTCCAGATAGCGCAGGGCCTCCGAATCAGCCTTGATGAGGCTGGAACCCTGTCCGGTCTGCAGCTTATTCCGCTAGGCCCGGCGGCCTTGGACGGGTCGTGCTTTGTGGAAGTGCAGTCGATCTCCTCGGCTCGGTCCGTCGGCGCGACGGCGGGAGCCGCCGCGTCCCGACGAGGTCCGGGACAGACCGCCGCGTGGATCGTGGAGAAGCTCCGCTCGTGGACGGACTGCGACGGCGACATGCCCTCGGTGTTCTCGCAGGACGAGCTGCTCGCGTGGGTCTCGTCGTACGGGCTCTCGCGAAGCATCGGCAGGTCAATCACGCCGTATGCCGCCGGAGGGGGCAAGCCGTGGCCGCGCATCGAGACGGCGACGGGCGTTCAGAAGGGTGGGTCGCCGGGTGGGGGGTCGGGTTCGTCGCGGAAGATGACGTATCGCTCGGGTGGGTCGGTCGACGATCGTCCGAGGGGGCTGGTCCAGTGGATGCTGCCGTCGCGTTGTTGGACGGGTTTCCAGGGTTTCTCGGTTTTCAGCGCGTGGTGGCGTTTGCAGAGGCAGGCGAGGTTGCACGCGTCGGTCGTGCCGCCGAGCGCCCAGTCGCGGTTGTGGTCGCGGTCGCAGTGTCGGGCGGGGCGTCGGCATCCGGGGAAGCGGCAGTGGATGTCGCGGGCGGCGAGGTAGCGGTCGAGGTTCGCGGGTCGCCGGTAGGTGTCGGTGGCGAGCACGTGTCCGTGGATGGGGTGGGTGAAGATCCGCTCCCACGACGCCGCTCCCGCCAGCAGGCACCGTGCGGTGTCGGCGTCGATCGGAATGGCGCCGTCGAGGGTGGCGCCGCGGTCGGCGAGCCCGGCGGCGGTCAGCGCGGGGATGACGATCGACGCGCGGGCCTGGATGGCGGCGAGCCCGCCGAGTGCGCCGGTGATGGCGCCGGTGGTGGGGTCGATGGTGGGTCCGCCGGTCAGGAGCAGGTCGATGGCGATGTCCGCGCGGATCTGGTCCAGGTTCCGCTGGTCGTAGACCGCGTCGTCATCCTCGGTGTCACCCTCGGGCGCGGCGACCTGCGCGGCTTTGATCTCGTGGGCTTGCTGGGTGAGCCGGTCCCAGATGCCTTCGGCGAGGACGGTGGGCGCGATCATGCCCAGTTCGGACATGCCCTCGCCCCGGCGCTGCATCCACACCGTCCGCCCCTTCACCGCCTCCCGGTGCCGTTCCGTGATCGAGCAGGGGTGCAGTTCTTCGACGACCTGTTCGGCGAACGCCCTCGTCCGCGGCGCGGTATCCCGCAGCGCCCGCTCCAGCACCGTCGCCTCGTACAGCGCGCGGGTGTCGGGGTCGGTCAGCGCCCGTCCGGTCTCGACGATGACCATCGCGTGCCGTGCCGAGATGCGACTCTGGGCCAGCGCGTCGAGGGTCGCCGGGTAGCCGTCCACCAGCTCCAGGGCCGCGTGCATCCGGTTCTGCACCGCCCGGTCGTTGACCCGGGTCGCGAGTCCGATCTCAGCGGCGATCGATCGTTCTTCGAGTTCGCGCATCCGCGTCTCGGCCGACTGGTGAGCGGCACGCTTGTTCGCGATCCGCAGAGCGGCGGCGAGGTCGCAGATTTTCGCCGCCTCGATCTCGGCGAGCGCTTCGTCGGCCGCGACGAGCCGGTCCACGATGCCCGCGAGCGCGGCGTCATCCTCGTCAGGATGAGCGATGCTCGCAGTGTCGATCATGTGCTTACTGTCGCACCAACCTCCGACATGACGCCGAGCAGAGAAAAGGGCCGGTCGGAGAGGCTTCCGGCCGGCCCTTGTCCCTGCACCAAGAGTTGTCCTGCAATCACATGCCGGTAGCCGCCACAGCAAAACGACTACCGTGCGATGACTCTATAACGGTGAGGTAACGGAAGGGAAGACCTTCTTGTTATGTTTTCGTGATGTTCCGCTCATGAATGTTCGTTTTCACGAGAGGTGGCCAAAGTTCCAGGATTGATGGCCACGGCGTCACGGAGGTGGCCATGGTCGCAGGTTAGTTGGCCACGGCGCGGCGTGTCGCGGCTGGGTGCGGCTGGACGCTCTCACACTGGCGGTGTCAGGCTCGCGCCGGCGGGTCGGAAGCGCGAGGTGGCTGATGCGGCTCACGAGAGCGATCCCCACGGTGCTGGATCCCAGCGCGGTGGAGCAGGCGACGCTCTTGGTGAAGTGGGACGGGGCGAACCGCCAGTTCGACGGGCTGTCGATGGGCGAGTTGCGGACGGCGCCGCTGTCGGAGGTGCGCGAGTCGGAGTCCTACCCGGATAAGCAGAGCTATGCGGGAAGGTACTGGGCGGCGACGACGGGACGGCATCACTGGTTCGAGTCGCTGTACGAGATGCGCGCGCTGATGTCGTTCGACCGGGATCCGTCGGTGGTGGGCATCGCGACGCAGCCGATGAAGGTCACGTGGGCGGACACCAAGGGAGGTCGCTTCCCGGATGTGCTGCTCGACCGGACGGACGAACGGTCGCTGCTGGTGGACGTCAAGCCGCGAGAGCGGATCCGTGAGCGTCACGAGCGGGCGTTCGCGCGCACCGCGGCGTTGTGCGCGGCGGCGGAGGTCGACTACGGGATCGTGTGCGACCTGTCCGAGCAGGAGGCGACGAACTTGCGCTTCCTCGCCGGGTACCGGTATCCGCGGTGGTCCTGCCCTGCGGATGTGCGGGGGCTGCTTGCCGCACGGGCAGGCGAGCTGCTGCCGCTGGGGGAGTGGATCGAGCTGATCGGGGAAACGGACATCCCCGCGCGCGGTGTGCTGTACGCAGCGCTGTGGCACGGGTCGCTCGAGGTGGATCTGGATGCGCCGATCGAACGGAACACGCTCGCGGCGTCCGCGGGGAGGGGATGGTAATGAGGCTCAAGCTCGGTGACCGGCTGATGTGGGAGGACACCGAGTTCGAGCTCATCGCTTTCGACGCTCGCGAGGCCAGGCTCCGCTCCGTCCACGGCGGGTTCACCAGGGTGGCGCTGATCAGTGAGCTGATCCACGATCCGAGCGTCGATTGGAACCGAGGAGCGTCGAAGCGGATTGCGGTCCGTAACGATGCGGTGCTGCACGGATTGGGAGAGTCATCGCAGGCGGCGGCTCTGGTGTGGGAGGACGCGGTACGTCGCTACTTCGACCTGCTGAACGTCGTCGGCAGGACCCCGGAGGACACCCGGCGCGGGATCGAGGAGATCCTCGCCGGTGTGCGCGCACAGCTTCCGGACGCGGCGGTAAGTGATCGGACGCTGCGCCGCCGAGCCGCCGCGTACAAGGAGCGCGGGCTGCCCGGGGCGATCGACGGACGGGCGACGGCGGTGAAGACATCGCGATGGGACCCCTGCCTGCTGGAGATCGTGGAGGAGCAGATCGGCATCGCGGTGCGCGAGTCAACAGCCACGATCATCCGGCTGATGACCGATATCCGGTGGGCGGTCGAAGACCGCTACGGCGATAGCCCGCCGTTTCCGATGCCGAGCGAGTCGACGCTGCGACGGATCATCGACACGTTCCCCTTGGCCGCACACCTGAAGAGCACCGCAAAGCTGCGTGCCACGACGGCGAAAGTCCCCGACCGGTTGTTCTCCTCTCACGGGGCGGTGCGGCTGGGGGAGCACGTGCAGATCGACACGACGCGGCTTGACGCCGAGGTGCTGCTGCCGAACGGGAAGATCACTGCACGCGGGGGAGTGGCCCGCCCGGAGCTGACCATCCTGTACGCGGTCGACGCACGGTTGCCGTTGGCGGCGCTCGTGCGCCCGTACGGGACGAAGTCGGTGGACCTCGTCGCGCTACTGGCGCGGGCGCTGACCCCATATGGGCTGCGGCCGGCAAGCAATCGGCGCACCCGGGAGCTGGTGTCGGAGGCTTGGGCGGATCCGTTCGGCATCAGCCAGGAGGAGCTGGACGCGTACCGGACGGCGGTCCCGTACGTGTTCCCGGAGGTGATCACTACCGACAACGGCAAGATCTACACGTCGAAGGACTTCCGTGCCGCCTGTGAGCGGCTGGGGATCTCGCTCATCCTGGCCCCGCCGTACACGCCGACGGGCAAGCCGCACGTGGAGCAGAAGTTCGACTCGTTCAACGAGCAGTTCGCGCAGTACCTGCGCAGCCACGTCGGTCGCAGCGTCGAGCACCGGGGCAGTGATACGGCCGAGCATCTGGCGCCGACGCTCACTCAGGTGCAGGAGTTGTTGGAGGACTGGATCGCTGTGGTGTGGGTGAACCGGCCGCACCCGGGGCTTCGGGATCCGATACGCCCGTCGCGGATGTGGACGCCGCTGGAGATGGCGAACATGCTGCGGGAACAAGCGCCGGAGCTGCCGGTGCCGTTCGGGCCGGAGGAGTACGTGAGCTTGCTGCCCGCGGAGAACCGGATACCGCAGAGTTACGGCATCAACCGGGGACGACGCGTCTACTCGTCGAAGGAAGCACGCGCGGTGATGCGCAGTACATCGCGGAAGAAGAAGTGGACGATCCGGTTCGATCCGCATGACTTCCACACGATCTGGCTCGATCTGGGCGATCGGTTCATCCCGATGCAGTGGACGCACGGGTCCGCCGCGCGGACCCCGTTCGAACGCGACCGGCTGCTTGCCCAACGCATCGCCGACAGTCAGCCCCGGACCGAAGACGGTCGGGAACGGGCGAAGAAGGCGCTCCTGCAGGGGCTGCGGAAAGGACGCTACGGGGACCCGAGGCCCGACCGGCAGGTTGCTCAGGCCGAGGCGGCACGCGACGACGACATGGTGCTCTCCCATCAGATCACCGCCGACGAGGTGGACATCCCCGAGACCGTGGACGACACGGCCACCGGGCAGGCGCGATTCCGCCGCACGGGTGGGCACGGATTCCTGGAGAGCCCAGATCCGGACGACGCGGCATGGCGCGAGGCGGGCGGGTTCTCCGTGGAGAACCCGGAGTTGAGAGGGAGGCTGGAATGATCGAGCTGGACATCGATTCGGTTCCGAGACCGAACTGGCAGACGAGATCCGGATGGGCGGCGTTCGTCGAGGAGCATCTCTCCGAGCCGCCGCTGCTGACCCGCAAGGAGCTCGACGCCCTGCCTGAGCGAGATCGAGTCGCCTATGGGCAGCAGCGCATGGACTTCATCTGCAACGGCCGCATCTCCTTCACCCCGGAGCTGCGCGCCATCCGCGACGAGATGCGGGCGCGGATGATCGTGAACAGCCGCAAACGCGGCGGCGCGCTGGGGGTCATCGTGGACGGGGTGCCCAACGCCGGCAAGTCGACCGCGGCGACCTGGCTGGCGAAGGAGTTTGAGCTGCGCCGCCGCCGGTTCGGAGGCATCGGCCGCGACGCGATCCCGGTGATGTACGTCTCCGTCCCGGCGGACTGCACACCGAAGAGCCTGCTGATGGAGTTCGCCGGGTTCATCGGGCGCCCCGTGCGGCCCCGCACCACCAGCGGCGAACTGCTGCGGGCGATCGCCGATACGGTCGCGAAGTGCCGCACGGAGCTGATCATCATCGACGAGATCCACAATCTCCGCCAGGACCGGCAGGGCGCGTCCGACGCGACGAACTATCTCAAGCAGCTGTCCGAGAAGTGCGGTGCCACGTTCCTGTATGTCGGGGCGAACGTCGCCGACTCCGGGCTCCTCGGCGGTGACTGGGCTGACCAGGTCGTGACCCGGTTCAAGACCATGCCGCTCGTGCCCAGCACGATGACCCGTCAGGAGGGCCGGGACTACTGGTCGGCACTGCTGGAGGATCTGGAGGCGAACGCGCGGCTGGTCGACCAGGAACCCGGCGACATCCTCCGCTTCGCAGACGTCCTCCATGAGGCGAGCAACGGCCGCGTCGGGGAGGTCGCCGGCCGCATCCAGATCGAAGCCGTCCGGGCGATGGAGACCGGCGAGGAACGACTCGACTTCACTGCGCTGGCCAGGGAGCTCGCCGCAGAGCGGAGAACCTCCACGGGAGAGGCGGAGTGACCACGTCCCGGCAGCGAGAGTTTGGCGCGCCGACTGCGGAACCGCTCCCTGTGCCGCTCGCGCCGATCCCGGGAGAGACGGTCACTGGGTTCGCTCATCGCCTCGCATCCGCGAACGAGATGCCGTTCGCTGACCTGCGCCTGCACGTGCGCGATCTCGCTGGGCTGTCCTCGAACCGGCCCGATCTCGAGCTCGGTCACCGGGTGATCGAACACCTCGCCGGGCTGCGCCGCGGGCACTTCGCCGCCCAGGCCCGACGCCACGAGATGCCCGTGCGCTGCAGCCACAACGACTGGAAGATCGACTACTGCACACGAGGCTGCGGATCCCCGCAACCACCGCGCACCGCCTGCCTGCGCTGCTCCCACGGCCAGTCGACCACGGTCATCTCCCGCGGCGGTGCGGTTTGCCTGCACCATGGCCGCTGGCACCTCGACGGCCGCGACATCGACATCAGACGCTTCCCGGAGTATGGCAGGGCCGAACGCTGGCTGTCCGGGAAGCTCTGGCTGCGCGGCATCGGCCTCCACACCGGCGAGCTGCAGCTCGCCGCACGCCTGCTGCGCATCGCCGCCGAAGACACCCGCATCAGCCCGGCGATGAGCCGCGGGCAGACCCTCGGCGTGGATCCGTTCTCCTCCGACGCGGACTTCCTGCTGTGCGCGTACCCGGAGATCGTCGCTTTGACGGGCACGCTGATCCAGCCCGAGTTCCTCCGGTACCTTCTTAGCCCGCGTTATGACCCGAGGCCCCAGGTCGAGATCATCGAGGGTGTCATCGCCCGCCTCGCGCACGCTCCCGGTGGCCGAGGGTTGCGACGCACCGCCGAGAACGTGATCGAGCACTCCCGGCAAGCGGTGCTCGCCGCGTACGGTGCCCGCAAGTCCCGCAATGTCAAGACGATCCGTTGCCGGCTCGACAAGGCGCTCTACGCGTCAGCCCGCACCCACCGGGCATGCCTGTTGCGGCACCTGGACGCCGTCCGGATCCCCGCGAACTGGGACGTCCCGCTCGGCTGGGCGGCTCCACCCACCCGGGTGCTGAACCGAGCCCGGCTGCTGCCCGACGACCTCGACGCGATCCTCGAACATGCTGGCATCGGCAGCGAGCTCGACGTGAGAGCGGGAACGGTGTCGCGAGCACGAAGACTCCTCGTGCTCAACGTCGACGGCACGATCGCTCGCATCCGCTCCGGGCAGGAGCCCGACGCAGACGACTGGCGCTCGTGGCTCGACATCGACACCGGGCTGATCCGCGAGCTCGACC
The DNA here is from genome assembly GCF_003931875.1 of Microbacterium sp. 10M-3C3. NCBI lineage: Bacteria > Bacillati > Actinomycetota > Actinomycetes > Micrococcales > Microbacteriaceae > Microbacterium > Microbacterium sp. 10M-3C3. Next base: position 2,945,156 of record NZ_CP034245.1, on the reverse strand, counting down.
GCATCGTGCACCGCACCGGCGTCCACGTCGCCTGGCTGACCTCCTGGCCCCGCGATCAGCTCGAGTGGTTCATCCAGCATCCGCTCGGAGGGAGGCTCGGTGGGGAGCACATCCCCTGGCAGGACTGGCCCAAGCCCGGGTGGCGCATGCGCAGCCTGATCTCCTACGCGGTTGGCACGCACGCAGAAGCCGTGGTCTGGGCCGACGGCCGCGCGCCCTACGACGCCGAGGCTCGGTTCGTCGATGGCACCGGTCAGCGCATGCGACTCGTGAGAACCGACAAAGACGTCGGTCTCACCGGAGCCGTCGTCGAGCGGATAGAAAGGCTGCTCAGCCCATCAAGGCCGCCCCGTGCAGCCCACGCGGAGCAGGTGCGCTTCGCGTAGATCTCGCCTGGCCCTTGCCTCTCCATCTGGAACAGCGACTCGTTCGTATGGCCGATTGCCGTATGGGATACTTCCTGAGGCCATACGAAACAATCATCGACTCCTCGGATCTGTCCGCTGTTCTCTGCACGTGTGCTGCCGATCCCGATGATCTCTGGTCGCCTCACGGGGTCGGCCCGTGCGTGCGACCGTGAATGTGATGGTGGCCGTGGTGCCTGACCCGTATCCGATCTGGTGGCGCGGGGTTCCGAGCCCGCCGCCGGCGCCATGGGTCTATCTGTTCGAGGAGTTCACCGGCGAGGACACTGCTGAAGAGTGGGCCCTCGCGGCGGCGATCTTCATCGCGCAGACCCGGCGCCGCACCTCTCTCGGCCCGACGTTCTCGGAGCTGTTCGCGCACCTCCTGCCCGACACGAAGGGCCTGCCCTCGTCGTTCCCGACGGATCTGAGCTTCTTCGAACGTCGCCGTGCGGTAACGGGGTTTCGCGGGCATGTGACGATCGAATGGCGGCGGCGGGGCATGATCAGCTGGGACAAGGATGTCCCCCGCAGCCTGCGCGTGGGCCGCCGGTTCCGAGAACAATCCCGGTCAAGTCCCTTTGCGTGGTGTCACTCCAGTTGTTCCCTGTGGTGGGTGGTGGTCAGGCGGTGAGGTAGAGCTCGGGGCGTGCCGGCTCTGCGTGGTCGTGGAGGGTGTGGACGAGTTTGCGCATGGAGATGTCGGAGAAGTAGCGGCGTTCGCCGTAGGACCATTCCTCGTGCTGCTCTTGGATGACGGCGCCGATCAGGCGGGTCACGGAGCCTTGGTCGGGGAAGATCTGGACGACGTCGGCGCGGCGTTTGATCTCGCGGTTGAGGCGTTCGATGGGGTTGTTGGACCAGACTTTCTGCCAGTGCTCGCGGGGTAGTGGTGCGAACGCGGTGAGGTCGGGTTCGGCGGCCTCGAGCATCTCGGCGACCTCCGGGAAGGAGCTGCGCAGGCTGTCCGCGACGGCTTTGTATTGGGCAAGCACCGCCTCGGAGGTGGTCTGCGCGAAGATCGTCGAGATCAGCGCGTTGACGGGCTTGGAGCGGGCCGAGCCGAGCTTCTGGGTGACGTTGCGGGCGAAATGGACTCGGCATCTCTGCCACCCGGATCCGGGCAGGATCGCCTTGATCGCGGCTTTCAGGCCGGCGTGGGCATCGGAGGTGACCAGGGCGACGCCGAGCGGATCGGCGTCGGTGGCGACCTTCAGTCCCCGGTCGCGCAGGCTGCGGAGGAACTCGGTCCAGAAGTCGGTGGTCTCCGCATCCCCGAGGCTCATGCCGAGGATCTCGCGGCGCCCGTCGCCGCTGACGCCGGTGGCGACCACGAGGGCTTGGGAGACGACGCGGCCGCGGTGGCGGACGTCGAGGTAGGTGGCGTCGAGGAACAGGTACGGGAACCAGGTGTGATCGAGTCGGCGGTGCAGGAACTCGTGCACGGTTTCGTCGATCTCTGAGCAGATCCGAGAGACCGTCGACCGGGAGATGCCGGTGTCGTTGCCCAGCGCGCGGATCAGCTGGTCGACCTTGCGGGTGGAGACCCCGTCGATCCATGCCTGGCAGATCACGGCGTAGAGGGCCTTATCGACCCGGCGACGCGGGTGCAGCAGGCTCGGGAAGAACGACCCCTCCCGCAGCTTCGGGATCTGCAGGTCCACCTCCCCGGCCGGGGTCGCCAGCGTCTTGGGTCGGGTGCCGTTGCGGCGTGTGGTGCGCTCAGGGGTGCGCTCATGCGGGGCCGCGCCGATCTTCACGGTCGCTTCCGCGTTGATCAGGTCCTGCAGGCCCGCCTGCAGCATCCGACGGAACACGTCCGAGTGAGCCAGGTCGGGGTCGGCAAGGACTTCGCCGATCAGAGTCGTCAAGGCAGACTGGTGGTGGGTCATCGTGGGATCTCTTCTTTGCTTCTTGGCGGAAACAACTGGTCATCCCACGGTGGCCCTTCATCGCCTACGACGACGAGAACCCCGCGGGAAGTGACACCACGCTAAGGGACTCAGCCACAATCCCGACAGCGACAGTCCGTCCGCACCACAATCGGCCCCGAGCGCGGACACGGGAGGACCGCATGACTGACCACTCCCCGCCGGGACTTCAGCCGCTCCTCGCCCGTTTCGCGCCGGGTTGGCCAACGTGGATCGACGTCGGCCCGGGCTGGTTCCCGCTGCTGGCCCGACTCGATGCGCAGCTGGCGGAGATCGCGCCGGGTTACGTGCTGCACCAGGTCAAGTCGAAGTTCGGGTCCCTCGACTACTACGCCTACCCATCCGCCGACGGCTCTGCGCACCTGCCAGCGTTCGACGAGGCGATCCTCGCGGCGTCGTGGGTGAGCATCGAGACCTGCGAGGAATGCGGCAAACCGGCCAAGCAGTACACGATCCGACTGTGGACGTGGACGCTGTGTGAAGAACACGCTCGAGAGAAGGCGACCGCCGCTGGAGTCGACGTGTCCGGGGACCTGAGAAGCCGGTAACGACGTCGACTTCGAGGCGTGGATGCGCGGTCAGGGATACCTCGCACTCAACCAGGTCCTCACCGACATCGCCGACGCCTACGGCGTCCAGATCGCGCCGTAGGCGTCGAGACTGGAGGCCCAGCGTGACTTGAACGCCTTGTCACGCGGCTTCATCCCGGGTGGGGTCAGGGGCGCGCTGTGACCCCACCCGGCTCACTCAGCGCGTGCGTTGCCGCTCTGCGAAGGCGTCTTCGTCGGTGACGAGGTCGCGCCCGCGGGTCTCGGGGGCGAGAGCTGTCGAGACGAGCGTGACGATGGCTGTGCCGCACATCAGCACCGCGATCGGAATCCAGGATCCGCCGGAGGCGGCGATGAGCGCTGTCGCGATGAGGGGAGTGAATCCTCCCGCGATCATCGACGCGAGTTCGCGACCCAGTGTGACGCCGGTGACCCGGAACCCGGAACCGAACAGCTCTGGGAAGTACGCCCCGTAGGACCCGTTCATGCCGGTGACGACGAGGGCGAACCCGCCGACGACGCCGATGTAGACGAGCGTGAGGTCGCCGCTGGAGGCGAGCATGAACGCGAACGGCGGGTAGACGACGAGGATCGAAGCGAGCACGAGGTTGACCCGTCGGCGTCCGAAGTGGTCGGTGAGCCATCCGAACACGTACGGGGAGATGGAGGTGGCGACGGCGCCGGCGACGACGATGTTGGCGACGACGGCGGCCGAGATGCCCTGGTAGTTGATGAGGTAGGCGGCCATGAACGTGAGGAACACGTAGCCGTTGGCCATGGTGCCGAAGGCCATCCCGAACACGGTGAACAGGGGCCGTTTGCCGCTGCGCCATACCTCGATGATCGGCGCCTTCTCGACCTTTCGCTGTGCTTTCGCCTCCATGTAGACGGGAGACTCGTTGAGGGTGCGGCGCACGATGTATGCGGTGATGGTGACCAGCACGCTGCTGAGGAACGTCAGGCGCCATCCCCATTCGAGGAACGCCTCGGGTGTCATCAGCTGCTGGACGAGTGACCAGACGCCGCCGCCGAGGATGATGCCGACGCCTGAGCCGACGGCGACGAGGGCGGCGTTGCGTCCGCGTCGGGAACGTCGCGACGTCTCGGCGAGCAGGGTCATGCCGCCGGTCTGCTCCGCTCCCGCGCCGAATCCCTGCGCGAGGCGGAGGATGACCAGCAGGATCGGGGAGATGACGCCGACCGCGGCGTACGTCGGCAGGATGCCGATCAGGAACGTGGCGGTTCCCATCAGGAACAGGGTGGCCACGAGGATCCACTTGCGTCCGTGCTTCTCTCCGAAGTGGGAGAAGAACAGGCCGCCGAGCGGTCGCGCGAGGAAGCCGACGCCGTAGGAGGCGAACGCCGCGATGAGCCCTGCCGCTGGCCCTTCGCTGGGGAAGAACATCACGTTGAAGATCACGGCGACGGCGCTGCCGAACAGGATCATGTCGTACTGCTCGAGGATCGTGCCGATCAACGTCGACGCGGCCGCCTTGCGCAGGTTCCGCGGATCGTATGCGACGTCGTCTTCCGGGGGGATCGTCGGCAGGAGGTCAGTGGGCGAGGCGGCCGGGACGGACGAGACATCCGGGGTGGGCCGTGCAGGCAGAGACATGTGGCTCCTCTTTGAGTTGGTCGTGCGGTGCAGTGATCGAGGGCTGGCCCCGTTCGTTCAAGCCGTCAGAGCGCGCCCTCCGAGCTGAGGCTCGCCCGTGGGGCCTGTCCCCGGGGCGCGGCGTGCGAAGTCCAGGTCGCATCCGCCGTCGGCCTGCAGGACGTGCTCCTGGAAGATCCGACGGTAACCCGTGGCGACGGGGCCGGTGCTGCGCGGTGCGGTCGTCAGTTCCTCGCGACGAGCCGCGAGCTCGTCGTCGTCGACGAGGAGGTCGAGCGTCCCGTGGGCGACGGAGAGGCGGATGAGGTCGCCGTTGCGCACGTAGGCGAGTGGGCCTCCGACGGCGGCTTCGGGTGCGATGTGCAGCACGATGGTGCCGTACGCCGTGCCGCTCATACGCGCGTCGGACAGGCGGACCATGTCGCGGACGCCACGCTGGGCGAGCTTGCCGGGAATCGGCAGGTATCCCGCCTCGGGCATGCCCGCTCCGACCGGTCCGGCATTCTGCAGCACGAGGAAGTCGTCTTCCTCGACGTCCAGGTCGGGGTCGTCGATGCGTGCCGCGAGGTCCTCGAGGGAGGTGAACACGACGGCGCGTCCGGTGCGCTCGAACAGGTCGGGGTTCGCCGCAGAACGCTTGATCAGCGCACCGGTGGGCGCGAGCGATCCGGTCAGCCACTTCAGCCCGCCTTCCGGGCGGATCGGGTCTTCGAAGGGCCGGATGACGGTGTGATCGACCCACGGGTCGGCCTCGTCGAGGATCTCGCGGATGGTCTGCCCGGTGATGGTCAGCGCGTCGAGCTCGAGCAGGTGCCGCAGTTCGCGCATGATCGCCGGGACGCCGCCGGCGGCGTGGAGGTCTTCCATGTAGTGCGCGCCGGTGGGCTTCAGATCGACAAGCACCGGAGTCTCATCCGAAAGGGCGTTGAGCTCCTCCGGGTCGAGGGGGATGCCGAGCCTGCCCGCCATCGCCGTCAGGTGGATGAGCGCGTTGGTGGACCCGCCGATGGCCAGCAGCACTCGCAGCGCGTTCCGGATGGATGCGGGTGTGACGATCGACGAGGGGGTGAGGCGGTTCGCGGCGAGCTGCGTGGCGATGCGACCGCTGGCTTCGCCGAACCGGAGCCGGTCGGCGTGCACGGCGGGGGCCGTGGCACTGCCGGGCAGTGCCATGCCGAGCGCTTCGGTCAGGCAGGCCATGGTGCTCGCCGTTCCCATCACCGCGCACGTTCCGGCGGTGGTGGCGAGGTTGCGCTCGACGGTCGCGATCGTCGGTGCGTCGATCGCACCACCGCGGTACTGGCCCCAGAACCGGCGGCAGTCGGTGCAGGCGCCCAGGCGTTCGCCTTCGAACCGGCCGGTCATCATCGGTCCGACGACGAGCTGGATCGCCGGACGGTCCGTCGCGAACGCTCCCATGAGCTGCGCGGGGACGGTCTTGTCGCACCCTCCCACGAGGACGACGGCGTCCATGGGCTGCGCCCGGACCATCTCCTCCACGTCCATGGCCATCAGGTTGCGGTAAACCATGGAGGTGGGGGAGAGGAATCCCTCGCCGAGGGAGATCGTCGGGAATTCCATCGGCATCCCGCCTGCGGCGAGAACACCGCGTTTGACGGCCTCGACGAGTTCCGGCTGCTGCCGGTGGCAGTTGTTGAAGTCGCTGGTGGAGGTGGCGATGCCGACGACCGGGCGCTCGAGAAGCTCGGCGGAGCGACCGGTGGAGTGCGCGAACGTCCGTCTCAGGTAGCGCGCGAACTCGCGGTCGCCGTAGTTCGTCAGGCCCCGGTAGAGGCCGGTCGCGCCGTCCTCTCCGGTGTCGGTTGTCCAGTCGTTCGGCGTGGGCAGGCCCGTGGATCCCAGGTTCTGTGCGCTCATGCGATCTTCATGTTCACGTACTTGGCGTGCGTGTAGTCGAGCACGCCTTCGGATCCGCCTTCGCGTCCGTAGCCCGACAGCTTGACTCCGCCGAACGGCGCCTCCGCGGTGGCGAGAGCGATGTTGTTCACCCCGACCATGCCGGCTTCGATGCCTTCGCTGGCGAGGAATGCAGTGCTCAGGTCGCGCGTGAAGACGTAGCTGGCGAGGCCGTAGTCGACGGAGTTCGCGATCCTGAGTGCCTGATCGAGGTCGCGGAACGGCGTGATCGGTGCGATCGGGGCGAAGGGCTCCTCGCGCATGATCTCGCTGTCTTCCGGGACGTCGGTGAGCACGGTGGGCGTGAAGAAGAAGCCACGGTCGAAGCGGTCGTCCCGGCCACCGCCGGCGCGGACGGTCGCCCCTCCTGAGACCGCGTCGAGGACCAGGCCCTCGGCGGCCTCGAGGCGGCGCTTGTTCGTGAGCGGGCCGACCTGCGTGTCGGGGGCGCGGCCGTCGCCGACGACCAGCCGGGAAGCGGCGGCGACGAACTCTCGGGTGAACTCCTCCTGGGCGGCCTCGTGGACGATGAACCGGCTCGGGGACGCGCACACCTGTCCGGCGTTGCGGTACTTGCCGGCCACGCACAGGCGTGCGGCGGCGGCGATGTCGGCGTCCGGGAAGACCAGCACGGGAGCATGCCCGCCGAGCTCCATCGACACCTCGGTGATGTTCTCGGCCGCGAGGCCGAGCAGGATCCTCCCCACGGGAACGGAACCGGTGAGGCTCACCTTCCGTACGGTCATCGATGTGATGAGCCGCTCGGAGATCTTGGAGGAGCTGCCGGTGAGCATCGTCACGACGCCGCCGGGGATCCCGGCCTGGCGGCACGCCTCGGCGAGCAGCAGCGTGGAGAACGGCGCCTCTTCGGCGGGCTTGACGATCACGGCGCAGCCGGCGGCGAGGGCCGGTGCCATCTTGCGCGCGGGGAGCAGCGCGGGGAAGTTCCACGCCGCGAACGCCGCGACGACGCCGACAGGCTCGCGGCGCACGGTGATGCGCACATCGGTGGTGTGGCCGTCGACGGTGCGGCCGTAGATGCGCCGGGCTTCGTCGGCGTACCAGTCGAACTGGTCGGCGGTGGCCGCCCACTCGGCCCGTGCCTCGGCGAGGGGCTTGCCCTGCTCGCTCGTCATCACATGCGCGGCGTCTTCGGCCCATTCGCGCAGCAATTCGGCGACCCGGCGCAGCCGTGAGCTGCGCGTCCAGGCATCGGTGGCACGCCACACGAGCAGACCGTCCGCGGCGGAGCGCAGCGCGGTGTCGATATCGGCGTCCGTGGCGCGCGCGATCGTGCCGTAGACCTCCTCGGTCGCCGGGTCGATGACGTCGCTGCGGGCGCCGTCGGAGGCGTTGACCCACTCGCCGCCGAGGAACAGGCGCCCCTCGGTGATCGTCATGCCCGCGGGGGCGGTTGCTGAGAATGTCATCGTCAGATCTCCATCTCGTGTCGGAGGGTGGTGGTGGTGTCCACCCAGCTGCCGACGTTCCAGCGGCCGAAGGATCCCATCCCGCCCAGTTCGTCATCGCCGAAGTACACCGGGACGTGGATCAGCGAGAGCCCGCCGGCATCGGCCGCATTCTCGAGGGCCGCCTCGAGTTCGTCGACCGTGTAGCCGCCGAACAGCGCGGTGACGCCGGTGACCGAGGCCGCCCAGGCGCGGTAGTCCACCGCGACGGCGTCGTTGGTGGCGTAGTCCACGCCGTACTGGGAACGCTGCAGCGAGGAGATCGCTCCCTGGCGGCGGTTGTCGAGCAGCACGATGATTCCCTGCGCGCCGTGCTGGACACCGTCGATCAGCGCCTGCGGGTTCATCGTGAACGACCCGTCACCCGTGAGCGCGATGCCGCGGAACGGGGTGCGAGCGATGCCGGTGGCGACGATCGCGCTGGTGGCGAACCCCATATAGCTCGCGCCGGTCTCGGTGATCGTCTGGCCCGGCCGGTCGTCCTCGACGATCTGGAAGCCATTGGCCTGGACATCGCCGGCGTCGAAGAAGCTGACATACCCCTGGGTTCGTGCGAAGCGCGTGATCGTCTCGATGGCGGCCGGCTGGGTGAGCACAGGCCGATCCCAGACCTCGTCGTGGAGGACAGGCGTGCTGAAGCGCTCGGACTTGTGCAAGGCCCAGGCGTCCTTCGCCGCCAGACACTCACGAGCCCACTCAGAGTCGACGCCCCGTGGAGCGTCAGCGCCGGTCGAACGTGAGAGCTGTCGTTCGACGGCCGTGATGAGTCGCCGAAGCGTCGGCACAGCTGCGCCGAGCAGTGGAATCGTGTGGTTGTAATGACCGACATCGGCAACATCGGTGTTGATGTTCACGACGCGCGTGACGCACGGGTAGCCCGTCCGGGACATATCCGCCTGACAGACGCCACGAGTCCCGATCGCGAGAAGGAGATCCGCGTGCTCCATCGCATGATTGCCGCTGATGGATCCCTTGGAGCCGCCGATGCCGACGTTGCGGGGATGCCCGGAAGGAACGACGCCCGTGGAGATCGGGGACGTGACGACGAACCCGTCCACCAGCTCCGCCAGACGGACGATCTCATCGCCCGCGCCCACCGAGCCCCCGCCGGCCTTGATGACGACACGCTCCGCGGTCAGCAGCGCCTCCGCAGCCTTGTCATAGCGTCCGTCGTCGACGGCTTCGCCCAGCGGCGGCGGGGCGACATACGGGAAGGCCGCAAGATTGAAGTCCTCCAGCTGCGGCTGCACATTGATCGGAAGCAGCAGATAGAACGGCTGCCCCCGATGCGGGTGATCGACCGTGTCGAGCCCGCGACGCAGCGCCTCCGGGAGCGCCCACGGGGTGTGCAGCGTGAAGGCCGGACCCATCTGCGAGGTGAGCTTCAGGAACTGCTCCTGGCCGGCGACGGCCAGCTGCTGCATGTTCGGCCCCTCGGCCTCCGTCGTCTCGTCGGCGTAGATGTGCCACACACCGATCCCGTCGCTCGCCGCAGCGAGGCTGCCGGCCATGGCCTGCAGGGCGCCCGGACCGATCGAGGTCACAACCGCGGCCTTCTCGCCGGTCGCCCACCTCAGAGCAGTGGCGATATGGGCCGCCTCGACCTCGTTTCGCACGGCATGCGTACGCAATGCGCCCGCCTCCTCGTAGACGCGCAGCACTTCGGCGAGGTCCGTGGACCCGTGCCCGAAGATCGCCACGTACGTGCGGACATCCTGAATCAGCAGTCCGATGACCACGGCCTCCGCCGTGGAGATCCTCGCCCTGCGCGGCAGCGAGCCGCGGCGGAGAGCCTCCTGCACACCGCCCGCTGCGACGATCGCCTGCGCGCGCTCGAGACGGGCGGTATCCATGACTGCTGAACCTTCATCATCGACGTTCATGATCCCGAGTCTAAGCGCAGTTGTTGTTATGACGTCAATAGTGTTGTAGAAAGGTTGACGGGACAGCTCCGGAGCGGGTGTCAAATAGGGGACAACTCGGGACTGTCGCGACGGGCAGCGGCCACACTGTTGTCAAATCAGCAATCAAAGGAGCTTGTTATGACTGCGTCTGCACAGACCGCCGGAGTGAAGGTCGGCTTCATCGGCCTTGGCAACATCGGAACTCCCATCGCGCTATCGCTGATCCGAGGTGGATTCGATGTCACGGTGCGCGACGTCCGGCGGGAGGCGGCTGCCGAATGCACTGCCGCGGGTGCGCGGTTCGCAGATCAGAACACCGAGCTGGCCGACTGCAACCTGATCGGCATCGCCGTCGTGAACGACGCGCAGCTGCTCGACCTCGCGCTCACGCCGGACACGGGGCTGATCGACTCCGTCCCCGCCGGCACAACGCTCATCATCCACTCGACCGTGCTGCCCAAGAGCGTCCACGCCGTCGCGGAAGCCGCGCAGTCGAAGGGGATCCGCGTCGTGGACGCACAGATCAGCGGCGGCGACCTGCGTGCGCGCGAGGGCGACCTCGCCGTCATGGTCGGGGGAGAAGAAGCCGACGTGGCACGCTGCCAGCCGTACTTCGACGCCATGGGACGACGAGCTGTCCACATGGGCGCGCTCGGCTCCGGCGCCGGCGCGAAGATCGCCGTGCAGATGATGACCTTCGGCAATTGGATCGCCGCGATGGAGGCGATGCGCCTCGCGCGCGCTCTCGGAATCGAGGAGTCCGCTCTCGCGGACCTCGCCACCGACGCGACCAGTGACTCCTGGGTCATCCGCACCTGGGGAAACTACGACCGTCTCATGCGCGAGCATCGTCTCGCGGGTTCTGCGGACCTGTTCCGCATGTTCGACAAGGACCTGTTCAACGCCGTGGCACTCGGCCGCGAGCTCGACATCGAGCTGCCGCTGACCGCCGTGGGCAGCGCAGTGCTCGCTCCGTCCGTCAAGGAGCGGATGGCCGCGCTGTCCACCCTCGTGGAGGCCTGAGCGCAATGGCTGACGACCTGACCCGACCCAAAGCCGTCATCACCCGCGCGGCGGCTCGGCGGCTCGTGGACACCGCCCTCGATCACGCACGCGAGCTCGGCAAACATGTCTCGATCGCCGTCGTCGATGACGGCGGCTTCCTCATCGCGTTCGGCCGCGACGACGAGGCCAATCCCTCCTCCGTCCAGATCGCGATCGACAAGGCGTACACCGCGGCAGTCACCCGCATCGCCACCCACCAATGGCAGAAGACGGTCGAAGAGGACCTTCCGCTGCGCTACGGCGCAGCGGTCGGCGTCGAGCGCCTCATCACCTTCGGCGGCGGTCAGCCGATCGTCATCGGCGGAACGGTCGTCGGTGGAATCGGGTCCAGTGGCGCGCACTGGACCGGGGACACGGAGATCACCTCCGCCGCCCTCCGCTCGCTCGAAGCGGAGGGAACCGAGTGAAGACGTCGTTCCACACCGGATTCCTCACGGACCTCCCTGTCCTTGAGGCCGTCGCCCTCGTGCGAAGCCACGGCTACGACTATGTCGAGCTGAACGCGGAGACCCTGCCCTGGCAGGGCCCGCACGTCACGCCCGAGACCACCCGCGAGGAGCGCGCCGCGCTCCGGCGCGCAGCCGAGTACTCCGCCATCAGCGCCCACCACGAGGACCTCGGACACCCGGACGACGCCCGGCGACGGCAATCGACCGAGTGGACCATGGGCCTTCTGGAACTCGCCGTCGACCTCGACTGCCCGGTCGCACATGTGATCCCGGGCGCGAACGCGGCGATGGACCCGCTGATCGACTCGCTCCAGCGCGTCGTCGAGCGTGGCTCCCGGCTGGGAGTGAAGGTCGCCCTCGAGCCGATCGTCGAGCAGATCATCGGCACCAGCGCGCAGGCACTGCAGGCGCTCGAGGACGTGCCGGGCCTCGCCATCAACTTCGACCCGTCCCACCTGCAGATCATGGACGGGGATATCGTCGCCGCGGCGACCGCGCTCGGCCCCCATTCGGTGCACGCGGCGCTCAAGGACGCGAGCGGCCGGCCTGGCGCATGGTCCTTCCCGCCGCTCGGCGAGGGCGACATCCCCTTCGCCCGCATGATTCACGCTCTGCGCACCACCGGATTCGACGGCGTCGTCTCCGTGGAGCACGAGGCGCATGCGTTCGCAGGTGACACTCGCCCCCACGAGCAGGTGCTGCGCGAGAGCAAGGAATTCCTCGACGCGCTCCTCGAAGACGAGCACTGACAACCAATCTATTGCCGTAGAAACAACCCGATTGTAGTATCGGCTACACGACGATGGCGTCGACCAGGCATGAGAGCGCCGTGACTGCCGTGACGGACCGTCGTCGATAGCGTCCACTCCTCCTGCCCTGGGGGACATATCAAAGGTGATCGAACAATGAAGTTGCATCGCTCTGGAGCCGTCGTCTCGACGGCCGCCCTCGCCCTGGCCCTGGCCGCCTGCACCTCGCCGGAGTCGGCAGCCAGCGGTCCATCCTCCGGTGACACGTACTCTCTGGTGATCGCGCATGCCGGCGTGACGTCGGAGCCCGTGCACGCCGGGGCCGTGAAGTTCGCGGAGCTCGTCGAGGAGTACTCTGACGGCCGGATCACCGCGGAGGTGTTCCCGGATTCGCAGCTCGGCGGTGCGATGGATGCCCTCGAAGGCCTCTCCCTCGGCACCGTCCACGTCACCATGGTCGGAGGCGCGGAGGTCGCCGACTTCTGCCCGGCCGTGGGTGTGTACAGCCTCCCCTACGTGCTGCCGGGCGAAGGGGAGGCGGAGCAGTACGACAATCTTCGCCGCGCGACCGACTCCGATTTCAACCGCGAGCTCCTGGACCAGTGCGCCGCGGAGTCCGACCTGCGCGTGATCGACAACTCGTGGTGGTACGGGAATCGTCACACCACATCGAACCGCGCGATCGAAACTCCCGAGGACTTCCGCGGCCTGACCATCAGGACGCCGGCGGCCGAGCTGCACACGGCCGCGCTGGCGGCATTCGGCGCACAGATCGTGTCGATGGCGCCCGTCTACAGCGCGCTGGAGACGGGCGCCATCGACGGTCAGGAGAATCCAGCCTCCAAGCCGATCCAGGCCTCGCTCTTCGAGGTCCAGAGCCACCTCAACTTGACCGCGCACATGGCGCAGAACCAGAACGTGACCATGAGCGAGTCGTTCTTCTCGTCGCTGTCCGAAGCGGATCAGGAGATCATCCGGCGTGCCGTAGACGAAGCGGGCGCAGAGCAGTCGCACGCGCAGATCACTGCGAACGACGATGCGGTCGAAGAACTGAAAGGCCTCGGCATGACCATCGTCGAGCCAGACCTCGCCCCGTTCAAGGAACTCACCACGGGGATCGTCCAGGACTACTTCGACGCGCGCGATCTTGACCTGGCCGAGTTCGAAGCACTGTTCGGTTAGCAGCACCCGTTGCGGGCGGCGGCGCGCGTCGTCGCCCGCAACGCATGTTCACAAACGCAAGGAGCAGGAATGGCCGACGACACGGCGAACGAGAACTCGCAACACGGTCCTCTCAGAGCCCTCTGGCCGACTCGGGGCCTGGAGCTGATCACCGCCGCCCTGGCCGGCACCATGGTTGCCTACATCGCGATCACCACGGCACTCAGGAAGCTGGGAGTCCCGGTTCTCGGATCCGACGAGTTCGCGAACCTGCTGTTCATCTGGGTGATCTTCCTCGGCATGGCGCTCGTGCACCGGGAGGGAGGGCACCTGGCGGTCACCTTCCTGATCGACAAGCTTCCAGACCGGTTCCACAACTGGGTCGTGGTCCTGGTCGAGATCACCGTGTTCGCGCTGTCGGCCTTCCTGATCTGGGCCAGCGTCGGCTACGTCGCCGACAGCCTCAGCGGCTCGCGGGTCACACCGGGCCTCGGGCTCAATCCCGCAGTCCTCCAACTGGCGGTTCCCACGGGGGCTGCTCTGTGCGCGCTCTACGCGGCGATGCGGATCGCACGCGCGATCACCCGTGCTCTGCGAGGCGGCGCCCCGGACAAGACCGTGATCGAGGAGATCTGATGCTGTCATTCGGAGCGGTGATCGCGCTCTTCTTCATCCTGCTGCTCTCACGAATCCCGATCGGATACGTGCTGCTGCTCACCTCGGCGATCTACATCTTCTTCTCCTCGGGCGGGACGGTGCCGATCGAGGTGATCCCGCAGCGCATGATCGGCTCCACAGCGTCGTTCGTCTTCACCGCGATCCCTGCCTTCATCCTGATCGGCGAGGTGATGAACGCCAGCGGGATGTCGACGAGGCTCGTGGATCTGGCCAAGGCCCTCGTCGGGCACGCCAAGGGCGGCGTGGGTATGGTCTCGCTCGTCTCCAGCGCCGGCGTGTCCATGTTCTCCGGCTCGCCCGTGGCGAATGCCGCAGGCACGGGCGTCGTGACGATCCCCGCGATGATCCGCTCCGGCTACTCCCGAGCACAGGCCTCCGCGATCGAGGCCTCCAGCAGCAGCCTCGGCGCGGTCATCCCCCCGAGCATCGCGATGGTGGTCTGGGGCGGCATGACCGGCGTGTCCATCGGGGGACTGTTCATGGCGGGCTACGTGCCCGCCGCGATCTTCATTCTCGGGTTCATCCTGGTGCTGCGCTGGCAGGCTGCCCGCAGTGGTGTGCCCAGGTCGCCCCGTGCGTCCGCGTCGGAGATGGGCAGGGCCCTGCTCCACGCCCTTCCGTCGATCGTCGTGCCGGTCAGCATCATCGGAACGATCCTCGCAGGGCTGGCCACACCGACAGAGGCCGCGTCGATCGGCGCCGTGGTCACGGTGCTTCTCGCCGTCACCCTGTACGGTGCGACCTGGCGCGATCTTGTGGAGATGCTGGTGCGAGCGGGTAAGACCACCGCGTCGGTGATGTTCGTCATCGCCTGCTCGGGCGTGTTCGCGTGGATGCTCACCCGAGAGCAGGTGCCCACCCGAATCGCGGAAGGGCTCCTCGGCGGCGTCGGCGACGGCGTGCTCCTCCTGCTGCTGATGATCGCGCTCTTCGTGGTCCTCGGACTGTTCATGGAGTCACTCGCGGCGATGGCACTGACCTCCGGCGTGGTGATGGCCGTCGGCACGGCGGCGGGAATCGAACCTCTGCACCTGTCGCTGATCGCGGTCCTGGCACTGTCGCTCGGCGTCATCACTCCTCCCGTCGGCGTAGTGCTCTTCGTGACCTCGAAGATCGCCAAGACGAGCATCGAACGGACCTCGGTCTCCGTCTTGCCCTACGTGCTCGTCTACATCATCGGAATGATTCTGCTCGCACTCCTGCCTGACGTGGCGCTCTTCCTGCCGCGCCTTCTCCTCGACTGAGCTGATGCGCTTCGCTCAGCCAGAAGCAGACAACGGTGTTGTACGGTGATGCCATGACAGAGGGGGCAACGGGCAACAGGGCGGGCACGCTCGAGACAGGGCTCGACGTCATCGAACTGCTGGCTGGCGCCGGCACCGCTCTCGGCGTCAGCGAGATCGCAGGGCGGCTTTCCCTCGATCGTGGCAACACGCACCGGCTGCTGAAAGTGCTGAAGGCCCGCGGGTACATCGCCCAGGACGCGGAGTCAAAGCGCTACCGCCCCACGGCGCACCTGATCGGAGTCGCAGGGGCGATTCTGCGCGACCTCGACCTCCGCACCGCCGCGCAACAGGCATGCGACAGCTTGGTCGCGGCCACCGGGGAGTCGGTGCACGCCGCGCAGGTCACCAGCGACGGCATCGTGTACGTGCTGCAGCGCCGTGGCCCGCACCGGGTGAGCGTCAATACAGATGTCGGAGATCGCGCGCCGCTCCACGCGACAGCCACGGGCAAAGCGGTCCTCGCCTTCCTGCCCGAAGACCGCGTACGCAGCCTCGTGTCCGAACCGCTGACCCGCTACACCTCTCGCACCCACGGCACCCTCGACGACCTGACCCGGGACCTCTCGACCGTTCGGCAACGAGGCTTCGCCGTCGATGACGAAGAACTGAACCCCGATGTCAGGTGCATCGCCGCTCCTGTATTCGATATCAACGGCGACATCTTCGGGAGCATCGGCGTTTCCGGTCCGACCCAGCGCATCGGCGTCAACCAGGTCATCGCCATCGCTGATCGCGTGCTCGAAGCCGCGACCCTGGCCACCCGTGCGCTCGGCGGTCCCGTTGAGCGGCTGTCGCAGCTGCAGAGCCCGCTCCTGGAGGCCAGCACCACTGCAGAGATCGACCTCCGGTAGTCGGCGGGATGTGGTGAGTGCGCGTCATGGCGCCTTGATCGCACTGATGAACACCTCCCCAGGCCGGCCTTGCGCAGGCTCGGCAACGTGCTGCCAGCGCGCCCGGCCGTCGAGCCGCCCGCTGTAGTCCGCGACGATCGTCGTGAGCGGCGACGTCCCGAGGAACATCCGCAGCGGCGGATCATCCGAGTCGACGAGCGACCGACCGGCCTCAGATCGCCGCCGCGGAGCCCGCGGGGTTATTTGGCCTGGGAATGCAGGCACTGTTCGGCAGACGCGAACCGTCGCATACGGCCACGGCCACGGCCACGGCCAACCACGGCCACGGCCAACCACGGCCACGGCCCACAACGCGGATGGGTCGATCCGCCTTGCGGAGGGCGCGGACGACGCAGCGGCGTGACCGCCGCTCTGGCGTGGAGGGATGCTGGTCGTCCCGTTCGAGCGCAAGTTTCGCCAGGTGTCCGAGGGCGCGTGGATCGCGGCGACCGCCACGCTGATCGGCCGGGTCGAGGTGCACGCCTTCGCGTGTGTGTTCTGGGCCGCTGTGGTGCGCGGCGACGGCGACCTGATCGTGATCGGTGCCGGTTCGAACCTGCAGGACAACGTCGTCGTGCACGCGGATCCCGGATACCCCGCGGTCGTCGGCGGGGACGTGAGCGTCGGCCACACCGCTGTCCTACACGGCTGTGTCGTCAAGGACGCGTGCCTCATCGGGATGAGCGAGACGGTGATGATGAACGGCGCCGTCTCTATGCGCCTCCTATGGAGCCGGAAAGGCCCCGCGGTGAGGCTGGGGACACCTTCCAGGGGCGGATCACCCGGGGTGTAGAGCTCACGAGCATGTACGAGGATCTGGAGCAGACGGGGCAGCATCCGCGCACACAGGTCCTCTCTGGAGAACGGAGAGGCCGACCAATCTTTCGCCGATGCGCTCGGCATCGCCGTCGGAGATCCGGTTCTGCATGTGCGGCGGCTGCGGTTCCCCGAGGACGTCCCGATCGCGGTGCTCGATGATGTTCTGCCGCCCCAGTTCACGGACGTCACGCCCCAGGAGCTCGAGAGCCGTGGCCTTTACCAGCTGCTGCGTGCGCGCGAGGTGGCCATGCGCGTCGCCAAGCAGCGCATCGGTGCGCGCGCGGCCACAGCCGCCGAGCCCGAGTCGCTCGGCATCCGCCGCGGCGGCGCTGTACAGACGATGGAGCGCACCGCCTTCGACGCATCAGGCAACGCCGTCGAATTCGGCCAGCACTGCTACCGGCCTGACCTGTACTCCTTCGAACTCACGCTTGTCGACCGCTGAGGCCAGACCACGCGAAACCGCCGGTAGTGCTGGAGCGATGCGGTGACCGGCCCGACTTCGAATGGGTGCAGGCCCGCGCGCGGCGTCGATGGACGCGCCAGGTCGTGGCGGAGGTGCTCCGCGACGGGATGCGCGATGCTTGGGACGTCGTGGTCGTCGAAGCGGAGCGGGATGCCATCACGATGCGCGAGGCAGCCGTCCGGATCGGCGTCCGGCGCGTGGTCGAGGCGCAGCGGCTTCGGGGGATTGCGTAGGAGCTGTGCCGTTATCGCTTTGGCAACGGGTTCCGCTGTCCTCAGTGGTCGACGAGCTGATGCGCCCGTGAACTTCTGCCGCTTGATCCATTGGACGCACAATCGGCCAGTCGGCGCCTGACGTGGCACGACTCGAGGGGAGCGCATGACTGACGACTTCCCACCCGAGCTCCAGTCGATCCTCGCTCGGTTCGCTCCGGGTTGGCCTGCGTGGATCGACGTCGGGTCCGGCCGGTTCCCGCTGCTGGCTCGCCTCGACACGCACCTGCCGAGATGGCGCTGGACTACCTGGTGCATCAGATCAAGTCCAAGGTCGGATCCTTCGACTACTATGCGTACCTCTCATCCGACGGATCGCTGCACCTGCAGGTGTTCCACGAGGCGATCCTCGCCGCGTCGTGGGCGAGCATCGAGACCTGCGAGGAATGCGGCAACCCGGCCAAGCAGTACACGATCCGACTGTGGACGTGGACGCTGTGCGACGACACGCTCAGCAGAAGGCGACTGCCGCGGATGTCGACGGCGAGACCCGGCAACTCTGAGCGCGGCTTGGCTCAGCTCAGCGTCTTGATCGTCCCGGTGAACCGCTCCTCCATCTCGGCTTCGACGGTCTCGAGTGAGCGGTCCTTCGTCTCGGGGGCGGCAATGACGTAGAAGATGAAGGTGCCGATGTTGATGAGGGCGAACAGGAAGAAGGTGTAGCCCTCGATCGCGTCGATGAGGATGGGGAACACGAGGGAGACGACGGTGTTCGCGATCCAGACGAAGGAGATCGCGAGGCCGGTGGCGATGCCGCGCATGCGCAGGGGGAAGATCTCGGCGAGCAGCAGCCAGAAGATGGGCCCGATGCAGGACTGCATGAAGAAGAGGAACATGAGCATGCCGCCGAGGACCAGGTAGGAGCGCAGCAGCGACTCGGGCAGCAGGAAGAACACGCCCAGCAGCACGAGAGCGGTGGTCAGGCCCGCCTGTCCGGCGATGAGGATGGGGCGGCGGCCGACGCCGCGAGAGAGCAGCCAGATGCCGATGCTGACGGCGACGACGGAGACGACACCGTTGGCGATCGTGGCGAAGAGCGACGCCTGGGTGCTGAGGCCGGTCTGGATGAGCACGGTCGGGGCGAAGTACATGATGCTGTTCACGCCGGTCAGCTGAGAGAGCACGGCGATGCCGATGCCGAGGAACACGAGCCGGCGGATCCACGGTGTGCGCAGGTCGCGCAGCGAGCCCTTGCCGGCGCGGGCGTCGCGTTCGGCGTTCGCGGTCATCTCGGCCAGTTCGGTCTCGATGTCCGCGGCGGCGCGGGTGCGGGCGAGGCTGCGGCGGGCATCATCCTCTCGTCCCTGGGACAGGAACCAGCGGGCGGACTCCGGGACGAAGATCATCCCCAGCCACAGGGCGACGGCGGGAATGGAGGCCAGGGCGAGCATCCATCGCCAGGCGCCTTCGGTGGGTAAGAACGACGCGATGAGGGCGTTGGAGGTGTAGGCGAGTAGCTGACCGGAGACGATCATCAGTTCGTTGACGCTGACGATCTGGCCGCGCCGGGCGGCGGGGGCGAGCTCGGAGAGGAACACCGGGACGGTGGCGGAGGCGCCGCCGACGGCCAAACCGAGCAGGAACCGGGCGACGATCATGAACTCGGTGGTCGGCGCGAACGCGCACGCGAGCGCCCCGGCGAAGAACACGATCGCGAGGATCATGATGGTCGCCTTACGGCCGCGCCGGTCGGAGACCCTTCCGCCGAAGAATGCGCCGAAGGCGGCGCCGAGCACGAGCGAGGACGCGACCATGCCCTCCTGTGCGGGGGTGAGGTTCAGGCCGCCCTCGTCGGGGGAGAGGGTCATGAACGGCAGCGCGCCGCTGATCACGCCGGTGTCGTAGCCGAACAGCAGTCCGCCGAGAGTGGCGATGAAGGTGATGAGTCCGAGGCGTGGCGTCCTGGGGGCGTTCTTTCCGCCGTCTCCGGTCTCCTGTGACTCGGTCTTGTCGCTGGTCTGGCTGTGCTCCATCGCTCGTGCGCCTCCGTACGTCTTCGTCGTGGTCGGGAGCCGAAGCCCCTGAAAGACCATACATCACAATGTCAGGACATGGATCGGAGCGGGCGGTGAAGCTACTTTTCGACGAGTGTCATCTCGAAGGAGTAGAGGTCGGGTGAGTAGCAGTGGTTGCCGAACTCGACGGCGCGGCCGGAGCTGTCGAATGCGGTGCGGCTCATCGACAGGACGGCGGCGTTGCGTGGGAGGGAGAGCAGCTGGCTCTCGGCGTGGGTGGCGGCGCGGGCGCCGATGCGCTGCTTGGCGACGCGGATCGTCACGCCGCGGGCGCGCAGGAGCTGGTACAGGCCGCGCTGCTCGAGGTCATCACGGGTGATGTCGGAGAACGCCTCGGGCAGGGTGTTGTCGAGCACCGCGATCGGCACCCCGTCCGCCAGGCGCAGGCGTGTGATGCGCACCACGGGTGTACCCGCCTCGACGCCCAGGGCGTCCGCGGCGGTCTCGTCGGCGGTGCCGGCCTCGTGGCGGATGACCTGTGTGGTGGGGGATTGACCGGTCTGGCTGAGGTCCTCGTACAGGCTCGTGAGGTCGACCCCGCGGGTGACCTGGCCGTGCACGACCTGCGTGCCGATCCCGCGGCGGCGCACCAGCAGGCCCTTGTCGACCAGTTCCTGGATGGCCCGGCGCACGGTGGGGCGGGAGAGGCCGAAGCGGTGCCCGATGGAGATCTCGTTCTCCAGGCGGCTTCCGGCGGGCAGCTGCTCCTCGCGGATGGCCCGCTCGAGCCGGTTGGCGATCTGGTAATAGAGCGGGACCGGGCTTGCCCGGTCCAGATCCAGGAAGAAGTCCGCCGGCAGCACGGTCTCGCTCTGAGCCAACATCGCCTCCACGTCTCGTTGTCCGAACAACGTTACATCGAGGTATCGCTCCGACACAGTCTTGCCGTATGGTAGGCAGACATTCGTATGTCCTGACAAACTCGACGAGGAGAGTCCGTTGACCACCATCACGCCCGTCACGAGCGGGGATGTGCTGCCGCTGCGCCAGGCCGCGGACCGTTTCCCGACCGCGCTGTGGAATGACTCCGCCGATCTCGACGAGCTCGCCCGCTCGATCGAGTTCGGCGCGGTCGGCGCCACCTGCAACCCTGTCATCGCTCTCGCTGCGATCAACGCGCACCTGGATGTGTGGGCGCCGCGCATCGCACAGCTCGCCGCGGAGAACCCGGCCGCGTCGGAGTCGGAGATCGGCTGGCGGGTCGTGGAGGAGCTGTCCATCGAGGCCGCGCGGCTGCTCGAGCCGGCCTTCCGTGCCAGCGGCGGACGAGACGGGCGCCTGTCGGTCCAGACCGACCCCCGGTTGCACCGCGACGCGGACGCGCTCGTCGCGCAGGCGGTCCGCTTCAGCGGCCTGGCGGAGAACATCATCGTGAAGATCCCCGCGACCTCGGTGGGGCTGCGGGCGATCGAGGAGGCGACCTACCGTGGTGTGAGCGTCAACGTCACCGTGTCGTTCACCGTCGCTCAGGCTGTGGCCGCCGCCGCGGCGATCGAGCGGGGCCTGGACCGCCGTGCGGCCGACGGACTGCCCGAGCGGGAGTTCGGCTCAGTCGTCACGCTCATGGGCGGGCGGCTGGATGACTGGCTGAAGGCGTACGTGCAGAAAAACCGCATCCTGGTGGACCCGGGCGTGCTCGAGTGGGCGGGGGTGGCCGCGCTCAAGCGCGCACATCGCGTGTTCGCCGAGCGCGGGTACCGGTCCCGGGTGCTGTCGGCGGCGTTCCGCAACCACTTCCAGTGGTCCGAGCTGCAGGGCGGCGATCTGGTGGTGTCCCCGCCGTTCGACTGGCAGCTGCGCATCAACGAGAACAGCATCCCCGCAGAGGACCGCATCGACGTGCCCGTGGACGAGGACATCCTCGACACGCTGCAGGCGCGGGTGCCGGAGTTCCGCCGCGCTTACGAGGTCGACGGGCTCGCGCCGGAGGAGTTCGACACGTTCGGGGCGACCGTGCGGACGCTGCGGCAGTTCCTGGAGGCCGATGAGCAGTTGGACCGGATCGTGCGGGACATCCTGCTGCCGCCGGTATGAGCGTGACCGACGGGGACATCACGTTCCGTTCGCGCCGGTGGGTGCGGCCGGAGGATCTCAACGCGCACGGCACCCTGTTCGGCGGCAGCCTGCTGCGCTGGATCGACGAGGAGGCGGCGATCTACGCGATCCTCCAGCTCGGCAACCCCCGAGCCGTGACGAAATACATGTCCGAGATCGACTTCGCCAGCTCCGCCCGACAGGGAGACCTGATCGAGATCGGACTGCGGGCGACCGCGTTCGGCCGCACCTCGCTGACGATGCGTGCCGAGGCTCGGAACATGGTCACCCGCGAGCGGATCATCGCGATCGACAAGATCGTGTTCGTGAGCGTCGACGAACAGGGTCACCCAGTGCCGCACGGCCACACCGACATCACCTACGACCGGGACCGCCTCCCGGCCGGCTGATCCGCACCACAACCACAGCAGATCGCCTCCCCGCCGAGCAGGGCTCGCGCGGGGAGGCGATCGTCGTTGCGGTCCTCAGCCGAGGGGACGAGGCGTCCCGGTGGAGGCGGTGGTGCCGCCGTCGACCGGGATGATCGCCCCGGTGATGTACCCGGCGTCAGGGCTGGCGAGGAACAGCGCCACACGCGCGATGTCCTCCGGCTCGGCCACCCGCCCGAGGGCTACCCGGTCGAGCAGACGCCCCAGAAACTCCGGGTCGTCCAGGCGCTCCTCTGTCAGGCGCGAGTGCGTGAACGCCGGGGCGATCGCGTTGACCCGCACGCCGTCGGCGCCGAGGTCCAGCGCGAGGCTCTGCACGAGCGCGTTCACCGCGCCCTTGGTGGCGTTGTACGCGAACATGCCCCAGTCGCCGCGCAGCCCCGCGATCGACGAGATCGCCACGAGGCTCCCCCGAGTGCACCGCAGATGCGGGACAACCGCGTGGGCGAGCCGGATGACGGCGTCCAGGTTGATCGCCCGCTGACGCTCCCAGACGGCATCATCGAACGTGTCGATGTCGCTGGGCTCGCTCGTGCCCGCGTTCGCGACCACGACGTCGAGGCGCCCGAACCGGTCGACCACCGCATCCGCGACGCGCTCGGCCGCGCCGGGGAAGGTCAGGTCCTCCGCAATCGCTAGCACGCGGTCGTCGTGCCCGTCGACGCTCTCCCGCAGGGCGGCCTCGCCGCGGCCGACGACCGCGACGGACGCGCCCTGCTCGAGGAAGGCGCGGGCGATGGCACGCCCGATGCCGCTGCCGGCGCCGGTGACGAGAACCACCTTCCCGTCATACGGGTAGGAGGCCCAGGCGATCGTCACGCCAGCGACTCCTGCAGGGCGGCGTCGGCGGCCTTGAGCACCTCCGCGGCGACCTGGACGCCCTCGATCCGGCCCAGCTCGACGTCCTCGTGCTCGATGTTGACCATGATCTCCGGGTCGACCTCATGGAGTGCCCGCAGGAACTCCGTCCAGTACGCCACGTCGTGGCCCTTGCCGAGCGCGACGAAGTCCCACGCGGACTGCTTCGGCCATTCGTTGGCCCACTCGTCCCCACCCAGGTTGGTGCGCGGCTCCTCCGGCGAGAGCCGGCGGAAGCTGTTGTCCAGCACGCCGTTGAGCGCAGCGTGCTCTGGGTTGATGCGCACGTCCTTGGCTGCGGCGTGGAACACCAGTTCGCCCAGGTGGCGCACCACGGCGACCGGGTCCATCTGCTGCCAGAACAGGTGAGACGCGTCCAGCTCGACGCCGACGTGGGAGGCACCGGTGAGGTCGATGAGCTTGTGCACGTCGGCCGAGTTGAACACGAGGTTCTGCGGATGCAGCTCGAGCGCGACCTTGACGTCGTGGTCGCGGGCGAGGCGGTCCGTCTCTCGCCAGAAATCGGCCGCGATGCCCCACTGGTAGTCCAGGACATCGAGGGCGGCCGAGTTCCAGGCGTTCACGATCCAGTTCGGTCGCGTCGCTCCCGGCTCGCCGCCGGGAAGGCCCGACATGGTCACGACGCGGTGCTGACCGAGGCGCTCGGCGAGTCGGATCGCCCTGCGCACGTCCTCGGCGTGCTTGTCGCCGATCAGACGATTTGGGTGCAGCGGGTTTCCGTTGCAGTTCAGCCCCGCGATCTCGACGCCCGTGCCCTCGAAGATCCCGAGGAAGTCGTCGCGCGCGGCGTCGCTGACGAGGATGTCGTCGAAGGTGGGCACGTGCACGGCGGGCAGGAACCCACCGGTGTTGATCTCCAGCCCGGTCAGACCGAGATCCGCGACGACCGCGATGGCCTCGGAGAGGGAGCGGTCGTGCAGGATGGCGTTGTACAGTCCCAGTCGCATGGTGTTCCTCAGTGGATCGCGAGAGCGGAGGCGGGGATCGTCACGGCCGCGCCGCGGTTGCTCGCCGACTCGGCGACCGCTGCGAGCAGTTCCATGTTGTGCACGCCCTCGTCGAAGCCGGCGTTGCGGGGCAGTGACACCGACTCGTCGAGCCCCGCGACCTCCTCCAGGAAGGCGCGCGCCTGGAACAGGAAGCCCTCGTTCTGTCCGAAGCCGACGCCGGAGACATCGATGGGCATGCCGCCGGCGATGTAGGGGTGGGGGTTGCCGAGCAGAACGCGGCGGTAGCCGCGTTCTGCTTCCGGGCCGTCGGAGAGGTGCAGGCTGATCTCTGAGGGCCTGGACTGGTCGAAGGTGGCGGCGCCGTTCTCGCAGAACACCTCGATCTGCAGATCGTTGGGGTGCCCCGCGGCGACGCGCGAGACCTCGATCGTGCCCGCCGCCCCACTGGCGAAGCCGAGCGAGAAGGTCGCGTAGTCGTCGTTCTCGACGGCCTCGTAGTCGTTCGACACCGCGGCGTGGCCATGCCCCGACACCACGCCCAGCGGCTTCGGGCGCTGCGGGATGACCGTGCTGAAGCGGCCGCCGCTGACCTCGACGGCGGGACCGGCGAGGAACTCGGCGAGGTAGCTGGCGTGACTGCCGACATCGGCGAGGGCGCCGGATCCGGCCGGTCCCTTGTAACGCCAGCTGATCGCCGCCGTCGGGTCCGACGCGTAGTCGGTCCAGTAGCGGATGCTCACGTGCAGCACCTTGCCGAGGCGGCCTGACTGGACAAGGTCGCGGATGTACGCGATGCCGGGGGAGCGGCGGAAGGTGAGGCCGATGCGCGCGATGGTCGACGCGTTGTCGGCCGCGGCCGCCATCGCGCGGGCGTCCTCGAGGGTGTCCGACAGCGGCTTCTCGCACAGCACGTGCTTGCCGGCCGCCAGCAGTCCCTCGACGATCTCGCGGTGCAGGTGGTTGGCGACCACTACGCTGACGACGTCGACGTCGTCGGCCTCGGCGATCGCCTGCCACGAGGTGTCGAAGCGCGAGTATCCGAAGCGCTTCGCCGCCGCCTCGCCCGCCGGCGCGTACGCGTCGGCGATGGAGACCAGGCGCACCTCCGGCAGGATGCTCTCGTACAGGCTGGGGGCGTTGCGGTAGGCCGCGGCGTGGGCCTTACCGGCCATGCCGGCGCCGATGACGGCGACGCCGATGGGAGACGTGGACACCAGAGTCCTCCTAATGCGAACGGGACCGGTCCTCACGGCGCCGGTGCGGTGAGAGACTCCCGAATGGAGCGCTCCAACCGAGAACGCTAGTCTTGTTCATATGTCCTGTCAATAACCGTTCTGTCAGAATGGAGGAGGCCCGCAATGCGACGGCCGACCATCTACGACGTGGCCCGCGAAGCAGGGGTGTCGAAGTCGCTCGTCTCACTGGTGCTGCAGGGCTCCGGGCGCGTCAGCGACGCCTCCCGCGCCGCCGTCGAAGCCGCTGTCGACTCGCTCGGATACCGCCCCAGCCGCGCCGCGGCGGAGCTCGCGGCCGGGCGGACGATGCTGGTCGGGGTGCTGATCGACGACTACGCCAACCCGTGGTTCGTCGACCTCGCCCGCGGCATCGGTCATGTGCTCGGTCCCGAGGGGTATCGCCTCACCGTGGTCGACACCGCGACGATGCCCGCCGCCGAGGATCCCGTCGAGGGGATGCTGTCGGCCCGGGTCGACGGGATCGTCGTCGCCCGTGATGTCCCGGAGCAGCTGCTCGCGACCGCCGCGCCGCCCCTGGTGGTCGCAGGGACACGCGACCGGATCCCGGCGGGCGTCGATGCGGTCGCCAACGACGACACCGCCGGTGCGCGCCTCGCCGCGGAGTACCTGCTCGCCCTCGGCCACCGGATCGTGGCGCACTTGTCGGCCGGGGGAGGAGCGGCAGCCGCGCGTCGACGCGGATTCGAGGAGGTCATACGCGCTGCCGGCGGCAGGGTCGTCGCCACCGACTACGGAGGGCCCGCGACCGAGCACGCCGGGTTCGACAGCACCGTCAGGGTCCTGGCTGAACATCCCGAGGTCACCGCGATCTTCGCCGTGAACGACGTCATGGCCCTCGGTGCGCTCGGGGCGGCCCGCCAGCGGGGCATCGACGTGCCGGGGCGGCTGTCCATCGTCGGTTACGACAACACCTCGCTCGCCCGCACCCGCCTGATCGACCTGACCACCGTCGACGACGACAGCTTCGGCGTGGGCCGGGAGGCCGGGCAGCTGCTCCGGGCGCGCATGGCCGGCGGGAACGGGGACGTCGTCCGGCTTGCCCTCGACCCCGTGCTGGTCGTGCGCGGGACCACCGCCGCAGCGCCCTGATCCCAGATCCCGGTCAGATCGAGACGACCTGCCCGGTCTGCGCGCTGCGGCGAGCCGCGTCCAGCACCTCCAGCACGGCGACGCCCTCGAGGGCGGGAACGGGGCCACCGCTACCGGATCGGACGGCCTGCGCGAACGCCTCGTACAGTGCGGTGTAGTCGCCCTGCTCAGACGGCACCGGCCGCCGCTTCCCACCGGCAGCGAGGACACCCCACCGGACCTCCTGCTCATACCCCCACGTGTCCCGCGCCTGCGCGGGGAACTGTCCCGTCCGGATCGCATCGACCTGCACGTCGCGATAGTCGGACACGTAGGAGCCCTGCTCGCCCAGCAGCCGCAGCTCCCGTGATTCGAGACCGTTGACCTTGCTGGCCGACACGTGGGAATGCGTCCCGCCGTCGTGGACGATCGTGATCGTGAACCCGACGTCGGTCTTCCCCGACGCCAGGACGCTCTCATCCAGCTGGGCGAACACCTGCCGGGCGGGCCCGAGCAGGTGCAGGGCCTGATCGACGACATGACTGCCCAGGTCGCGCAGCAGTCCGCCGTCCGGGCCCGCCTCGAGCGTCGACGGATCGTCCTGGTCGCACCGCAGATCCAGGCGCGTCACCGCCCCCAGAGCGCCGGAGTCGAGGACTTTCCGCGCCGTGACGATGTCGGCGTCCCAGCGGCGGTTGTGGAACACGTTCAGCAGCACCCCGGCCGCCTCGGCGGCTTCGACGAGCTCGCGCCCCGCCTGTGCGGACGGCGCGAACGGCTTGTCCGCGAGCACAGCCAGGCCGAGCCCGACCGCCTCGAGCACCAGCTCGCGCCGGGTGCGCGGGGGAGTGGACACCGTCACCGCATCCAGCCCGGCGGCCGTCATCTCGCCGAGCGATCCGTACACGGGGACGCCGGGATGATCGGCCCGGGCCTGCGCGACCCGGTCGGGCGAACGCGTCACGATCCCTGCGAACTCGCAGTCGCGAGCCGCGGTGATGTAGGGAGCGTGGAACAGGCGGCCCCCGACGCCGTAGCCGATCAATCCGATGCGGACGTTCATGCCATCTCCCCGTCGAGTCGGTCACAGTTCGGCATCGCCGAAATAAAACTGTTGTCCATATGTGCGGACATATGGAACTATAGCGGCCAGATCAACGCAGATCGCCGCGGAATGCGGCAGCACCCAATGAAGGGAGCGCGGGATGGACACCACCTCGCTCGATGAACACCTGCCCAAAGACCGGCCCACTCGCTCGCGGACCCGGATGGTCCTCGCCGCGGGGGCCGCCGCCGCCGGGCTCCTGCTCGCCGGATGCTCTGGCGACGCTGCGCCCGCGCAGACCGATGACACCGCCACGACCGGCGGTGGGGACGGCATCTCCATCGTCGTGATGGGCGGAGCGACCGACGACCCGTTCTGGTCGACCGTCAAGCGCGGCGGCGAGGCCGCGGCGGAGGCCGTGGAAGCCGCCGGCGGTTCGGTGACATTCCTCGCCATGCCCAATTACGACAACTTCAACGCAGACGCCGCGAAACTCGTCTCCAACATCGACGCGCTGAACCCGAGCGCGGCCATCATCCCCGACTGGGCGCCCGAAGCGCAGAACGACGCCATCAAGAGGATCACCGACAAGGGCATCCCTGTCTTCCTTTACAACACCGGCATCGACGAGGTCGAGACGGTCGGCGCCGAGGCGTACATCGGCTCCGACGACTACGAGTCGGGCAAGCTCGCCGGTGAGACCTTCGCCGCAGCCGGGGCCCAGCATGCGGTGTGCGTCAACACCCTGCCCGGCACGACCAACGCCGACGCCCGCTGCCGTGGGGTGAAGGAAGGAGCAGAGCCTGGCGGGGCGAAGTATACCGAGCTGGCCCTGCCGACCTCGCAGTTCGGCGACCCGACCGCCGTAGCCCAGGCGATCAAGGGCGCGCTGCTGCAGGACACCACGATCGACGCCATCTTCACCCCCGGACAGGCGGACACGAACGCGGCCGCGAGCGGCATCGACCAGGCGGGTCTCACCGGTACGGTGCAGCTCGGCGGTCAGAACTTCGACGCCGAATCCCTCGACCGCATCTCCGCCGGCACGCAGCTGTTCGCGATCGACCAGCAGGGTTATGCGCAGGGCTACTACGCGGTCTCGGCCGCGTTCCAGTTCGCCGCGTACGGGATTCAGCTTCCGCAGAACCCGCTGCTGACCGGGCCGGCGCTCATCGACGCCTCGAACGTCGACACGGCCATCTCCGGCGCTGACCTCGGCGTCCGCTGACCGGTCTCCGGGGGCAGCGAGCCGATCTGCCGCCCCCGGAGCCGTCGACCTTCATCATCCCTGAGAAAGCAGAGCCATGACCACGCAAGCCCCTTCGCGCGGAAGCGGAACGTCCTCCGACTCCGCGAACCCGACGACATCCACGATCTTCCTTCGCCAGCGCACCCCCGGCGACTTCTTCCGCCGGCCCGAGACCGGCGCGCTGGTGGGCACTCTGCTGGTGTTCGTGTTCTTCGCGATCTTCGGCGGACAGCAGTTCCTCTCTTCCGGCGGCGTCGCAAGCTGGCTCAACATCGCCGCGGAGCTCGCGATCATCGCGCTGCCGGTCGCCCTGCTGATGATCGCCGGCGAGTTCGACCTGTCCGTCGGGTCTGTGGTTGCGAGCAGCTCCGTCATCCTCGCGGTCGTCTCCGGCACCTGGGGGCTGCCGATGATCGTCGGGGTCCTCGCTGCCCTCGCCCTCGGCGTGCTCACCGGCCTGGTGAACGGCCTCATGGTGTCCCGTACGAACGTCCCCTCCTTCATCGTGACGCTCGCGATGCAGTTCGCTCTCGCAGGTCTCACCCTGGGTCTGGCTCGCGTGCTGACCGGCAGCACGAGCATCCCGATCCCCGCCGACCCGTTCTTCAAGGTTCTGTTCGGCACGTTGATCAACGGCCAGTTCGAAGTCGCGATCTTCTGGGCTGTCGGCATCGCCGTCGTCGTGGCCTGGATCCTGCAGATGACGAAGTACGGCAACTGGATCTTCGCGATCGGCGGCGACGCGGTCAGCGCGCGCGCCTCGGGAATCCCCGTCGCCGGCACGAAGATCGCCCTGTTCGTCTCCACCAGCGTCGGCGCGTCGCTCGTCGGCATCATCCAGACGTTGCTCTACAACGGAGCCCAGACCGGCACCGGGCAGTCGTTCGTGTTCAACTCGATCATCGCGGTCGTCGTTGGCGGTGTGCTGCTGACCGGCGGATACGGATCCGTCGTCGGCGTCATGCTCGGCTGCCTGACCTTTGCGATCGTGAACCAGGGCATCTACTACACCGGCTGGAACTCGGACTGGGCCTCCCTGATCCTCGGCATCCTGTTGCTGGCCGCCGTCCTCATGAACAACACCTTCCGTCGCCTCGCGCTCAGCGGCGGCAAGGTCAAGACCGCGAAGTTGGGAAACAGATCATGACGAATCCATTGCTCACCCTCCGCGGCGTCTCCAAGTCGTTCGCCGGGAACATTGCCCTCAGTGACATCTCCCTCGAGGTGAACGCCGGCGAGGTGCTGTGCCTGCTCGGCGACAACGGCGCCGGCAAGTCGACACTCATCAAGGTGCTCTCCGGCGTGCACAAGCCCAGCTCCGGCACGTTGAGTGTCAACGGCGAGCCGGTTGTGTTCGACAGTCCCAAGGACGCCGGCGACGTCGGCATCGCGACCGTACACCAGTACGGCGGCACGTTCCCGCTGATGTCCGTCGCGCGCAACTTCTTCGTCGGGAAGGAACCGACGAAAGGGTTCTGGCCCTTCCGGTTCTTCGACCAGAAGAAGGCCGGTGAGATCACCGTCCGCGAGATGCAGAAGCTCGGAATCACCCGCGTCACCGACGGCACCCGCCTGGCCGGAGCGCTGTCCGGCGGTGAGCGGCAGTCGCTCGCCATCGCCCGCGCCGTCTACTTCGGTGCGAAGGTCCTCATCCTCGACGAGCCGACGTCCGCGCTCGGAGTGAAGCAGGCTACGCACGTCCTCCGCCTCATCATGCAGGCGCGCGCTCAGGGCATCGCCGTGATCTTCGTGACGCATAACGTGACCCACGCCATGGCGGTCGGAGACCAGTTCGCCGTGCTCATCCACGGCCGCAGGGCCGACGGGTTCCGTAAAGGTGAGCGCACGCGCGAGCAGATCACGGACCTCATGGCCGGTGGCGAGGCGATGGCCGAGCTGGAAGCCGACCTCGCCCGCCTCACCGGCACGATCACGCTGCGGAAGTGACCGAGCGATGACGCATCAGGTTCGGATCGGCGTCGTCGGCGCCGGCCTTATGGGGGCGGATCACGTCTCCCGCATCACCCACCGGATCGTCGGCGCCGAGGTGACCGCCATCGTCGAGCCCGACACGGAGCGTGGATCCGCCGTCGCGGCTGAAACGGGCGCCCGCGTCTTTCCCCGCGTCGAGGATGCCCTTGACGCGGGGCTGGTCGACGCGGTGCTCGTGGCCACGCCCGGACGCTTCCACGAGCAGGTCCTGCTCCCGGCGCTCGACGCGGGGCTCCCGGTGCTGTGCGAGAAGCCGCTCACCCCGGACTCCGCATCAGCGCTTCGGATCCTCGAACGCGAACAGCAGCTGGACCGTCCGCACATCCAGGTCGGGTTCATGCGCCGGTTCGACCGCGAGTACGCGGAGTTGCGCGAGCTCATCGCGTCCAAGGACGCCGGCGAGCTGCTTATGCTGCGCTGCGTTCACCGCAACCCCTCTGTGCCCGACTCGTACACGCAGCAGATGCTCATCAACGACTCCGTGGTGCACGAGTTCGACGTGGCACCGTGGCTCGCGGGCGCCGCCGTCCGCAGTGTCGAGGTCAGGCATCCGCGCAGGAACGGTCGATCCCCGCGACACCTGCGTGAGCCGATCCTCGTGCTGTTCGAGCTGGAGAATGACGTACTGGTCGACGTGGAGATGAACGTCAGCGTCGGGTTCGGCTACCAGGTCGCCACGCAGGCGGTCTTCGAGAACGGTCTCGCCCGCATCGGCGAACCTCGCGGATTGCAGCAGTGGCGCGACGGTTCATTCCGGGTCGCCGACCATACGAGCTTCGCAACGCGGTTCGCTGATGCCTACGACACCCAGCTGCAACGCTGGGTCGACGCCGTACGTGCAGGAGTTCTCGTGGACGGCCCGAGCGCCTGGGACGGATACCTCGTCGCGCTCGCCTGCGAGGCCGGCGTCATTGCGCTCGAGCAAGGCGACCGGATCGCGGTGGCGTCCCCTGACCGCCCCGCGTTCTACCGGACATGATGATTTATGTTAGGTTGATAGGACAAAGTGTGAGTCGCGTCAACGTGGCCGGGAAAGGAGGGACGTCATGAGCAGTACCCCTTACGACGTACTGACGATCGGGCGGATCGGTGTCGATATCTACCCCCTGCAGGACGGGGTGGGCCTGGAGGACGTGGAGACGTTCGGGAAGTTCCTCGGCGGCAGTGCCACGAACGTCTCGATCGCCGCGGCCCGTCACGGACTGCACTCTGCGGTGATCACCGCCACCGGGGACGACCCGTTCGGGCGCTTCGCGCACCTCGAGCTGCAGCGCTTGGGCGTCGACGACCGGTACGTGGCGACGGTGGACCGCCTGAAGACGCCGGTGACGTTCTGCGAGATCTTCCCGCCGGACGACTTCCCGCTGTACTTCTACCGCGACCCGATCGCCCCCGACCTGGTGCTCAACAACCAGCACCTCGACATCGGCGCGATATCCCGTGCCCGCGTGTATTGGTCGACGGTCACGGGCCTGTCGCAGGACCCGAGCCGCACCGCCCACCACACCGCGTGGGAGGCCCGCGGACGCGCGCCGCGCACGATCCTCGACCTCGACTATCGGCCGATGTTCTGGTCGACGCAGGAAGCCGCGACCGCCCAGGTCGCGCGCGCATTGGAGAAGGTGACCGTCGCGGTCGGCAACAGGGAGGAGTGCGAGATCGCCGTCGGCGAGACCGATCCTCACCGCGCCGCCGACGCTCTGCTGGAGCGGGGCCTCGAACTCGCGATCGTGAAGCAGGGTCCCCGCGGGGTTCTCGCCAAGACGAAAGACGAGACGGTGGAGGTGCCTCCGTACCCGGTCGACGTCGTCAACGGCCTCGGCGCCGGGGACGGCTTCGGCGGCGCGCTGTGCTATGGGCTGCTGCAGGAATGGCCGCTGGAGCGCATCCTGCGCTTCGCGAACATCGCCGGTGCGGTCGTCGCCAGTCGCCGGGAGTGCTCCACCGCGATGCCCACCACCGCGGAGGTCGAGCAGCTCATGGAAAGGGCCGTCCATGTCGCAGGCTGACACCGTCCACCGTCCCGCGTTGGTCGCCACGGACGCCGAGATCGCCCGCGTGCGGCAGCTGCGGGCCGAACGGCCGGGCGCGATCGCCGACGCCTACCGGGCACGCACGCGCCGCGACCTGCTCGGCGGCGACGGCCGCATGTTCATCGTCGCCGCCGATCACCCCGCTCGCGGCGCTCTCGGCGTGCGGCAGGATGCGATGGCGATGGCCAGCCGCACCGACCTGTTGCGCCGCCTCACCCTTGCCCTGTCGCGGCCGGGCGTGGACGGTGTGCTGGGGACCCCGGACATCCTCGA
The DNA here is from genome assembly GCF_003931875.1 of Microbacterium sp. 10M-3C3. Lineage (NCBI taxonomy): Bacteria > Bacillati > Actinomycetota > Actinomycetes > Micrococcales > Microbacteriaceae > Microbacterium > Microbacterium sp. 10M-3C3. The sequence goes on along the minus strand of NZ_CP034245.1, from coordinate 2,912,290 downwards.
CGACCTGGCGGTGCTGGGTGTCCTCGACGGCAAGATCGCCGTGTCCTCCCTCAATCGTGGCGGCCTGCGCGGCGCCGTGTTCGAGATGGACGACCGCTTCACCGGCCACGACATCGCCCGCACGGTCGAGGCGGGCCTGGACATGGCCAAGCTCCTCGTCCGCGTCAACCTCGCCGATGCCGCCACTGCGCGCACCCTCGAGGCGACGGCGAACGCCGTCACCGCCGCGGCGCGGGCCAAGGTGCCGCTGATGCTCGAGCCGTTCCTGTCCGAGTGGGTCGATGGGCGCATCGTGAACGATCTGTCCACCGACGGGGTGATCCGGTCGGTGGCGATCGCATCCGGCCTCGGCGTGGACTCGTCCTACACGTGGCTGAAGCTGCCCGTCGTGGCCGAGATGGAGCGGGTGCTCGACGCGACCACTCTGCCCACCCTGTTGCTCGGTGGCGACGCCGACACCAGCCCCGACGAGACCTACGCCTCCTGGCAGGCCGCGCTCGCGCTGCCCGGCGTGCGCGGCCTCGTCGTCGGCCGCACGCTCCTCTACCCGCCGGACGACGACGTCGCTGCCGCCGTCGACGTGGCCGCGTCGCTCGTCCACCCGGCTCTCTGACCGCCGATCCGCAACGATCCGAAGGAACCTCACCATGAGCACCAACACCACCGAACTGCCCGACACCGAGGCTGCCCGCCTCTCGCCGCGCGTCATCTCGCACTGGATCGACGGCGCCGAGGCCCCCTCGACCAGCGGACGCACCGCCCCCGTGTACAACCCCGCCACCGGCGTCGTGACCGCTGATGTGGCCCTCGCCGATGAGGCCGAGGTCGAGGCGGCGATCGCCTCGGCGCAGCGCGGCTTCGAGATGTGGTCGCGGTTCTCGATCGCCAAGCGCCAGACCGTGCTGTTCGCGTTCCGCGAGCTGCTGAACGCGCGCAAGCGCGAGCTGGCGGAGATCATCACCGCGGAGCACGGCAAGGTGGTGTCGGATGCGATGGGTGAGATCCTGCGTGGCCAGGAGGTCGTGGAGCTCGCGACGGGGTTCCCGCACCTGATCAAGGGTGCGTTCTCGGAGAACGCGTCGACCGGGATCGACGTGTACTCGCTGAAGCAGCCGCTCGGGGTGGTGGGCATCATCTCTCCGTTCAACTTCCCCGCGATGGTGCCGATGTGGTTCTTCCCCGTCGCGATCGCCGCCGGCAACGCCGTCGTCGTCAAGCCGTCGGAGAAGGACCCCTCCGCGGCGCTGTGGCTCGCCGCGCTGTGGAAGGAAGCCGGTCTCCCCGACGGCGTGTTCACCGTGCTGCAGGGCGACAAGCTCGCCGTGGACGGGCTGCTCACCGACCCCCGCGTGCAGTCGATCTCCTTCGTCGGCTCCACCCCGATCGCGCAGTACATCTACGAGACGGCGTCCAAGCACGGCAAGCGCGTGCAGGCGCTCGGCGGCGCGAAGAACCACATGCTGGTCCTGCCCGACGCAGACCTCGACCTCGTCGCCGACCAGGCCGTCAACGCCGGCTACGGCGCCGCGGGCGAGCGATGCATGGCCATCTCGGTCGTCCTCGCGGTCGAGCCGGCCGCCGACGAGCTGATCGAGAAGATCCAGGAGCGGATCGCGAAGCTCCGTGTCGGCAACGGCGCCGGCCAGGACGGCGTCGAGCCCGACCTGGGACCGCTGATCTCCGCCCAGCACAGGGAGAAGGTGTCGGGCTACGTCGATATCGCCGAGGCAGACGGTGCGAAGGTCGTCGTCGACGGCCGCGGCCTGACCGTGCCCGGGCACGAGGACGGGTTCTTCTTCGGCCCGACGCTGCTGGACGAGGTGCCGCTGACCTCCCGCGCCTACACCGAGGAGATCTTCGGACCGGTGCTGTCGGTCGTGCGCGTGAAGACCTTCGCCGAGGGCGTGGACCTGATCAACTCCGGCCAGTTCGGCAACGGCACGGCGATCTTCACGAACGACGGGGGAGCCGCCCGCCGGTTCCAGAACGAGATCCAGGTCGGCATGATCGGCATCAACGTGCCCATCCCGGTGCCGGTGGCGTACCACTCGTTCGGCGGATGGAAGCAGTCGCTGTTCGGCGACGCGAAGGCGTACGGCGTGCACGGCTTCGACTTCTTCACCCGCGAGAAGGCGGTCACCAGCCGCTGGCTCGACCCCGCCACGCACGGCGGCATCAACCTGGGCTTCCCCCAGAACGACTGAGCCGCCCTCACCCTTGTGCCGCGGCCCGGCATGATCGCATCAGGACCATGATGCGGCCGGGCCGCGGCGCCGCGCCCGCCACCTCCGCCACCGAATCCGAGAGAGACGCATGAGCACCACCGACCAGCGCTGGTTCCACCGCAAGGGAGATCTCGCCCAAGACGGGTGGGAGAGCGTCGTCGACGAGACCACGCCCGGCTGGGCGCACACCGGCATCCGCGTCGCCGAGGTGACGGGCGGACAGAGACTTGATCTCGCGCAGACCGGCGTCGAGCGGATCATCGTGCCCCTGGCGGGCTCGTTCACGGTCGCGTACTCCGAGGACGCCCGCACTCAGACGACCCGGCTGACGGGGCGTGCGTCGGTGTTCGACGGCCCGACCGACGTGCTGTACCTGTCCGCCGCCGCGACCGCCGAGCTCACCGGCGCTGGGCGGGTCGCCGTCGCGACCTCCCCGACACAGGCCGTTCGCCCCAGCCGTTACGTGCCCGTGCAGGATGTGCCGGTCGAGTTGCGCGGCGCGGGGCGCTCCAGCCGGCAGGTGCACAACTTCGGCACCCCACAGGCGCTGGATGCGGCGCGGCTGATCGTGTGCGAGGTCATCACTCCCGCCGAGAACTGGTCGTCCTACCCGCCGCACAAGCACGACGAGCGCGTCCCGGGTCATGAGACCCGCCTGGAGGAGATCTACTACTTCGAGTCCGCCCCGGTGCGCGGCTCCGGTGCCGCGCGCGAATCGGCGTTCGGGATGTTCAGCACCTACTCGTCGCCGGCCGGGCAGATCGACATCAACGCGCAGGTCCGCACCGGCGACATCGCCCTGGTCCCGTATGGGTATCACGGGCCGGCGGTGGCGGCCCCCGGCTACGACCTCTACTACCTCAACGTGATGGCCGGGCCCGATCCTGAGCGGGACTGGCTCATCACCGACGACCCCGCGCACGCATGGGTGCGCGACACCTGGAGCGGGCAGGAACTGGATCACCGACTGCCTTACACCGACGAGGAAGGACTGCGTTGATGGGCTCGACGAAGCGCATGACCGTGAGCCAGGCGCTCATCGAGTTCCTGGCCAACCAGTGGACGGTCGACGGGATCGTCCGGGAGCGGACGATCCCCGGCGTGTTCGGCATCTTCGGGCACGGCAACGTCGCCGGCATCGGGCAGGCGCTCAAGCAGCTCAACGTCGAGAGCCCCGACCTGATGCCGTACTACCAGGCCCGCAATGAGCAGGCGATGGTTCATCAGTCCGTCGGCTACGCTCGCATCCACCGCCGCCGCGGCACGTACGCTTCGGCCGCCTCGGTCGGCCCGGGCGCGGCGAACATGCTCACCGGCGCCGCGGTGGCGACCTCGAACCGGCTGCCGGCGCTGCTGCTGCCCAGCGACACCTTCGCCACCCGCGTCGCCGATCCGGTGCTGCAGCAGATCGAGCACCCGCACGACCTGGGCGTCCAGGTCACCGACGCGTTCCGTCCCGTGTCGCGGTTCTTCGACCGCGTGCAGCGCCCCGAGCAGCTGTACTCCATCGCCCTCGCCGCGCTGCGGGTGCTGACCGACCCGGTCGAGACCGGCGCGGTCACGATCGCGCTGCCAGAGGACGTCCAGGCCGAGGCGCTCGACGTGCCCGTGGAGTTCCTCCAGCCCCGCGAGTGGCACATCCGCCGCCCCCGTCCCGACCGCGACGCGATCGCTCGTGCCGCAGCGGCGATCCGCGCCGGAAAGCGCCCGTTCATCGTCGCCGGCGGCGGTGTGCTGTACTCCGACGCCGAGAACGAGCTGCGTGCGCTCGTCGAGGCGACCGGAATCCCCGTGGGCACCTCGCAGGCCGGCGGCGGCGTGCTGACCTGGGACCACCCGCAGTACCTCGGCGGCGTCGGCGCCACCGGCGCCCTTGCCGCGAACCGGCTCGCCGCCGAGGCCGACGTGATCATCGGCATCGGCACCCGGTACAGCGACTTCACCACTGCCAGCCGCACCGCGTTCCAGAACCCCGACGTCACCTTCGTGAACATCAACGTCGCGCCGTTCGACGCGTACAAGCACGGCACCCAGCTGCCCGTCGTGGCCGACGCCCGCGAGGCGATCGTCGAGCTCACTGAGGCACTCGCCGGGCTGCGCGTCGACGCCGGGTACGCGGGGCGCATCGCCCGGGAGAAGGCCGAGTGGGACGCCACGGTCGACGCGGCGTTCGCGCCGTCCGGCCTGGCGCTGCCCGGCCAGCCCGAGATCATCGGCGCGGTGCAGCAGGCCAGCGCACCGGAGGACGTCGTCGTCCAGGCGGCCGGCTCCCTTCCTGGCGACCTGCACAAGCTGTGGCGCGTGCGCGACGCGCTCGGCTATCACGTCGAGTACGCGTTCTCGTGCATGGGGTACGAGATCGCCGGCGGCATCGGAGTCAAGCGCGGCCTCGTCGCGGCAGGGGACGATCGGGACGTGATCGTCATGGTCGGCGACGGGTCGTACCTGATGCTCAACACCGAGCTCGTCACCGCGGTCGCCGAGGGCATCAAGGTGATCGTCGTGCTGATCCAGAACCACGGATACGCGTCGATCGGGCACCTGTCCGAGACGGTCGGCTCCGAGCGGTTCGGCACCTGGTATCGCGAGTACGACGGCGAGGCGCGCAACTTCCAGGGCGAGAAGATCCTGCCCGTCGACCTCGCCATGAACGCCCGCAGCTACGGCCTCGACGTCATCGAGGTCGCCCCCGGGGCGTCTGCGATCGACGACCTGAAGGCCGCGGTCGCGCGTGCGAAGGCGTCCGACCGATCCACGTTCATCCACATCAACAGCGACCCGCTGATCTACGCGCCCGACGGCGCCGGCTGGTGGGACGTGCCCGTTCCCGAGGTCTCGACGCTGGAGTCCACCCAGCGTGCCCGCACCGAGTACCTCGAACAGCAGAAGGCCCAGCGCCCGCTGCTGGGTTGAGCACCGCCGCTCAACCCGATCCGCGACCCGACAGGAGACCGACATGGTGAAGATCGCCTACGACCCGACCCCACTGCATCACGAGTTCCCGCTGCTGGAGTTCCCCGACGTCGTCGCCCGGCTTGGGTTCGAGCACTTCCAGCTCACCCCGCACGCCGACTTCTCGCCGTTCTTCCGCCACCCCAAGGCGGACGACCAGCTGGTCGCCGCGCTGCGCAAGCGCGTGGCGGACGCCGGCGTGACGATCACGTCGCTGCTGCCGGTGCAGCGGATCAGCTGGCCCGACGAGGCACAGCGCGCCGCCGCGGTGCGGAACTTCCGTCGCGTGATCCAGCTCGCCGCCGAGCTCGAGGTCACCGTGATCAACACCGAGTTCAGCGGACGCCCGGAGCGGGCAGAGGACAGCGAGGCGGCGTTCTACCAGTCGATGGAAGAGCTGCTGCCCGACCTGGAGCGAGAGGGCATCACGCTCAATATCGACCCGCACCCCGACGACTTCGTCGAAGACGGGCTGGAAGCATGGCGAGTGATCCGCGGACTCAACAACCCGCACGTCGGGTTCGTGTACGTCGGGTCGCACACGTTCCACTACGGCGACCGCGCCGCCACGCTGCTGCCGGAGATCGGCCTCCGGCTGGGCGCCGTGTACGCGGCCGACACCTTCGACCACCATCGCTCGCATGGTCTGCGCTACATCAGCAACCCGCCCGGCAACGCCGCCCGCGTGCACCAGCACCTCGACCTCGGCGCCGGCGACGTGGACTGGGAGACGCTGTTCGCGACGCTCGGAGCGACCGGGTTCCTCGACCGCGAGGACGCGATCATCGTCTCGAACGTCTTCGCCGAGGATGAGCGGTGGGAGGACTCCGCCCGCCACCAGCTCACCCGCCTGCGCGAGCTCGTCGCGATGCACACCGCATGAGCACCCCGCACGTCGGCGCGGCTGCGCGCTACCGCTCCGTCGATGCGGCAGGGCTTGTCGAGGTGCTCCTCGCCGAAGAACGAGAGCTCGACTTCGACCGGTTCAGCCTCGACGATGCGTGGGCGCTCGGCGTCTCGCTGCGCACCGTCGCCGTCGAACGCGCTCTCGGGATCGGGATCGGCATCGTCCTGGGCGAACAACGTGCGTTCCACGTCGGCACGACAGGTGCCGCCGCTCTCAACGACGCGTGGCTCGACCGCAAGTTCCGGGTCGTGCGCCATTACGGGCACTCCAGCCTCACCGTGCACGCGCAGTATCTCGCCGCCGGGGAGAGCTTCGAGACCGACGCGCACCTGGACCCGCAACTGTACGCCGCCGCGGGCGGTGCTGTGCCGATCCGCGTCCGCGGCGCCCTCGTGGGCGCGGTCGGCGTCAGCGGGCTCGAGATGCACGAAGACCACGCCCTCGTGGTCGAGGCTCTCCGCTCCCACCACGGCGACCGGTGATGACCAGGAACGCTCTCCAACGCTGAGCCGCCTCACCGCCCATCACGCATTCCAGGAGGATCATGCCTCTCGTCCGCATCGACTACAGCGAACACCGTGACGCCGCGCAGTTGGGCGCGGCGGTGCACGACGCGATCGTCGCCGTCTACGGCATCCCCGAACGCGACCGGTTCCAGATTCACGCGCCCCGCCCGGCGGCCACGATCATCGCCGAGGACGCCGGCCTCGGGTTCGAGCGCACCGACCCGGTGATCGTGCAAATCTTCACGCAGCGCGGCCGCACCGCCGAGCAGAAGCAGAGACTATACGCGGAGATCGCCAGCCGGCTCGAGAAGGTCGGCGTCGCCGGAGCAGACGTGTTCATCGGCTACGTCGAGAACGGCCCCGAAGACTGGTCGTTCGGATACGGACGCGCCCAGTACCTCACCGGAGAGCTCGCGGTGCCAGGACGCGGTGCGTAAGAGCGCCGGGGCTGCCGTGTGCCCGATCTGAGTCCGCGGTCGCGGCGGTGATCGTCGGAGTCTGCGAAGGCAGCGCTCCCAGGTGCGAGCACACTGGCGATCGCCTTGATCGCTGCGGTCATACCCGCGAAGGAATCCACCCGCGCCCTGCTGATCCGGCGATCGTGGGTGACGCGTTCGCACACTCTGGCTTCATCGACGAGATGCACCACTTAGAACCGTTCTGCCGTTGATCCCTGCCGTCGTGGAGGGGCTCGTCGTCGGCTCCGTCTTCCTGGCGATCGCATCGGACACATGGACGAGGCGGGTCATCGGAGTGCTCCTTCTGCTCCTTGTCGCAGTCACCCTGGGGCGACGAATGTCAGCCGGCGATGTCGCTACAGGCCCATCGCGGCCGGGGTCTGCGGCTCCCTCGGCAGAGTCGTCGTCCGACCGTGGCCACGTTTGTTGACAGCAGCCTCATTCGTGTCGGCTCAGAGTGATGAAGGAATCCCAGATCAGCGCGGCCACGATTGGTCACCTGTTCTGGAATCGAACAATGAACCGGCGCACAGGGCTCAGCCGGTGTCACGCCGGCCGGTATCGCATGAGGGCCGCACCCGAGCCGAACTCGCGGCGTTCGACGAGCTGGAGCTTCAGTGGCCGGCGAAGGCCTGCGAGCAGGTGCGGTCCGCGGCCGGCCACGACGGGGTGCACGACGAACTCGTATTCGTCGATGAGCCCCGCGTCGGCCAGGGCTCGCGGCAGCGTCACGCCGCCCACCCACAGCGCATCGCCCGGCTCGTCCTTCAGCCGACGGACGGCGTCGACGACATCGCCGCGCACCAGCTCGGCGTTCCAGTCGACCTGTTCGAGTGTGCTCGAGACGACGTGCTTGCGCGCCGCGTCGATCGCCTCGGCGAAGGGGACCTCGTTCTCGGCCATCCACTCCGGCCAGGCGCCCGATGCGGGCCGTCGCCACGCGGCCGCCATCATCTCGTACGTCGACCGGCCGAACAGGAGGGCGTCGGCGCGCTCCATCTGCGCGGTCCAGTACCGCATCGACTCCGCGTCCGGGCCGAGCCCGGCTTCGTGGTGCACGCAGCCGTCGAGCGTGACGTTGATGGAGTAGCGGAGCGTTCTCATGTGGGTCTTCCCCTCCGGAGGGTGCCGGGCTGCGGCGTCGCCGCTGTGACGGGGCGTCGCGCGCGAGGCGTCCCGGACGGCGCACACGTCATCCGCCGGTCGTGACCCGGCCAGACAACCACACGTACACGCCCGCGGTCAGCATCGCGCCGCCGGCGACGAGGGTCCACCACGGGAACGTCGGGATGTCGGGACGCTTGCCGGCATCGTCCAGGTCTTTCTGCGGTGTGGGGATGATGCGTTGGCCGGTCACGAGGATCCGGTGGCTGTTGACGCCCAAGGGCGTGCATGTGACGAGCGTCACGAGGTCTTCGCCGATCACCGGTGCGAGCGACTCCGTGTCGCTCGGCTCGACGACGCGCGTATCGACGACGCGGTAGGCGAGGACCTCGCCGAAGACCTCGATCGTGAACGTGTCGTCGACCGCCACGCGGTCCAGATACGTGAAGAGCTCCGCCGTGGCCAGCCCGCGGTGGGCCGTGAGGACGGCGTGCGTGGAGGTGCCGCCGATGGGCAGGGCCGTGCCCTCGAGATGACCGACGCCCTTGTAGAGCACCTCTTCGCTCGTGCCGTGATAGACGGGAAGGTCCACGGCGATGGCGGGGATGCGCAGGCGAGCCATCAGTCCGTTCGGGTCGGCGGCGAGCTGGTCCCGGTAATCGCCCGGCTGATCGGGCTCGTTGGCGAGCGGGAGCCGTTCGTTGGCGCCGATCTCGGCGCCGCCGTCGACGAGACGGTCGTTGTAGCGACGTGCGCGGTCGAGCTCGTCCCGGAGCGTCTGGGCCCCGAGGTCCTGCACTTGGTCGCTGTAGGTGCCGATCGTCTGGGACTGCGCGTACTGGGCGAACCACGCGGCGACGGTCGGATACATGAGCAGCCCGACGCCCACCAGAGCGCCGACGGCGAGCAGCAGCGGCACGACGGGCAGCCGCCACCGGCGTCGCCGCGCGGCACGATGCGACGCGAGCGGAGGCGGCGGAGCCGGTGTCGCCGGCCCCGCCGCCCCCTCGGTCATCGCTGCGTACTCGGTCAGGCGCTGACGCGCGCGACCTGGGCCCGACGGCGGGCGACGACGAACGCCGCTCCGATCATGACCGTCACGAGCGCGGTGCCGCCGACGCCGAACCACAGGCCGCCGTCACCACCCGTGATGGGCAGTGCGAAAGCGGGCACCTGGTTGTGGGCGAATTCGACGTAGTTGCGCACCGGCGTGGTCGTCGAGCTCGCACCCGGCACGACGGCCGTCAGCACGCGATCCGGCGAGGGCAGCTGGTAACCCGTGGGCGGCGTGATCTCCCGCACCCAGTAGTTGCCGGGCGTGATGATGGGGATGACGACCTGACCGTCCGCTCCCGTCGTCCAGTTCGTCTCTCCGTTGATCTGGATCGGGTTCCCGCCGTTGATCGCGTCCTGCTCGGTCAGGAAGACCTGGTAGACCGCGCCGGCCAGGTTCTGCCGGGCTCCGTTCGACGTCGCGTAGGCGGCGACCGTCAGCTGGCCGATCGGGGTGCTGCCGGTGACGGTCTCGGTCGCGCCGTTGATGTTCGCGGACGCGGTGTTGACGATGACGCCGCTCGCGGGGATCGCGTTCGCTCGCGTGAGCACGTTCAGCGTCACGGTGCCGCCCTGCAGCGCGGTCAGGCGAGTGAGGCCGGGGCCCGTGAAGGTGAGCGTCACGTTCGTTCCGGGCGGTGTCGCCGTGCTCGCCGCTGCGGTGACGGTGTAATCGGTGCCCTCCGTGAAGGTCTGCGCCACGCCGGCGGCGTTGGTGACGGTCACGCTCGACGGTGCCACTCCGGTCGGCGTGCTGGGCCCGGTGAGGTAGGTCAGCTCGGCCGGCAGCTGGTCCTGCAGGGTGAAGACGTCGATCGCGTCACCCGCCGCGAGCGTCGGGATCGACGAGGCCACGGCCCACCGGATGAGGTCGGGGTTACGCGCCTCGACCGAGCCCGCGGGGGCGGGGATGCGGGTCTTCGTCAGCTGCGTGACCGCGTTCTTCGGGTACACGTGCACGTCGTAGATCCACTGGTTCGCGTTGGCCGTCGCCTGCGGGCCGGTGGGCAGCGGCAGGGTCAGCAGGAACGGGGCGGCCGGGTTGGTCGCCGTCGGCGGCGTCACCGTCTCCGTGATGAGGTACAGGCCGATCGGCAGTCCGTTGGGGTACTGCGCGGCGTCGGGCGAGAACGTCGCTACGCCCGAGGCGTTGGACAGCGACGAGGTGAAACTCACCGTATTCGGCCGTTGGGCCGCCTGCGCCGGCGTCAGCTGAGCCGCCTGCGTCCACCCGGCGGACGTCGACAGGTCGACTCCCGAGACGAGGGTCGCCGTGAACTGTGCGCCGGCCAGGGGGTCTGCCGGCGGCGTGGCCAGCTGCTGCCCGTCGGAGATGGGGTTGTTCGGCGTCGACGGGCCGAGCGCGTGCTTGTGGATGGTGAGCGTGCGGGTCACCGTGGTGTCGATGTTGCCCGGCAAGGTGACCGCGGATGCTGGTGCGGCCGCGCCGAAGGCGGCGATCGCGCCGAGCGTCAAGACGCCGAGAACGGCGCCCGCCCGCTTTCTGAAGGACGTGGACATGATGTGTTTTCCCCTGATCAGGTCGGTGGAGCGGTGATGGTGGTGGATGGAACAGGTCTATGGGGGCGCGGCGGACCGAGGGCGCGCACCGGGGCGCGAGGCCGCGCGGCGAAAAGGATCACGACCACCGCCTCCTTCCGCGGCGCCACGAGCGCACGGCGGCGGTGGTCAGGACGAGCGCGAGCACGGCGGCACCGGCGAAGAGGAAGGCGTCCGCACCGATCCCGCCGGTGAGCGGCAGCGTCAGCGGCGGCACCGCGGCGTTGACGAACCGGTACGCGACGGTCTGGCCGGCGGCGGGCGCGGTGATCGTCGACCCCGTGACGGGAATCCACGTGGTGCCTTCCAGCCGCTCGAGGCGCAGCTGCTGGTACGCCAGCCGCGAGGGCGTGGTCACCGCCTCCGACAGCGTGTAGGCATGGCCGGGGCGCACTTCGATCGTGTTGGCCGGGTTGCCGTTGGCCGCGTCGTAGTCGGCGCCCACGCGACTCTGCACCGGCAGCGAGACGCCGGGAAGGCTCGCCGGGGCGGCGGTGATCGTCCACTGCGGCGGTTGGAATCCCGGCCGGGGGGTGACCACCTGCGCGAGCAGCACGATGGCGGCGGTCGCATTCGTGACTGTGCACGTCAGCGCGGACCCGGTGGCGGGTGTGACGTCACCGACGTCCGACACGGGCACGACCGCCCCGGTCGCGTCCACGCAACTCCACGCCCCGACCTGGACGTAGGCTCCCTGTGTCGTGGACTCCGCGAGGCGGTACGTGCGGCCGGGACTCACGGCGACGCCGGTCGCACCGGCGCTGCCGGAGACACCCGTCGGCCCGGGAAGTGCACCCGCGGGCGCCGTGGCCGTGAGCGTCCACGCGGCCGGCGACGCGGCGCCGAAGGAGACCTTCTTCACCAGGCTCATCGTCGTGAGCGGTTGGTTGACGAGCGTGCACGCGATGCTCGCGGAGGGGGCGATGTTCGTCAGGGCGCCGCTGACCACCCCGCCGCTGGACGTGAACGTCACCGGGACGGCGGTGCCGTTGACGGTGCAGGAGGCGCTCACGAAGGTGAAGCGGGGCTGCTGCACCTCCGAGATGGTCAGGGTCGCGCGCGAGGATGCCGCGCCGAACAGCACCGTCCACGTCGCGGTGCCCGCCGCATCCGTCACCTGCCGCGGGGCTTCGCTCGGCAGGACGGTCGCGGTGCCGGTCGTCGCGGTGGCCGCGGTGCCCAGTGTCCAGCCCGCCGCGGGCGCCGACTGCGTCGTCGCCGGGTCGAGCACCCGCTTGGTGACGGTGACCGTGGCCACCGGCGAGGGCGAGTTGAAGAACGTGCACACCACGTTCGCCCCGAAGGTGGCCGGCATCGTGAAGGCCAGGGTCGCGCTCGTGCCGTTCGCGACGCGCACACCGTCGCTCCAGCACTCGGCGCGGATCGTATAGGCGCCGATCACGGAGGCCGACCCGGTCGCCATCGCCTCCGAGATCGACAGGGCCGTCCCCACCGCCGCCGGGTAGGGGCCGATCTGCGGGGTCTGGCGGCCGGTGGTCGATCCGGCGGTCGTGAAGGAGGCGATCGCGCCGGCACTGCCGGACAGGGTCACCTGGAACTGGTCGGAAGGCGCGGCGCGACCGACGACGTTCTTCAGCACCGAGACGGTGCCCGGGCCGGTGCAGCTGCCCAGGTCGGTCGAGGCCAGGTCGATGCGCGGCGAACCGCTGACGCGGGTCCACGTGTTCGGATCGAACTCGTACACGCTCGTGCTGCTCGAGAGGTACACGGTGCCGCGCGGGGAGAACGCCAGACCGTTCACGCTGCCGAAGGCCGGGGAGGCGTCCAGTCCCACGAGGGCGCGGGTCAGGGAGGTGTTCACCGGCAGCGTCCCGCCGTTGGCGGCCGACAGCGCGTCGGCCGTGATCGTGAAGATCGCGGCGCTGCTGGCGTTGTTCACCGTGGCGGCGCCCAGCACGTAGAGGTTGCCGCGCGCATCGAAGGCCATGTCGCCGTTGCCGTTCGGCGCCGTGCCGGTGCTGAACGAGCCCAGATATGCGAAGCGGCTGGCGCCCGGATTGGTCTCGGTGAAGCTCCACAGGTGGAACAGGCCCGCGTTGAACTTTCCGAAGATGTAGCGTCCACCGGTCAGGTCGACGGCCCCGGCGACGATGCTGCCGGGGACCGCTGCGCCGGTCCCCGTCACCGTCGTGTACGCGGTGTCGGCCAGTGTTTGGAAGCCGCCCGTCGTCGACCACTTCAGCATGGACACCACGCCGGCCCCGTCGGAGGCCGAACGGTTGACCGCGTACGCCACGGAGCCGCCGGCGCCCACCCCGAGGGAGTTCGCGCCGGTCGCATTCGGCCATGTGCCGACCGTCGTCTGCGCTCCGTTGACGATGTCGGCCTGCACGAGCGCGCCGGTGCCCGTGACGGAGTAGAACAGCCCCGAGTCGCACGCGAGCTTGACCTGCTGAAGCGTGTTGGAGAAGGTGCACACGAGTTCCGCGCCGGCATCGGGAGGAGTCGTGATGGTGCCGGAGCGCGACGCGCCCGTCGCCACCACGGTGCCGTCGCGTGTGCACTCGTAGCTGCTCGCATAGCCGAGCGCCGCGCCGGAGGTCGGCGTCTCGTGGATCGTGTAGGCGGTGTTGGGGCTGACGATGAACCGGGTGATCTGCTCGGCCTGGATGCCGGTCGCCGTGCCCGTGGTGGTCGCCGACGCGAGCACCGTCCCTCCGCTGCGCAGCGAGAGGGTGACCTGGTCGGTGGATGCGGTGCGCGCGGGGAGGTTCTTGCGGACCGTGATGCGTGTCGCCGGCGTCACGGTGAGGCTCGCGGTCTCAGGAGCCGCCAGCACCGTCGCCACCGAGGCCGGGGTGTTCGCGTAGGTGCCGGCCTCGGCGGCGACGACGTCGACGGTCACCGTGCAGCTCGCCGTGCCCGCCGGCAGATCGCCGCCGGTCGCGCCGATCGTGGTGGCGCCGGCCGCGGCTGACACGGCGAACGCCGTGCCCGTCGCCTGCGTGCACGTGCCCGCGATGTTGGGTGTGGGAGCGACGACGAGTCCCGACGGGAGCGTGTTGGTGAACGACCAGTCCGCTTTGGCGGCGAGTTCGCTCGTGTTGGTGATGGTGTATGTCAGCGTGGAGCGGGTGCCCGCCGCGACGGTCGCGGGGGCGAAGGCCCAGTCCAGGCTCGGGGTCGCGTCGAGCACGCGGATGCCGTCGACGCCGAAGGCGCTGCCGGCTCCCGTGGTGGCATTCGTCAGGCGCACTTGCGCAGCCGCGATCTGCGCCGGAGTGAGCAGGGCCGCGGCCGATCCCGTGAAGGTCGCCGCCCGCGCGGAGGCCGAGAGGGCGGGATCGAGAGCACCGCCCTGCGCCGGCAGTGCGGGGGAGGAGGCGTAGAAGACGCTGCCGGTCGCCGCGCACGGCACGACGCCGCTCGGGAACGCATTCAGGAGAACGGTCGCGCCACTGACGAGGGCGAGCGAGAGGGACGCGTTGTTCGTGCCGCACTGTGCGCCCGCGGCGTCGAACTGCAGCGTGTAATACCGGGATGCGCCGGCGAACACGCCGATGCCCGATGTGGTCTGCGCGACGATGCTGCCCCCGGTCACGGTCCCGTAGGGGAACGCGACGAGTGCGTGATTGCTCCGGGTGGAGGCGGTCGAGCCGGTCACCGGCGCGTTCGCCGCCGACCCGCCGGCGACCCCTGCCGCCACCTGACCGAGGACGTCGGCGAGGCGGCGGGTTTCGCGGGCGGCGAGCGTGCTGACGCCGAGCGATTGCGACGGGCAGAAGGCCGTGTTGGGGTACGTCGCGGTGTAGTTGACCAGGACGCCCGTGCAGGCGGTGCCGTTGGCCCACCCGGTGGAGGCGGTGTAACGGCCGGACGCGTACGTGGAGATGCCCGTCGGCGTCGTGGTGCTCAGCCCCTGTTCGAACGTCTCGACCCACACCTGACCGGGCTGCTCGGGGACTCCGGCGGCGAGAACTCCGATGGCGGCGCGCGGGGCGAAGGGAAGCGCCGTGGTCTCGGGCGTCGCGTCCGCAGAGCTCGATCTCGGCGCGTCGCCGCCGGGGTCGGCAGGCCCGGTCGCAGAGGTCGGCGCGGTGGGCTCCGACGGCTTGGACGCCTCGGGGACATCCGGCGATGCGCCGGCGTCCGACTCGGCCGCGGGGGATGCCGGCGCGGGCGCCGCCTCGGTCCCGGGGGACGGCGCATCCGTCGGGGTGGCCGAGGGCGCGCTCGTCGGCTCCGCGCTCGGCTCCGCGCTCTGCGGTGCGCTCGGTGCCGTGGCCGCTGCCGCGACGCCTCCGGGTGCCATGAGCGCCCCGGCGACGAGCGCGACCGCCGTCGCGACACGCGCGATGCGGTCGGCTCGGCGTCGTGCGCGCGACGAACGGGCATGGGGGGAGCGGGAAAGCACGGATCTCTCTTTCGGCAGGCCGAAGGTCGCCGAACATCGCCGGGGGGACGGCGGGATCCGGGGGACGGACTTGCGGAGCGTCGAGGGGGATGTGACGCCCGAAGTTGGACTCTTGTCTAAACCGTAGGAAAGGAAATCCCTCTGCGTCAATCGGAGGATTCGAACATTCGGTGAAGATTTCCCGGTCCGCGCGGCGCGCTCGCGCTCACACGTCGCGGCGCACGACGGTGTAGCGCTCCTTCTCCTCGACGGGGCGGAAGTCGCGCGCCGCGAACAGCCCGCGCGGCCCGCGGAACTGCGCCGCGTCCGAGGAGCCCTCCGCGTCGACGGGATACCCCTCGACGTGCGTGAGGCCCCGCGCCGCCGCATCCGCGACCACGCGGTCCAGCAGCGCGGACGAGACGCCGTGGCGGCGGTAGGGCGGCGCGACGACGAAGCACGAGACGCCGGCGACGCGGGCGGGGTCGGGGCCGCCGGGGTCGACGTCGGCGTACTTGCGATAGGTCGCGCGCGGCGACGCGTTCACCCACCCCGCGACGTGCCCGTCCACGTACGCGAGGTAGCCGAGGGTCGCGCCCGCCCGCAGGCGCTCGATCATGTCGGCCCGGATGTCGCGCCACGGCCGCTCGGCGTCCTCGCCGGTGTGCGGGCTCAGGCAGTAGCACGACGCCCAGTCGGGATTGTCCGCGAACGCCTCGTGGTCGAAGAACTGCAGCCAGTCGTCGATGCGGTCGGGCGTCACCGGATGCACCTCGATCGGCCCGATCGCGTCGAGCCGCTCGGTCGGCCCGGTCTGCCGTCTCGATGCCTCGGCGAAGTTGCGCGCCCATGCGCGCACCTCGTCGTCGTGGTACGGCACGTCGTGCGCCGAGCGCACGTGCCGCAGCATGTCGTCGATGAGGGCGTCGATGTCGTCGCCGTCGACCCGCTCGTCCTGCGCGAAGCACTCGATCCACATGGCGCCCCATCCTCGTCCGGTCGCGCTCGGCGCACCACCCCCCCCGCGGCAGACCCGCACTGCCAGGCGACGCTCGGCGCCGCGCCGTACTGTGTGGGAGGTGACCTCCGAGAGTGCGCCCCGCCCGCTGTCCGACCGTCCGTGGCTCTCGGCCTACGCCGAGGGCGTGCCGCCCGAGATCGCGCCCGTCGAGGAGACTCTCGTGGACATGCTCGACGCATCCGTCGCCCGCTACGGCCGCGACGTCGCGCTGGAGTTCTTCGGTGCGCAGACGACCTACGCGGAGCTCGGCGACCGGGTCTCGCGCGCGGCGAACGCGCTGCGCCGTCTCGGGGTCGAAGCGGGCGACCGGGTCGCGCTCGTGCTGCCGAACTGCCCGCAGCACGTCGTCGCGTTCTACGCGGCGCTGCGCCTGGGTGCGATCGTCGTCGAGCACAACCCCCTCTACACGCCGCGCGAGCTGCGCCACCAGTTCGAGGTGCACGAGGCCGTCGTGGCGATCGTGTGGGACAAGGTCGCCGACGTCGTCGCCGACTTCCCGGCCGACATCGCGCCCGCGGCGATCGTCGCGGTCGACCTGACGGAGGCCATGCCGTGGACGACGCGCGCCGCACTGCGGCTGCCTGTGCCCCGCGCACGCGAGTCGCGCGCCGCCCTCACCGCGACCCCGACCGCGAAGGGCGTGATCGAGTGGTCGCGCTTCGTCGGCGGCCGGCGCCTGCCCCGGCGGCATCCCGCGCCCGCACTCGACGACATCGCGCTGCTGCAGCTGACGAGCGGCACCACCGGCACCCCGAAGGCGGCGATCCTCACGCACCGCAACCTCCGCTCCAACGCCGCGCAGGGGCGCGCGTGGGTGCCGGGGCTGCACGAGGGCGAGGAGACCTTCTACGCCGTGCTGCCGATGTTCCACGCCTACGGCCTCACGCTGTGCCTCACGTTCGCGATCTCGATCGGTGCCCGGATCGTGCTCTTCCCGCGGTTCGACGTCGACCTCGTCGTGTCGGCGGCGCGCAAGAGCCCGCCGACGTTCCTCCCCGGCGTCCCGCCGATGTACGACGCGCTCGCCCGCGCGACGACGCGCAAGGGCGTCGACCTCTCCAGCATCCGCTTCGCGATCTCGGGGGCGATGAGCCTGCCGGTCGCCACTGTCGCGCGCTGGGAGGAGGCCACCGGCGGCCTGCTGGTCGAGGGGTACGGGATGACGGAGACCTCACCGGTGGCCCTCGGCAATCCGATCGGACCCACGCGGCGGCCGGGCACGGTTGGGGTGCCGTTCCCGAGCACCGAGATCCGCGTCGTCGAC
Organism: Microbacterium sp. 10M-3C3; assembly: GCF_003931875.1. Taxonomy (NCBI): domain Bacteria; kingdom Bacillati; phylum Actinomycetota; class Actinomycetes; order Micrococcales; family Microbacteriaceae; genus Microbacterium; species Microbacterium sp. 10M-3C3. Next base: position 2,894,886 of record NZ_CP034245.1, on the reverse strand, counting down.
CCCGACGACCCGAGCGTCGACCGCGCGCCGGGTGAGGCGGGGGAGCTGCTGGTCCGCGGCCCCCAGGTGTTCCAGGGGTACTGGGGGCGCCCCGACGAGACGGCCGCCGTGCTGCTCGCCGACGGGTGGCTGCGCACGGGCGACATCGTGACGGTCTCGGATGATGGCTTCGTGAGCGTCGTCGACCGCGTGAAGGAGCTCATCATCACGGGCGGGTTCAACGTCAGCCCGAGCGAGGTCGAGTCGGTGCTGGCGCAGCATCCGGATGTCTCCGCCGCCGCCGTCGTCGGGCTGCCGCGGTCCGCCGGCGGCGAGGAGGTCGTCGCCGCCGTCGTGCTCCGCGAGGGCGCCGCGTTCGACGCGAGCGCTCTCCGCGAGTTCTGCCGCGGCCAACTCGCCGCCTACAAGGTGCCCAAGCGCATCGTCGCCGTCGACGACCTCCCGCGCTCGCTCATCGGCAAGGTGCAGCGCCGCGCCGTGCGCGAGCGCCTGCTGAGCGACTGAGCCGGGCCGGGCCGGTCCGCGCCGGCGGCGTTACACGTCGGACACAACGGGAAACTCCGCGTCAACACGCGCGGCGCATGCTGGACGCGGGCGCCGCGCGGCGGCGCCGAGCACCGAAGGAAAGAACCGCATGCAGCTGTCCGCCGACTCGTACACCCTCGCCCTGCCGTCCTGGATCGGCGATGCCCTCGCCGACGTCCCCGACGTGCTGCCCACGCGGGAGGAGCGGATGCGGCTGGTGCACGCGCTCGCCGACCGCAACTGGCGCGAGGGCAACGGCGGTCCGTTCGCGGCACTCGTCGCCGAGTCCGCGACCGGGCGCATCGTGTCGGTCGGCGTCAACGTCGTCCTCGGCAGCGGCGTGTCGTCCGGGCACGCCGAGGTGATGGCGCTGGGCACCGCGCAGCGGGCGGTCGGCTCGTGGGATCTGGGCGGCGCGGGGCTTCCCGAGCACGAGCTCGTCGTCAACTGGCGGCCGTGCGTGCAGTGCTACGGCGCGACGATGTGGTCGGGCGTGCGCACGCTCGTCGTGGCGGGGTCGGGTCCGGAGCTCGAGGAGATCACGACCTTCGACGAGGGCCCGATGCGCGAGGACTGGGCCGACCAGTTCCGGGCCCGCGGCATCGACGTCGTCGACGGCGTGCTGCGCGATGAGGCTCTCGCCGTCTTCCGCGCCTACCGCGAGTCGGTCGACGTCGGCGGCTCGCTCGTCTACAACGCCCGCGCGGCCGACTGAGCCGCCCTCAGCCCTCGAGCAGGGCCTTCGCGCGGGCGAGGCCGGCGGCCAGGGTCGAGCGCGCCGACTCCGCGACGATCGGCTCGACGATCCGCAGCATCCCGCTCGGCGACGCCTCGATCGTGGCGGTGACGCGGCATCCGGCATCCGTGTCGGCGACGTCGAACCGCAGCCTCGTCGGCATCGTGCCCGACGTGCTCGTGGCGGCCATCGTCGTCGGCGGGTCGAACGCGGTCACCCGCCAGTCGAACTCGATCTCGCGGCCCATGACCGTCATGCGCGTGCGGATCGCGCTGCCGATCTTCACCGGCGGGGGCGTCAGCAGCTCCTCCGAGACGACCGAGCGGTCCCACTCGGCGCGACGCGCCGGATCGGTGAGGAATGCGAAGACGGATGCGGCGTCGCGGGCGATCTCGACACGCTCGACCATCGTGAACACGGCGCTCCTCTCGGCGGGGTGTCCAGCCTCCCACGCCTCCGCGCGTGCGGGTCCGGGCGGACGCAGTAAGGGCCGGTCGGAGAGGCTTCCGACCGGCCCTTGTCCCTTGCACCAAGAGTGTCCTGCAATCACATGCCGGTGATCGCCACAGCAAAACGATCACCGTGCGAAGATTGTATAACGGCGAGGTAACGGCGCGGAAGAGTTTCCCGTTACCTTTTCGTGATTCTTAAGCCGCTCATCGGATCTCCCCAGTCGAACCGCAGTCCAGGGTGCGGATGCGGCGGCCCATGCGGTCCATGCTCGCGGCGGCGTAGGGCGATCCGACCGCGTTCAGGTGACCGTGCGGGACGCCGGCGGCCACGACCTCCTCGACGTCGACGCCGGCGTCGCGCAGCTGCGCGGCGAACGCGGCACCCGACGAGCGCAGGTCGTCGAACTCGTCCGTCTCGAGGTACGTCGGCGGGAACGCGGACAGGTCGTCGGCGAGCCCGGGGAACGCGTCGGCAGTGGCGGAGGCGCCGCCGAGGTAGTTGGCGTTCAGCTCGGCGGTGGCCTCGGGGCGGAAGCGGAACGCCTCGGGCACCTGCGCGACACACGCCTCGAGCTCGGCGTCCGCGGGCGGCAGCGCGGCGTGCAGCACGGGGTACAGCAGCAGCGCGAGGTCGGGGGCGGCGCCCGCGAGCGCGGCGCGCCGGGCGACGCCGGCGGCGAGGTTGCCGCCGGCGCTCGCCCCGCCCACCACGACGCGCGCGTACCCCTGACCGCGCAGCCACGCGTAGACGGCGTCGCAGTCGTCGCCCGGAACCGGATGGTGCACGCCGTCGACCGCGAGCCGGTAGTCCACCGACACCACGCGCGCGCCCGTGCGCAGCGCCAGGCCGCGGGCCACGGCATCCGCCTCCGGCATGTCGAGGTCGCCGCCGATGAACGCTCCGCCGTGCATCCACTGCACGGCCGTCGCCGGCAGGGAGCCCGGCCGTGCGTAGACGCGCACGGGAACGTCACCGTGCGGGCCGGGGATGAGCCGATCCACGACCTGCAGCTCGCCCGCCTCCGGCGGCCCGAAGGGCGCCGCGATCTCGGCCCACGCGTCGACGCCGTCGGCGGCGGGGTCGGTGGGATCGCCGGGAACGTCCCACAGGCGTCGCACGCGTTCGGCGTATTCGGGTGCCCAGCGGCCGGTCGGCGTCGTCGTCGCGTCCGTCACCCACCCGACGCTACCCTCCGGCGGCGCGGGCCCCGCTGCGGCGCGACTAGCGTGAAGGAGTGAGAGAGATCCACCGGGCGAACGTCGCCGACATCGACCCCGTCGCCCTGTACCGCATCCTGTGGCTGCGCGTGACGGTTTTCGTCGTCGAGCAGCAGGCGGCGTATCCCGAGATCGACGGCCGAGACCTCGAGCCGGGCGCCGAGCTCATGTGGGCGGTCGAGGACGGCGAGATCCTCGCGACGCTGCGCATCCTGTGCGGCGATGAGGCGCTGCGCATCGGCCGTGTCGCGACCGCCGTGCCGGCGCGCGGACGCGGGCTCGCGGCCGATCTCATGCGGGCCGCCCTCGAGCGCTGTGCGCACCTCGCGCCCGACCTGCCCATCGACCTCGACGCGCAGATGCAGCTCGAGGACTGGTACGGCCGGTTCGGCTTCGTGCGCGTCGGCGACCCGTACGAGGAGGACGCCATCCCGCACATCCCGATGCGTCGGCCCGCTGAGCCGGCTGTCGCGGAGGGCGCCGAGTGACCGCGCTGCCGCCCACGCGTGTCGTCATCCCGTGGCGCCCCGCCCCGTCGCGTCTCGACGCGTTCGAGCGTGTCGTTGCGTGGTACCGCGCGGCGCTTCCCGGTGTGCCCGTGCAGACCGTCGACACCGACGACGATCCGTTCGTGCTCGCGGCGTGCCGCAACCGGGCGATGCGCGAAGCCGACGCCGACGAGGTCGTCGTCGTGGGCGACGCCGACACGATTCCGGAGCGCGAGCCGCTGATCGAGGCGATCCTCACGGCCGCCACGAGCAGCCTCGTCCAGCTGCCGTACGACGAGTACCGGTGGCTCGGACGCAGCGGGTCGGCCGACTACGCCGCGGGCGTGCCGCTGCCCGAATGCACCGTCGAGCAGTTCGTCGACGGAGCGTGCTCGGGGGTCTACGTCGCGACCCCTCGCGTGTGGGCGCGTCACGGCGGTCAGGACGAGCGCTTCCGTGGGTGGGGCTTCGAGGATGCGGCATGGAACCTCGCGCACACGACCCTGCTGGGCTCCCCGCCCCAGCGCCATCACGGCCGGGTCTACGCGCTGCACCACGTCGGCGAGGTGCGTGCGGGCGCGCACTACGACGCCAGCGCGGCGCGCATGGAGCAGTACCGTGCGGCGGCCGGCAACCCGGCTGAGATGGCGGCCCTGATAGGACTCGTGGCCGCACCCCGCGCCTGACCTGCGCCGTGCCCCCACCGTGCCCCCCGGGAGGAGATCCGGCGTGCGGAGGGCCGATCCGCCGCATCCGTCCTCCCGAAGCGGAATCTCCTCCCGAAGCCGACCCGCCGGCCGGCTACGCGCCGCCCACGGTCGCGCGCGCGATGCGCGGGCCGGGCTGCGCGCGCTGCGCCGCGGCCGCGGCGGCCAGCGCCGCGCGGCCCGCGAACGAGGGCTCGGCGATGTCGCGCAGGGCGGCGGCGAGCTCGTCGACGGACGCGGCGTTCGGATCGAGCGTTCGGCCGAAGCCGGTGCGCTCGATCGCCGCGGCCCCGGCGAACTGGTCGGTGGAGAAGGGCAGCACGAGCAGCGGCACGCCGTGGCCGACCGCCTCGGTCACGGAGTTGTTGCCCCCGTGCGTCACCGCCGCGGCCGCCGAGGCGAGCAGACGCACCTGCGGCAGGTACTCCGCGACGAGCCAGTGGCCCGGGATCGGACCGAGGTCGGCGGCATCCGTCGTGCCGGTCGCGATGGCCGCGCGCAGGCCCGCCTGCCGCAGCGCCGCCGCCACGCGCGCGAGCACGTCGCCGCGCACCGAGAGGAAGCTGCCGAAGCTCACGTACACGAACGGCCCGCCCTCGGCGATCCACCCCTCGACCCCGGATGCGGCGGCCTCGGCGCGCGGCGTCGACCCGAGGAACCGGTGCGGCGGAAGCGCGCGGCCGTCGCCGGCGGCGAGCTCGGCGGGGTAGTTGTACAGCACCGTGTCGCCGTGCAGCGCGAACGCGTCGGCGACGGGCGCCGCATCCGGATCGAGAACGGACGCGGCCTCGTTCCATTGCGCGGTGAACCGCCGCGCCACCTCGTCGCACACGCGGCGCAGGTCGGCGAGGTCGGCCGGGTCGGGGGAGAAGGCGGCGGGCCACGCGGGCGGATAGCCGTAGACCTCGCCGGCGACCGGCAGGGCGCTCGGGTGGCCGAGCACGACGTCGCCGTACGCGATGCCGCGCGTGTGCAGAGCGAGGCGCGCGCTGTACGCCAGGTGGTCGACGAGGATCGCGTCGGGGCGCACCTCGTCGATCACACGGAGCGTCGCGCGGGCCCGGTCGACCGGCTGCCACATGAGGTCGGTCAGCCGCTCGCGGGCCTGGTAGGCGAGCGTGGGAACCATCCCCTCGCGCGTCGCGGCGAAGAAGCCCTCGAGGGAGGCCGCCTCCTCCGCCTGCTGCTCGGAGCTGCGGATGACGCCCGCGTTCGCGCCGCGTCCGAGCGGGAGGTCGACGCGGCGGTAGCCGAACTCCGCGACGATCGGCGCGGTGGCGGGGCCGGTCGCGACGACGACGTCATCGCCCGCGTCGCGCCACGCGGTGCCGAGCGCTGCGAGCGGGAGGAGGTGGGAGGCGTAGTCGGGGCTGATGATCAGCAGCGTCATGCGAGCAGGCCCGCCGCACGCTGCAGCTCGGCCTCGCCCTGCGCGACCGACCGGTACACCGGCGCGAGCATCGCGGCCATGCCCTGGATCGTGAAGCGCGCCGCGACGAGGTCGCGCGCCTGACGCGCCGCGCCGTCGTCGCCCGCCGCCGCCCGCTCGAGAGCCTGACCGACCGCGGCGACGAGCTTCCCCGGGTCGGCCGTCTCGGTGAGGAAGCCCGTAAGGCCGTCCTCGACGTAGGTGGCCGGTCCGCCGCTGTCGGGCGCGACGACGAGGAGGCCCGTCGCCATGGCCTCGAGGATCGCGAGGCCGAACTCCTCCTTGAGGCTCGCGCATACATACACCCCGCCCGCGGCGGCCCGGCCGGGGAGACCGAAGCGCGCGGCCGCGAGCCAGTCCGCCGCGACGTCGTTCGAGCGGTGGCCCGTGAGCAGCAGCCCGCGCGCGGCGCGCTCGGCCGGCGGCACGGCGACGCGGATGCGGTCGAGCTGCTCGCGCTCGTCGGCCGACGGGTTCTCGAGGTCGCCCCCGATCACGAGCAGGTTCGCGGCGTCGGCGAGCGGCCCGTCCGCCCACGCCTGGACGAGGGTCGCCATGCCCTTGATGCGGTGCATCCGCCCGGCCGTCACGAGGAGCGGAAGGCGGCGGCGCTCCTCGGGGAGTGCGTCGAGGAGGCCCGCGAGCTCGGCGAGGGCGCCCTGGGGCGCCGCGCCCTCGGCGACGGCGCGAGCCCGTGCCACCGCACGATCGACGACCTCGAGGTCGACGCCTTCCGCGACGACGGTGTGACGCTCGGGGTGCGAGGAGAGGTCGATGCCGACGAGCGCGCGCATGTCGCGCTCGAGCTCGGGCCGGGGGAAGAACACCGAGTGCGCGGCGGAGGCGGCGAGGCTCTGGACGAGGTGCGTGCGGAACCAGAAGTGCTCGGCGAGGTCGGCGGGGCCGAAGTCCTCGCGCGTGAGCGTGCCCGACCGCTCGAGCGACGCGATCACACTGTGCGGGTCGGGCGCGACGGTGAAGACCGTCGGGATGCCCAGCTCGCGCGCGACGTCGGCGGCGGCGAGGCTCCCGACGTCGGCCATGCGGAGGTGGAGCACGTCGACGCGGCCGGCGGCGCGCAGCAGGCGCCGGATGCCGCGGCGCACGCTCACGCGCAGGGGCCAGGCCGCGGCCGACGCGACCGGGGGCGGGCTGAGCGGGACGTGGCCGTACACGTGCCCCGCCTCGCCGCCCGCGACCTGCAGGAGGTCGGGCCCGGCCTGGGCCGCGGTGCCGCGCGAGAGGGTCAGGACGCGCCGGACGTCGCCGTCGGCCGCGATGAGGGCGTCGCCCAGGCGCACGAGCAGGGTCGCGATGCCGCCGTTGTCGCCCGCGCCTGCGGCGGAGAGCGATGGGTCGACGTCGGCGTGGAGGAACAGTTGCGCGATCGTGAGTCCGCCCCCGGCGTCGCGGACGACGGGGGCCGGCTCGGCGTCGATGAGCGCGAGCCGCGCAAGGTCGCCGAGGACGCCGCCCTCGACCACGAGGTCCTCGAGCGTCGCGAGGGCGGCGTGCTCGCGACGCTGGCCCAGTGCGGCCACCGCCGCCTCGCGGACGGCGGCGGGGGCTGTGGCGTCCGTCGCCCACGCGCGCAGCGGTCGCACGGCGAGCGGGTGGCGCACGAGGCCCATCGTCTCGACGAGGCGCGCTCGCGCGTCGTAGGGAAGGGTGCCGGTGCTCGCCGTCTCCAGCGCGACCGCGAGCAGCTCGCCGGCTCCCGTCGACCACTTCTCGAGCGTGTGCTGCGCGATCATGCCGGTGAAGCCCCCGTCGGCGACGAGCCGGATGAGGCGCCCGACCGCGTCGGGCCGGGCGGGGCGTCGGCCGAGCGCCGCTGCGGCGTGCTCGACGATGTACGGCCGGCGGGAGGAGAGCAGGCTCGACAGCAGCCGCGCGGCCTCCTCGTCGTTCATCTCCGCGAGGGCGTGCACCGCGGCGATCGCCGCGAGGTCGTCGTCGCCGGCGAGCGCCGCCGACAGCACGCGCAGCGTGCGGACGCCGGGATCGCGACCGGCCTCGAACGCGAGGTCGTCTGCGGCGCGCATCGCCTCCACGATCGAGGGTGCCTCGGTGATGCGGTCCATCGCCGTCTGAATGCCCATGTTGCCCTCCGAGCCGGCGCCGAGCGGGCGCCGTCGGGAATCGTACTGGGACAATCCGAACAGAGCCTACGGTTGACGGGGCGCCGAAGTTCGGCTCCGCATTTCTGCGAGGGAGACGCGTGGGCGTTCTGACGATCGGCGACATCGGCGTGGTGTCGGGGATGATCCACATCGGCGACGAGGCCATGTTCGAGGCGGCACGCGACGAGCTGGGCGCGCGCGGCGTCGACATCGTGGGCGTGTCCTCCGCGCCGGAGGAATCCTCCGCCCGGTACGGCGTGCCGTGCGTGCCGCGGCTCGGCTTCGTGGGGCTGGATCGCGATGCCGCGGCGCGGCGCGCCGAGCGCCTCGTCGCCGCCGCTGGGGGCCGCGCGACGCTCGAGTCCGGCGACCCCGCCGCCGCCGCGCTCGCGGCGCTCGGCGACGCCTCGGGTGTGCTGATCGCCGGCGGCGGCAACCTCGCGTCCCGGTGGCCGGTGCACGTCTTCGAGCGGACGACCCTCGCCGCGATGGCGCGGGCGCGCGGGCTGCCCGTCGTCGTGTCGGGGCAGACGTTCGGTCCCGACCTGGAGCCCGCCGACGCCGACCGGGTGGCCGGCATGGTGCGCGCCGCGGCGCGCACGGGGGTGCGCGAGCACGCCTCGGCCCAGCTCGCGCGCTCGTGGGGCGCGGCGGTGCACGCGGGCGTCGACGATGCGTCGTTCCTCGGCGGCGGTCCGCGCGCGACGAACGGCCCCGCCGCATCCGGCCCCGTCCTCGTGAGCCTGTCGGGGTGGTTCGCCGGGCGCCCGGCCGACGAGGTCGAGCGCGGCATCGCCGCCCTCCTCGACCGCGCAGCCGACACGGTCGGGCCCGTCGTCTTCCACGCCCACTTCGGCCCCGAGACGGCCGGCGCCGTCCCGGCCGGCGACGCCGCGCTGCACGAGCGCGTGCGGTCGCGGATGCGGCGGCCGAGCGAGGTCGTGCCCAGCGGCGACTCGCGCACCGCAGCGGCGCTGGCGCGCACCGCGCGCGTGCTCGTGACCAGCCGCTACCACCCGGCGGTCTTCGCCGCGCCGGCGGGCGTCCCGATCCTTTCGCTCGCCGCGGACGCGTACACGCGCATCAAGCTCGGCGGCGCGCTCGGCCACTGGGGACAGGACGCGGTACTCGACCTCGATGAGCTGGCGGACGCGCCGGCGCGCCTCGATGCGGCCGCCGCATCCGCCCCTCGGATCGCGCGCGAGGCGGCGGCGCGGCTCGCCGGCCATCGATCGGCCGCGTCGACGTGGTGGGACGCGGTGGCCGCCGCCCTGGCCTGACCGCGCGGGCACGATCCCCCCACAACTGGGGTGTGAGTAAGCGCGGCGGCCTCAACCGGTTCAGCGATGCTGGAACCACCCCCGTCACACATCCGGGTCGACGCCGCCACCTGCCGCGTCCACCGGCTCCTCCGCTCCGGAAAACGCGTATGCCCCGTCCTGCTCTTCACCGCGCCGCCGCCCTCCCCGTGCTCGCCGTCGCGACCGCACTCGCCGTCACCGGCTGCTCCGTCTTCCCGTTCCCTGTGTCGTTCGGCGAGTCCGCCGGCGAGGAATCGACCGGATTCCGTTCGAGCGAGGCCACGCTCAACGTGCTGTACGCAGCCGGCGACACCGGCGGCGTCGCGCAGCAGCGGGTCTCCGTGCGCCCGTCGGACGACGGCGAATTGAGCATCGACATCTCCGAAGACGAGGTGAGCGGCGTCGGCGCGATGACCCAGGCCGCTTCGTGGAACGCCGTCTCGGTCGCGACGCTGCTCACCGGCGCGCCTCTCGACGTCGCCTACCGGTTCGCATTTGACGGCAGAATCGACGGGCCGAGCGCGGGCGCGCTCACCACGGTGGGCCTGCTGTCGCTGTACTACGGCGACGACATCTCGCCCGACGCCACGATGACCGGCACGATCAACCCGATGGGCACGGTCGGCACGGTCGGCGGCATCCCCGAGAAGGTTCAGGGCGTCATCGACGCGGGCGAGCTCGACACCGTCCTGATCCCCGCCGGGCAGCGCAACTCGCCGAACGCGCAGGGCGAGCTCGTCGACGTCGTGCAGCTCGGTGCGTCGGGCGGCGTCGAGGTCGTCGAGGTGGCCGATCTGTACGAGGCCTATCCGCTCCTCACCGGCAGCGAGCTGCCGCGCCCCGCCCAGCCCGACACGCCGAAGGCGAGCGAGACGGGCTACGCGAAGTTCCGCAGCGAGGCCGACACCATGCTCGCGACCTACGACCGCGCGGCGGCGGAGTTCACGGCGCTGGATCCCGCGCTGCAGGCCTCGGCCGGCACGCTTCCCGCCGACGCCGCGGCATCCGCCGACCGTGCGCGGAGCCTGCAGACGCAGGGCCTGCAGGGCGGCGCGTTCTTCGAGGCCTCCCAAGCGGCGCTGCTCATGCAGGCGACGACGAGCGCGTTCCAGACGATGCAGTCGCTGCTGACCACGGGCGGCACCGCGATCGACGCTCAGCTGCAGGCAGCTCAGACCGCCGAGACCGAGTTCGTGGCCTTCCTCGACTCGCTCGGAACGTACACGCCCCAGACCCTCGCCGACGCCGAGGCGCTTATCTCGGCGTACGGCAACGCCTTCGATGCGTACTCCCTCCAGCAGTACGCGGTGGGCGCCCTGCAGAACATCGCCGACACGATCGCATCCGCCGGCTACACCTCGATCGAACAGCTCCTCACGGACGTGCTGCTCCCGTTGATCTACTACGACTTCTCGCGCGGGCAGCTCGCGTTCGCCGAGTCGGTGTTCACGATCGGGCGCGACAACGAGGGCGCGGCGATCGCGGAGGGGGCCGAGCTCGAGACGATCGCCTCGTTCTTCCGTCGCGCCGCCGACGCCGACTGGGCGGCTTTCGAGACCGGCGTGCTGCAGCCCGCGGCGGAGGCCCGCGGCGTGTCGACGGACGTGTTCCGGAGCCGGCTGAGTGGCATCGACCTCGACGTCGCGCTGTCGTGGACCGCCCAGCAGTCGCTGCCGACGATCGAGCAGTACGTCGGCACCGGCGCGAACGCCGCCTACGCCGCCATGGGCTACGGCTACGCGAACTACGCGCGCAACGCCGTGCTCATCGAGAAGTACTACAACAACGGCGTCCTGGACGAGAACCTGAACCTCGTGGGGGTCTCGTCCGAGACGGTGCTCACCCGAGCCCTCGATCTGGGGCGCGAGCAGACGGCCCGCGCGCTGGGTGTCCTCGCCGACAACGCCACCGACGCGATCGTGACGACCGGTGCGTACGAGCAGTCCGGTGTCGCGCGCGAGGGCGATGTGTCCGACAAGTTCCAGGCGATGGCGCAGTACGCCGGAGCGTTCGTGATGGGGCGCATCCTCGCTTTCGCGGGCGGCTTCGAGCGCGACGGCTACGAGGGTGCGTCGTCGCGCGGCGGAGATCTCGGACGTGGGGCCTAGCTCCGGCGGGCGTGTCGCGCAACGGCGCGCCGCGCCCGCACGTCGGCGAGGATGACGGTATGACCAACATTCCCACCGTGACCCTCGCCGACGGCGTCGCCTTCCCCGAGCTCGGCCTCGGCACGTACAAGCTGCGCGGCGACGACGGCGTGGCCGCGATCGTCGCGGCGCTCGAGTCGGGCTACCGGCTGCTGGATTCGGCCGTGAACTACGAGAATGAGGGCGAGGTCGGCGAAGCGGTGCGCCGCAGCGGCATCGACCGCGACGAGATCCTCGTCACGACGAAGATCCCCGGGCGCGACCACGGGTACGACGAGACCCTGGCGAGCGCGTCGCGATCGCTCGAGGCGCTCGGGCTCGACCGCATCGACCTGTACCTGATCCACTGGCCGAACCCGAGCGTGGGCAAGTGGCTCGACACGTGGCGCGCGATGATCGAGCTGCAGCGCCGGGGCGTCGCGCGGTCGATCGGCGTGTCGAACTTCACCGAGCCGATGCTGCGCCGACTCGCCGAAGCGACCGGCGTGGTGCCCGTCGTGAACCAGGTGGAGCTGCATCCGTACTACCCGCAGGACGAGCTGCGCGCGGTCCACGCCGAGCTCGGCATCCGCACCGAGAGCTGGAGCCCGCTCGCCCGGCGGAGCGAGCTGCTGGCAGAGCCGGTCGTCGCCGACATCGCGGCGGCCCACGGGGTGACTCCCACCCGCGCGGTCCTCCGCTGGCACGTGCAGCTCGGCTCCACCCCGATCCCGAAGTCGGCCGACCCGGACCGGCAGCGCGAGAACGCCGACGTGTTCGGCTTCGCTCTCACCGACGACGAGATGGCGGCCCTGTCGGGCCTGCGCCGCGGCCGGCTGTGGGGCGGCGACCCCGACACGCACGAGGAGATGTGAGCCCGCCGCATCCGGTCCGCACGGCGGGCGTCAGAGCTGGATGCCGCGGTCCTCGTCGTTCACGCCGCTGTTGCGGCCGCGCCACGACTCGTAGGCGATGAGCCAGCCGATCGAGACGGCGGCGGCGAGCACGATGCCGAGCCAGACGCTGCCGAAGACGAGGCCGAACAGCACGCCGAGTCCGAGGAGCACGACGGTCCCCAGGAGCCACGGCATGCGGCCGCGGGGCCATCCGGTGCGACGCTCTGCCATGTTCCCACCCTAGACGGCGGCGCCCCCGGCGTCCGACGGAACGTCAACGGTCGCGGTGATCCTCGGGGTGCACGCGCGGACCGCGACGCGGTTCGAACACGCCCGCGGCGAGGATGTACCGGATGGCGCGCTGCCGGTGCCCGAGCCACGGCTCCAGGAGCTCGAGCATGCCGTCGTCGTCGACCCGCGAGCCGGTGAGCGCGTATCCGACCTGGTGGGCGAGGTGGTAGTCGCCGACACTCACCGCGTCGGGGTCGCCGAACGCGCGGATGCGCGCTTCGGCGCTCGTCCACACGCCGATGCCGCGGATGCTCGTGAAGACGCGATCGCGCGCGTCGCCGTCGACCGCGGCCTCGGCAGCCGCGACGAGCGACGCGCCCCGTCGCGCGGCCTCGACGATCGTGCGCGACTGCGGCGGCTCGAGTCCCGCGCGATGCCACGACCACGACGGGATGCGGCGCCAGCCGTCGATGTCGGGCGGGGCGAACATCGGTCGCGGCGTGGGTCCGGGGGCGCGCTCGCCGAACCACGTGAGCAGGCGCCGCCACGCGGAGAACGCCTGCAGCCCCGTCACCTTCTGCTCCATGATCGCGCTCGCGACCGCCTCGAAGACGAGGTCGGTGCGTCCGATCCGCAGCCCGGGATGGCGGTGGTGGGCCTCGGCGACGAGCGGATGCAGCGACGCGTCGAAGCCCGTGGGGTCGTCGTCGGCGCCGCACAGCCGCGGCAGCTGGCCGAGCGCCCAGCGCGCGCCGGGCCCCCACGCGGCCACCCGGACCGAGCCGTCGGCCGTGGGGCGCAGCGCGAGCGTCGCGACGCCGTCGGGCGTGCGGCTCGCGCGCCACACGACGCCGTTGGCCACGGTGAGCGCGGGGTCGTTGGCGCCGTGCCGCTGCGCGAGCACCGCCCGGGCGACGTCGACGGCATGCCGCGGCCGGTACGTCGTCTCGACCGGACGCGGCGGGGCGACGATCGGGCTCACCCCGGCACTCTACGTCCGTTCGCCGACACCGCGCGCCCGCAGTCGCGCACGCGTAGGGCGCGGCGAGCCGGAACGCCGACGGGCGGTGATCAGAAGCGGTCGGGCGAGGGCGTGCCGTGGCCGTAGCGGATGACGACGTCGGCGTGACGGTCGAAGCGATAGCCGACGCCGCGGACGGTGCGCACGATGTCCTCGTACGCGCCGAGCTTCGCGCGCAGCCGGCGCACGTGAACGTCGATCGTGCGCTCGCCCGGGGCCTCGTCCTCGCCGGCGCCCTGCCACAGCGACGCGACGAGCTCGCTGCGGTCGATCGTGCGTCCCTCGCGCAGGACGAGGTACTGCAGCAGCTCGAACTCCTTGAACGTGAAGGCGGCCGACTGGCCGTCCAGCAGCACGCGCTTACGGGAGATGTCGACGACGACGCCCCCGGGAGCGCGATCCTCATCCTCCTCGGGCTCGGGCTTGGTGCGCGCGACGGCGGAGGGCTCGTGGAGGGCGAGGCGCACGACATCGACGTCGCGGCCGCCGGCGCCGACGGGAGCCAGCGCGACGGTCGCGTGGGTCTGCGCGCTGGGCGCGAGCTCGGCGAGCGTGCGGCGCAGGGCCTCGACGAGCTGGGGGAGCGAGACGCCGTCGGCGGCGGCCTTGTCCTCGTCGATGCCGACGTACAGGGCGAAGCCGCGCGGAGCAGTCCCGGCGGGGAGGCTGCGCGCGGGGGCGGGAGCGGCCGGAGCGGAAGCCGGAGCGGACGTGGTGTCGGGGACGGCGCGGAGGTGGCGGATGCGGGCGGGACGGTCGAGGAGGGCGGCGGTCGACATGATGATGGGTGTCCTTGCGGAAGGGATGCGCGCAGTGCGCGGATCCGGGAGATGTGCGCGAGGGCCGCTGCGGGGCCCGGGAGACGAGGCACACGGCTACGCCTGATCGACGCGTAGTCCGATGCGCTCGGGGACGACCGTGCTCGGCGTTCAGAAGCGCGAGCGGCGTCCGGCGGGGGTCACCGTGTCAGCGACACATTCGACACAGCACGACGCGGCCGGGCATCATCATCCCGGCAGTCCAGTTCGCCTCCCAGGCGGACAGAGAACGCGCGTTGTCGGTCATGTCGCGATTATGACCGAATGCGTCTCCACGCGTCAAATCGCTACGTCGCGAGACGCGCCAGATAACGGAATATGACGTTCTGCTCAGTCGGGACGGTACGGCGGATCGGTTTGTTGCCGACTTCGCGAAAACACTTGCGCCTGCCGCCCCGCGTCGCCTACCGTATCCGTCGAAGCGTTTCGCGAAGCGCTTCGATATTCCCGCCGCTCACGGCGGCAGACACGACGACGGAGTCCGACATGGTGAAGATCAACGAGGTGGCCGAGGCCGCCGGCGTCTCGATCAGCACGGTGTCCTACGCGCTCAGCGGCAAGCGGCCGGTCTCCCAGCGCACGCGCGAGCGCGTCGAGCGGGCGGTGCACGAGCTCGGCTACAGCCCGAACGCGGGGGCGCGGATGCTCGCCGGCAGCCGCACCCACATCTTCGCCCTCACCGAGCCGCTGCGCAGCGATACGCACGCCCCGACGCACATGGCCTTCGTGCTCGCGACCGCGATCGCCGCGCGGCGCCACGAGTACGACGTGCTCCTACTGACCGAGGAGCAGGCGCGCGAGGGGATGAGCCGCGTCGCCGCGACGGGCCTCGTCGACGGCATCGTCGTGCTCGACGTCGCGCCCGACGACGACCGCGTGCCGCTCGCGCGGGCGATCGCGACGCCCACGGTGTTCATCGGCATCCCCGACGACCACGAAGGCCTGACGTGCGTGGACCTCGACTTCGAGGCCGCCGCACGCATGGCGGTCGACGCACTCGTCGACGTCGGGCACCGTCGCATCGGGCTCGTCGGCCAGACCGACATCGCGTACGAGAAGTCGAACTTCCCGCCGCGCGTGCGGGCCGCCGTGGGCGAGCGCGCCGCCGAGCGCGACGTCGAGTGGGCGTTCCGCACGACCGGCGTGACGCTCACCGAGCTGGCAGCCGCGCGGCGCGCCGTGCGCGAGCTGCTCGCCGACGGTGCCACCGCGCTCGTCCTGCACTGCGCCGCCGACGCCCACGAGGCGGTGCTCGAGGAGGTCGCCCGCGGCGGGCACGACATCCCCGGTGACGTGTCGGTGGTCGCCGTCGGCGCCTCCTTCGACACCGCGGCGCAGGCGGTCGCCGTCGACACGATCCCTCTCATCCCGCAGGCCTCGTGCGACCTCGCGATCGAGCTCGCCGTGAAGGCCGTGGAGGATCGCCGGCTCGACCCGGCCGTGCATCTCATCCCGCCGACCTATCTGTCCCACGGCACGGTGGCCCCGCCGCCGCGTCGCTGACCACCCACCTCTCCTGCGCACCCCTTCACAACTGCATACGCACGACCAGAGTCGAAGCGCTTCGATCTTCGGCTCGCACGACCCCTGTGGCGTCCTGCCGGCCGCCGCGACCACCACGAAAGGAGTGCCGACGATGGCACGCAACACCACGAGGAACCAGCGCCGCATCGCCGCGGTCGTCGGGACGGCGACGGTCGCCGCCCTGGCGCTGGCCGGATGCTCCGGCTCCGGCTCGAGCGGGGAGGAGAGCGGCGACAGCCTCACCCTGTGGCACTACGAATCCGAGACGAGCGCGATGGGCAAGGCCTGGAACGAGGCGATCAAGGTCTTCCAGGAGGAGAACCCCGACGTCACGGTGAACTTAGAAGAGAAGGGCTTCGAGCAGATTCGATCGACCGCCAGCCAGGTGCTCAACTCCGACGAGGCGCCCGACCTCATGGAGTACAACAAGGGCAACGCGACCGCGGGCCTGCTCGCGAGCCAGGGCCTGCTCACCGACATCAGCGACGCGGTCGACGAGTACGGCTGGGCCGACAAGCTCGCCCCGTCGCTGCAGACGACGGCGAAGTACGACGAGGACGGCGTCATGGGCGGCGACGCGTGGTACGGCGTCCCCAACTACGGCGAGTTCGTCACCGTCTACTACAACGAGGACATGTTCGCCCAGGCGGGACTGCAGGTCCCCACGACGTACGACGAGTTCGTGGACGTCATGGACGCGTTCGTCGCCAAGGGCATCACGCCGCTGGCGGAAGCCGGCGCCGAGTACCCGCTCGGCCAGCTGTGGTACCAGCTCGCCCTCACGAAGGCCGATCGCTCGTGGATCGACGACTACCAGCTGTACGCCGGCCCCGTCGACTGGCAGGGCAGCGAGATCAGCTACGCGAGCGAGACGCTCAAGAAGTACGTCGATGCCGGGTACATCTCGAAGGACGCCACCGGCATGAAGGCCGAGGATGCGGGCACCGCCTTCATCAACGGCACATACCCGATGTTCGTGTCGGGCAGCTGGTGGTACGGGCGATTCATCGCGGAGATGACCAACGCCGAGTGGGGCATCTTCCCCTTCCCGGGCGCCGACTTCTCCCTCGGCTCCTCGGGCAACCTGTGGGTCGTGCCGGAGAACGCGAAGAACAAGGAGCTCGCGTACAAGTTCATCGACATCACGATGCGCCCCGAGATCCAGGCGATCATCGGCAACAACGGCGGCGTGCCCGTCGCCGCCGAGCCGGCCGACATCACCGACCCGAAGAGCCAGGAGCTCATCAGCGCGTTCAACGCCGTGACCGACGCCGACGGCCTGGCCTTCTACCCGGACTGGCCGACGCCGACGTTCTACGACACCCTCAACGCCCAGCTGCAGAACCTGCTCAACGGCACGTCGCCGGCCGACGTCGACTCGGCGCTCGGCGACGAGTACGAGTCGTACGTCTCGTCCCTGCGTTGACACCCGCGGGGTGGGGCGGCCGTACGCCGCCCCACCCCGCCCCGTTCCCTCCCGCGACGGCAGAAGGACCCCCCATGACCGCAGTCCCCTTCGTCCGGCCCGCCCGGCCGCGACGGCTCCCGCCCGACGAACCGCTCATCCCGCAGCGCGGGCGCGGCGGCTCGGCCGGCTACTGGCTGTACCTGCTCCCGGGCCTCGTGCTGCTCGCGGTGGTCGTGGTGATCCCGCTCGTGTGGAACGTGTACCTCACCTTCACGGAGTGGCGCGGCATCCGCCCGCCGGAGTGGATCGGCCTGCAGAACTGGATCGATCTCTTCCAGGACGCGAAGTTCTGGACCTCGTTCGTCAACAGCATCTGGATGATCGTCGCGATGGTGATCGTGCCGACCGTCCTCGGCCTCCTCCTCGCCGCCGTGCTCTTCGACCTCGTCGGCCGCAAATTCGGCGGACGCACCGCGAGTTTCCTGCGCGCCACGTTCTACCTGCCGCAGATCCTGCCCGTCGCCGTCGCCGGCATCGTGATCGGCTGGATCCTCCGCCCCCAGGACGGCGCCCTGAACTCGATCCTCCAGAGCGTGGGTCTCGGCTTCCTCGCCCACAACTGGCTCGGCAGCCCCGACACGGCCCTCCCGGCGATCATGGTCGTCCTCATCTGGGTGCAGATCGGCTATCCGGTCGTCATCTTCATGGCCGCGCTCCAGCGCGTGGACCCCGAGCTGTACGAGGCCGCCGAGCTCGACGGCGCCAACTGGTTCCAGCGGTTCCGCTCGATCACGGTGAGCATCATCCGCCCCGAGGTCTACGTCGTGACCCTCACGACGACGATCGCGGCGCTGAAGGTCTTCGGGCCGGTGTACGTGCTGACCCGCGGCGGCCCCGGCACCTCCACGATCGTGCCCGCCTACTACGCGTACAGCGAATTCTTCCAATCGCAGCAGGTCGGGTACGGCGCGACGATCGCGACCGCGCTGACCGTCGTCATCGGCGTGATCGCCGTCATCTTCATCCGCGCGCAGAACGCGGCCGAGCGCAAGGAAAGGGCGGGACTGTGATGGCCGCCACCGCGACCCTGACCACCGGACGCCCCGGCGCGCCCGCGACGTCGCCGACCCCCGCGCGCCGCCGCCGCGGCATGGCGCACCCGCGCGCGATCGACTGGCTCGTCCTCGCGCTCGTCGCCGTCGGCGCGCTGCTCGTGGTCGCTCCCTTCCTGCTGATCCTCCTGAACTCCTTCAAGTCGCCGGCCGACTACTCCAACGGCGGGCCGCTGGCCCTGCCCACGGGGCTGTCGTTCGACGGCGTCGCGGCGTTCTGGGAGCGCGTGGACTTCCCGCAGAAGGTAGGGAACTCGTTCTTCATCGCCGGCATGGTCGCGGTGCTCGCGGTGCTCGTGTCGATGCTCAACGCGTTCGCGATCGGCATCGGCCGCGTGCGCGGCCGCTCGTGGATCGTGCTGCTGTTCCTCCTGGCGAACCTGCTGCCGCAGGAGGCTCTGCTGTACCCGCTGTACTACATGGCCAAAGCGGTCGGCCTGTACAACAACGTGTGGTCGGTAATCATCATCTTCACGGTCATCCAGGCCGCCTTCGGCACCTACCTGCTGGCGTCCGTGTACGGCACCTTTCCCAAGGAGGTGCTCGAGGCCGCGGCGATGGACGGCGCCGGCCGCTGGACGATCCTGTGGCGCGTGGTCTTCCCGATCAGCCGCCCGACACTGTCGGTGCTGCTCATCTTCTTCTTCATCTGGACGTGGAACGAGTTCCTCATTCCGCTGACCTTCCTCGTCTCGAACGAGAACCAGACCGTGCCCGTCGCGATCAGCGTGCTGCAGGGCGACCGCCTCATGGATGTGACGACCACGAGCGCCTCCGCGCTCCTGGGCATCATCCCGACCCTCCTCTTCTTCCTCATCTTCCAGCGCACCCTCACGCGCGGCATCACCGCAGGAGCAGTCAAGTAATGAAGTTCACCGATGGGTTCTGGCAGCTGCGCCCCGGCGTCACCGCGCTGTACGGGCAGGAGGCGTTCGACGTCCGCGAGGTCGAGACCGCCGACGGCGCCGGCATCCGCGTGCTCGCCCCCACCAAGACGATCGAGCGCCGCGGCGACACCCTCAACCGACCCGTGCTCACCGTGACGCTGTCCTCGCCGCTCGAGGGCGTCGTGCGCGTGCGCATCGAGCACCACACCGGCGGTGGTCGCGGGCTCACGTTCGCCCTCCCCGGTGCCACGGATGCGGCGGCGACCGTCGCGGTCGACGACGAAGCCGGGGCGCTGTGCACGGGCGCGCTCGAAGCCCGCGTGCGCCGAGGGGCGCCCTGGAGCCTGGCGTTCTCCTCCGGCGGCCGCCCGCTCACGGCCAGCGGGCCCAAGGCGCAGGGCTACATCACGCTCGCGCCCGACGCGCAGGTCGATCCGGGCATCGTCGGCAACGCGCGCACGGGGAGCCCCGTCGGGCGTCCGCGGGCGTTCGTCCACGAGCAGCTCGAGCTCGGGGTCGGCGAGCTCGTCTACGGCCTGGGCGAGCGGTTCGGACCGTTCGTGAAGAACGGCCAGACCGTCGACATCTGGAACGCCGACGGCGGCACCTCCAGCGAGCAGGCGTACAAGAACGTGCCGCTCTACCTGTCCAACCGCGGCTACGGCGTGCTCGTGAACGACCCCGGCCACGTGTCGTTCGAGATCGGCTCGGAGGCGGTCGAGCGCGTGCAGTTCTCGGTGCCCGGCGAGGCGCTGGAGTACTTCGTGATCGACGGACCCACGCCCAAGGACGTGCTCGCGCGCTACACCGCGCTCACCGGGCGCCCGCCCGTGGTGCCGGCGTGGTCGTACGGGCTGTGGCTCTCGACGAGCTTCACGACCGACTACGACGAGGCCACCGTCACGTCGTTCATCGACGAGATGGCGCGCCGCGAGCTGCCGGTGTCGGTGTTCCACTTCGACTGCTTCTGGATGCGCGAGTTCCAGTGGTGCGACTTCGAATGGGACGCGCGCGTCTTCCCCGACCCCGACGGCATGCTCGAGCGCCTGCACGCGCGCGACCTGCGCGTATCGGTGTGGATCAACCCGTACATCGGGCAGGCGTCGCCGCTGTTCGCCGAGGCGGCCGAGCGCGGCTATCTCGTCCGGCGCGCCGACGGCTCGGTATGGCAGTGGGACCTGTGGCAGGCGGGCATGGGCCTCGTCGACTTCACGAACCCCGACGCGACGCGGTGGTACCAGGACCACCTCCGCCGCCTCGTGCGCCAGGGCGTCGACTGCTTCAAGACCGACTTCGGCGAGCGGATCCCCCTCGACGTCGTCTACGCCGACGGCAGCGCACCCGACCGCATGCACAACCTCTACACCGAGCTGTACAACCGCGCCGTGTACGACGTGCTCGTCGCCGAGCGCGGCGAGGGCGAGGCCGTGCTGTTCGCCCGGTCGGCGACCGCGGGCGGCCAGAGCATGCCCGTGCACTGGGGCGGCGACTCCACGTCGACGTTCGTGTCGATGGCCGAGACCCTCCGCGGCGGCCTGTCGCTCGCGATGAGCGGCTTCGCGCACTGGAGCCACGACATCGGCGGCTTCGAGGGCACGCCGGATGCGGCGGTGTTCAAGCGCTGGACCGCCTTCGGCCTGCTCGGCACGCACAGCCGCTTCCACGGCTCGGAGTCCTACCGTGTGCCGTGGCAGTTCGACGACGAGGCCGTCGAGGTGACGCGCCGCTTCACGCAGCTGAAGATGCGCCTCATGCCCTACCTCTTCCAGCGCGGGCTCGAGGCCGCCGCATCCGGGGTGCCGGTGATGCGCCCGATGGCGCTGGAGTTCCCCGACGACCCGGCGGCCGCGCACCTCGACCGGCAGTACATGCTCGGCCCCGAGCTGCTCGTCGCGCCCGTCTTCTCCGCGGAGGGCGACGTGGAGTTCTACGTGCCGGCGGGGGAGTGGACGCACCTGCTCACCGGGGAGACCGTCACGGGGGGCGGCTGGCGACGCGAGCGTCACGGCTTCGACAGTCTGCCGCTGTATGTTCGACCCGGCGCTGTCCTCCCGTGGGGGGCGCGCTCCGATCGTCCGGACTACGACTACCTCGACGGGCTGTCGCTGCGGGTCTTCCCCGGCGGCGAGGGAACGCGCGAGGTCATTGTCACGACACCGGACGGCCGGTCGACCGTGCTCACCGCGAATCTCTCGGAGGTCACCCGATGACCGACACCGCCCGCCCCGACGACCGCGACGGCGCCGACTACCGGGGGAGGGGCCTCGTCTTCCCCGGCGGCTTCACGTTCGGCTCGGCCACCGCGTCCTACCAGGTGGAGGGCGCCGCGGCCGAGGACGGACGCCTCCCCTCCATCTGGGACACGTTCAGCAAGACGCCCGGGAAGGTGTGGAACGGCGACACCGGCGACGTCGCGTGCGACCACTACCACCGGTGGGAGAGCGACCTCGACCTCATGGCCGAGCTGGGCCTCGGCGCCTACCGGTTCTCGATCGCGTGGCCGCGCATCATCCCCACCGGCACCGGGGCGGCCAACCAGGCGGGCATCGACTTCTACTCGCGATTGGTCGACGGGCTCCTCGCCCGCGGCATCCGGCCCGTCGCGACGCTGTACCACTGGGACCTGCCGCAGCCCCTCGAAGATGCCGGCGGGTGGCCGGCGCGCGCCACGGCGGACGCCTTCGAGCGCTACGCGGAGGTCGTCGGCGGCGCGCTCGGCGACCGCATCCACACGTGGACGACCCTCAACGAGCCGTGGTGCTCCGCCTACCTCGGCTACGGCCAGGGCGGCCACGCGCCCGGCCGGCACGAGCCGGCGGCCGCCCTCGCGGCCGTGCACCACCTGAACCTCGCGCACGGCCGCGCCATCCGAGCGCTGCGCGCCACCTCGACGGGCGATCCGCAGTACTCCGTGACGCTCAACTTCCATGTCGCCCGCGGTCGCGGCGACCGGGGCGCCGAGGCCGTGCGCCGTGTCGACGCGCTCGCCAACCGCGCGTTCACGGGACCGATGCTGCGCGGCGAGTACCCCGCCGACCTGCTCGAGGACACCGCATCCGTCACCGACTGGGGCTTCGTGCAGGACGGCGACCTCGCCGCCATCCACCAGCCGATCGACGTGCTCGGCGTGAACTACTACTCGACCGTGACCGTGCAGATGTGGGACGGGCAGTCGCCGAAGCAGGCGGACGACGGGCACAAGGCGTCGGATGGCGGCACGGCGTGGCCGGGGAGCGCCGATGTGCTGGAGTTCCTCGAGCAGCCGGGCCCGTACACGGCGATGGGGTGGAACATCGCCCCCGACGGGCTCGAGGAGCTCCTGCTGTCGCTGCGCGACCAGTTCCCGGACCAGCCGCTCATGGTGACGGAGAACGGCGCGGCCTTCGACGACGTCGTGGCCGCCGACGGATCGGTGCCCGACCCTGAGCGCCTCGACTACCTCCGCCGCCACTTCACCGCCGCGCACCGCGCGATGCAGCGGGGCGTCGACCTGCGCGGGTACTTCGTGTGGTCGCTGCTCGACAACTTCGAGTGGGGCTACGGCTACGCCAAGCGCTTCGGCATCGTGCGCGTGGACTTCGACACGCTCGAGCGCACGGTGAAGGACAGCGGTCGCTGGTACGCCGAGCTCGCCCGCACCGGCGTGCTGCCCGCCTGACCCGCTTCGCCGCGGCGCGCCCGGACGACGGGGTCGTCGAGGACAACGGGAGCTCGGGCCTGAGGCCGACGCGTGGCTCGTGATGCTCTCCCCGCGCGGGCGGGGCGCGGATCCCGCGTCTCCGAGCGGGCGTACGCTGGAGCGATGAGCATGCGCGGGGACTCCGGCGCGGGCGGCGACCTGCGCTTCACCGACGAGAAGGACGCGTCGCGCTACACGCTGCACCGCGGTGACGCCCTCGTCAGCGTCCTGGACTACAACGACGACGGCCGCAGCGTCGCGATGACGCGCGCCTTCACGATTCCCACCTACCGCGGCCACGGCTGCGCGGGCGAGCTCGTCGAGCGCGCCGTCGCGCACCTCGAGGCCGCCGGCGACCGCGAGGTCATCCCGGTGTGCTGGTACGTCGCGGAGTGGTTCGACCAGCACCCCGAGCGCGCCGGCATCCTCCGCGCCCGCACCGCCTGACGCCCTGCGCTCCGGTCGCCGCGCGGCGTCGCCCTTCGCCGGCGACGACGCGCACGCGCGGCCCTAGGCTGAGCGCGTGCGGATGGAAGACGCCTTCACGACCGTCGCGGTCGCCTTCGAGACCCTCGGTGCCGTCGCGATGGCCGCGGGCTTCGTGCTCGCGGTGGTGCTCAGCATCCGCGCCCTCGCCCGGCGGGAGGGCGGCGCCGCGGCATTCACGACCCTGCGCACGACGCTCGGCGGCGCGATCCTCCTGGGTCTCGAAGTGCTCGTGGCCGCCGACCTCATCCGCACGATCACCTCGAACCCGTCGATCGAGGACGCTGTGATCCTCGCGATCGTGGTGCTCATCCGCACCGTGCTCTCCCTCAGCATCCAGATCGAGATCGACGGCGTGCTGCCGTGGCGGCGCGCGCTCGTCACCAGCGGCGCGCAGGTCGTCGCGGGGCAGGTGGCCCGCGACCGGGCGGCCGGGCGCGGATAGTCCTGCCGACCGCGGGCGTCAAGCCCGCGGCGTACGGAGCCGCGAGGGGCGAGGCTGGAAAGGACGGAAGGAGCCGCCATGGCCGAACGCGATCTGCCCGAAGGCGTCATCAACGCCGACCCGCCCGGGGGCTGGGAGAGCGGCGCGAGCGCCGACGACGAGACGGCCGAGCGCTCGGCGGACGCCGCGGGCTCGCCCGAGCTGAGCGACGCGGGATCGTCGGCCGACGAGCCGGCGACCGACGAGGACGGCACCGTCGAGAGCGATGTGCCCACCCGCGGCATCGACCCCGACCTGTCGACGGATGAGGAGAGCTGACATGTCCGACCCGAACGTCCCCGACGACAGCACCGTGCAGCACGGCGAGCCGCCCGAGATCGTGCAGGGCGGAGCCGTCGCGCACGACGCGCACGCCCCCGCGGCATCGCCCGGCACGCAGGACGCGCCCGCGATGGACATGCACGACGCCACCGACGAGGACCGCATCGCCGGCATCGTCGCGCAGACCCGCGCCGACGTCGGCGACGCCTCGGAGGAGCGCGTGGCCGACGTGCTGCGCCAGCGCTTCCGCGACATCGGCCTCGACGTCGACGACGACCGCGTCCGCGCGCTCGCGGCGGAGATCGTCGCCCGCTGACCCCGCCGACGCTGACCCGCCGGCGCGGCGGAATTCAGGCTGTGCCGGGGTCTGAGGCCGCCGCGAGCGCCCCAGGTGGCGGAACAGCCTGAATTCTGCGCGCTTGTCGAGCCCGAGCGACCGGGCTCAGCCGGCGAGGAAGGCGAGGATGCGGGCGGCCACGGGCGCCGCATCCCGGATCATCGTCTCGTGGCCGCGGTCGGGTACGTGCTCGAGGCGCGCGTCGGGGATGCCCGCAGCGACCTCACGGCACCACGGCTCGGGGCACACGGGGTCGTCGGCGCCGCGCAGCACGAGCGTCGGGACGCCGACGCGCGCCCACGCGTGCTCGGGGCGGTGCGCCATCATGGCGCGGAACTTCCGGCGCAGGTGGGGGCCCGCGCGCACGTACTCGCGCGCACCGGCGGCGATGACCTTCGGATGCTCGTGCACGAGGCCGCGCGCGAGCCGGAGGATCTGCACGAACGGCCGCCGGGCCGAGCGATCGACGGTGGGCGCCGCGAGCACGAGGCACGACGCGACCCCCGGATGCCGCGCCGCGACTTCGAGCGCGACCTGCGAGCCCATCGAATGCCCGACGAGCACGATGCGACCGGAGACGCGGGCGACGAGGAACGCCGCGACGAGATCGGCCATGCGCTCGATCGCGGGCGTGCGTGGCGGCTCGGGCGCCTCGCCGTACCCGGGGAGGTCGACGGCCACGACGCGGCCGTGGCGGCGGAGGTGATGGGCGGCGTCGGCGAACACGCTGCGTCCCATGCCGATGCCGTGCACGAGCACGAACACCGTGTCGCCGTGCCCGGCCGACTCGGCCACGAGCGTGCTGCCGGCGGCGGAGAACGAGCCCACCTGCGCGCGGTCGGACAGTTCGGGCTCCACGGTCCGACCGTAGCGGGTCTGGATGCGGCGGGCCGCCGGGCGTACCGTGGCGGGCATGTGCCGCAACATCCACACGCTCCACAACTTCGAGCCGGCCGCGACCGACGCCGAGGTGCACGCCGCCGCGCTGCAGTACGTGCGCAAGATCGCCGGCACGACGAAGCCGTCGAAGGCGAACCAGGAGGCGTTCGACAGAGCGGTCGCCGAGATCGCGCACGCCACCGGGCACCTCCTCGCCGACCTCGTGGCCGCCGCGCCGCCGAAGAACCGCGACGAGGAGGCGGCGAAGGCGCGGGCACGCGCCGAGAGGTCCGGCCGCTACGCGCCGCGCCCGGGCGCCGTCACAGCGTGAGGCGCGGCGCCTCGTCGACCACGGTCGCGAGGTCGTCGCCGAACGTGTAGACGTGGTCGACCGTGCCGCCGGCCAGGACGCCCGGCAGCCAGCGCGCCGCATCGTCCCACATGCGCCCGAAGGGGATCTCCTCGGCGCGGAACCAGGCGGGCACGATCTCGTCGGTCTCGACCGGCTCGCCGCGCCAGCGCCGGCACGTGAAGACGTGCGAGCGCTGCGACCAC
The DNA here is from genome assembly GCF_003931875.1 of Microbacterium sp. 10M-3C3. NCBI lineage: Bacteria > Bacillati > Actinomycetota > Actinomycetes > Micrococcales > Microbacteriaceae > Microbacterium > Microbacterium sp. 10M-3C3. Next base: position 2,869,182 of record NZ_CP034245.1, on the reverse strand, counting down.
GCCGGGCGCGTCGGGAAGAGGTAGTCGAGGGTTCCGGCCGGGCGCAGATCGTCGGGATCGACCTCGAGGCCGGTCTCCTCGTGGATCTCGCGCACGGCGCCGTGCCGTACCGTCTCGCCCGGCTCGACCTTGCCACCGATGCCCACGACCTTGCCGAGGCCGAGCCCGGTGCGCTTGTACCCGAGCAGCACATCGAGCCCGCCGTCGGCGCGATCGCGCAGCAGGTAGACGACGCACACGTCGGGCAGGGACATGCTCCGAGGCTAACCCGCCCGTGTTTCGGGCGCGTGGCGCGCCGGGATGCGGGCCCGGGCGCATGCCCGCGTGCTCGCCGTCGGCGAACCTCCCGAGTGCCTCCGCGGCGATGTCGGGGGCCCGCCGTACCGTGATCTGCATGCGCATCCTGCACACCTCCGACTGGCACATCGGGCGGTCCTTCCACGGACACGGCACGCTCGATGCGCTGCGCGAGGTGCTCGACGCGCTCGTCGCCCAGGTGCGCGCGCACGACGTCGACCTCGTCCTGCTGGCGGGCGACGTCTTCGACTCCGCCGCCCCCGCCCCCGCGTGCTACGCGCTGCTCACCGACACCCTCGTCGCGCTCTCCGACGCGGGCGCGCGGGTGATCGTGACGAGCGGCAACCACGACTCCGCCGCGCGGCTGGGGTTCCAGGCGGCGCTCCTCCGCGAGGGCATCACCGTCCTCACCGACCCGCTCGCCGTCGGCACGCCGGTCACGGTGGCGGATGTCGACGGACCCGTGCACGTGTACGGCATCCCGTACCTCGAGCCGGCCGTGGTCCGCCACGCGTGGGAGGGCGTCGAGCTGCGCAGCCAGGCGCAGACGATGGCACACGCGATGGACCTGGTGCGGGCCGACCTCGGCGAGCGCGGCGGCCGCTCGATCGCGATCGCGCACTGCTTCGCCGCCGGGGTCGACGCGACGCCCGGTGTCGAGCGCGAGATCCGCCAGGGCGGGCTCGACGTCGTGCCGCTGCCGGTGTTCGGCGGCCCCGACTACGTCGCGCTCGGCCACATCCACGGGCGTGCGCAGCTCTCCGAGCGCGTCCGGTACGCGGGAGCGCCGCTGCACTACAGCTTCGGGGAGGGCGACAAGCCGCGCGGGTCGTGGCTCGTCGAGCTCGACGCCGGCGGGCTGGCGTCGGTCGAGTGGCTCGAGCTGCCCGTCCCGCGTCGCCTGGTCACGCTCCGCGGTCCGCTCGAGGAGATCCTCGCCGACCCCCGCCACGCCCACGCCGAAGACGCATGGGTGTGCGTGCACTACACCGACGCGACGCCGCAGCCCGACCCGATGCGCCGGCTGCAGCAGCGTTTCCCGTTCTGCGCGACGGTCGTGCACGCTCCCGAGCGCACCGACACGGCCAGCGAGGGCACGTATGCGACCCGCGTGCGCGCGGCCCGTGACGACGCCGAGCTCATCGACGCGTTCCTCGCGCACGTGCGCGCCGGCGAGGGCGCGACCGAGGCCGAGCGGTCGCTCATCCGCGACCTCGTCGACGTCCGCACGCTCACCGAGGCGGCGCGGTGACGGAGCGCGCCCGATGAAGCTCCACCGTCTCGAGCTCGAAGGGTTCGGCCCGTTCCGCGAGCGGCAGACGGTCGACTTCGACGCTTTCGCCGACGACGGCATCTTCCTCATCGCCGGACGCACCGGCGCCGGCAAGTCGAGCATCCTCGACGGCGTGTGCTTCGCCCTGTACGGCGGGGTGCCGCGCTACGAGACGCCCGACAAGCGGCTGCGCAGCGACCACTGCGCACCCGAGGACCCCACCGAGGTCGTGCTGGAGTTCTCCACCGCCGGCCGTCGCTGGCGCGTGACGCGCTCCCCGCAGTACGACCGGCCGAAGAAGAACGGCTCGGGGCTCACGCCCCAGGCGCCCCAGGCGCTCCTCGAGGTGCGCGAGGGCGACAGGTGGGCCGGCGTCGCCGCCCGGCCGCGCGACGTGGGCGAGAAGCTCGACGAGGTGCTGGGGCTCTCGCAGCAGCAGTTCCTGCAGGTGATCCTGCTCGCCCAGAACCGCTTCGCGCGTTTCCTCCTCGCCACCAACGACGAGCGGCAGGGCCTGCTGCGCACCCTCTTCGGCACGCGCACGTACGAGCAGTACGCCGAGATCCTCGACGACATGCGCAAGGAGGCTGCCCGCGGGGTGGAGAGCGATCTCGAGCGGGTGCGGATGCTGCACGACGACGCCGAGCGAGTGGTCGCCGAGCACGGCCTCGCGGCCGACGGCGTGCTCCCCGACGCATCGCCCGGTGCCGGGTCGCCGGGCGACGGCGCGGCGCCCGGCACCGCCGCGCGCCTGGAGGCCGTCGTGCGGGCGGCCGAGCGCGCCGCCTACCGCGCGGACACCGCGGCCGAGGCTCTCGGCCGCGCGGAATCGGCGCTGGACGCGGCGCTGGCGGCCGAGCGCGAGGCGACGGCGCGGGCCGAGGCGCAGGCCGCGCGCACCGCGCTGCGCGAGAAGCTCGCGGCCCTCGAGGCCGAGGCCGACGACATCGCCGCGCTGCGCGTGCTGCTCGACGCCGCCCGCGAGGCCGCCGAGGTGCGCGACCTGGTCGACGCCGCCGAGCGCGCCGCGGAGGCCGCGGCGCAGGCCGGCGAGGCGGCAGAGACGGCGCGTGCGGCGTGGCGCGCGGCGGGCGAGACGGCCGCGACCGCGGAGGCGCTCGCCGCGCGCGACGAGGATCTCGCGGCGGTCCGGGCCGCGTGCGCCGACGGCCTCGCCGCCGAGCGCGAGCTCGCCGACGCCGAACGCGACGCGGCGGCGGCTCTCGCCGCGGCGGCCGACGCCGAAGACGCCGTGGCGGCGCTCGACGCGCAGCGCGCCGCGGTTCCCGACGCCCTCGCCGCCCTCGACGCGCGGCTGGCGGACGCCGCTGCGGCGGCGGCGCGCCTCGACGCGGCGCGCGAGCGCCTGGTCGATGCGCGGACGCGCCGCGACGCCGCCGTCGAAGCGGAGCGACTGGCGGTCGACGTCGCAGCGCGCGAGCACGACGCCCTCGCCGCATCCGTCGCCCTGTCGGAGGCGAGCGCTGCCCACACGCGCCTGCTCCAGCGTCGGCTCTCCGCCGCCGCCGCCGACCTCGCCGGCCACCTCGCCGACGGCGAGGCGTGCCCGGTGTGCGGCAGTGTCGAGCACCCCCGTCCCGCCGCGCCGTCGGGCGAGTCGGTGACCGACCGCGACCTGGATGCAGCGGCCGAGGCCAAGGACGCCGCGTGGGAGGCCGACCGCTCCGCCGCGGAGGCCCTCTCGCGCGCGCGGGCCGACCACGCGGCTGCCGCGGCGCGCGCCCACGGCGCCGAGCCCGACGCGGCCGCGGTCGCCGTCCAGGACGCCGACGCGGCGGTCCGCGCCGCCGAGACCGCCGCCGCGCAGGTCGATCAGCTCCGTGCCGAGCGTGCGGCCCTCGCCGAGGCGGACGCCCTCGCGGCCGCGGGGCGCGACGCCCTCGTGGCGGAAGCGGCCGCGCACCGCCAGGACGCCGCGCTCGCCGCGCAGCGCGCCGACGCCCTGCGCGCCCGCGTCGCGACGGCGCGCGGCGAGGCCGCGAGCATCCGCGATCGCGACGACGACGCGCGGCGCCGGCGCGGGCTCCTGGCCGCACTCCGCGACGCCGTCGCCGACGCGGCCGTCCGCGACCAGCTCGCCGCCGACGCGGCCGCCGAGCGCGACGCCCGGCTGGCGGCCTCGCCCTTCGCCGACGCCGCCGCGGTGCGTGCGGCGTGGCGGGCGCCGGAGCTGCGGCGCGCGGATGAGGAGCGGGTCTCGGCGCACGACGCCGCGCTGCGCGCGTGCCGCGAGCAGCTGCTCGAGCTGGAGCTCGCCCTCGCCGACGTCGCCGACGAGCCGATCGACCTCGAGCCCGTCCGCGAGGCCGTGCGTGCCGCGCGCGACGCGGTCACCGCCGCGGCCGCCGACCGCACGCGCGCCGAGGCGGCGGTCTCCCGTCTGCGCGACCTCGCCGAGCGCACCGACGCCGTCCACCGTGCGATCGCCGCGGCGACCGAGCGGGCCGAGGTCGTCGCGCGGCTCGCGAACACCGTCGCCGGACGCGCGCCGAACACGCATCGCATGACCCTCGAGACGTTCGTCCTCGCCGCCGAGCTCGAAGAGATCGTGGCCGCCGCGAACGTGCGCCTCGATGAGATGTCCACCGGCCGGTACCGCCTGCGGCACTCCGACGCCCTCGCAGCGCGGGGCGCCGCATCCGGTCTCGGTCTCGAGGTCGTCGACGCCTTCACCGGCCAGGCCCGGCCACCGCAGTCGCTCTCGGGCGGCGAGACCTTCCTCGCCTCCCTCGCCCTGGCGCTGGGCCTCGCGGAGGTCGTGACGGCCCGCGCTGGGGGCATCCGGCTCGACACGCTGTTCATCGACGAGGGCTTCGGCTCCCTCGACGAGGAGACCCTCGATCTCGCGATGCGCGCGCTCGACGAGCTGCGCGCGGGCGGCCGGACGGTCGGGGTCATCAGCCATGTCGCCGCGATGAAGGAGCAGATTCCCGCGCAGCTGGTCGTCACCGCCGGCGACCACGGACCCAGCGTCATCCGCCAGGGGGCCCTCGCGCGCCGGTAACCTGAACGACGATGCCCGACGTTCCCTCCTCCCCGGCCCCGCGCGATGCGCATCCCGTCACGCGCGACATCGAGCTCACGCCCACCCATCGGTGGCGGGCCTACTGGATCGCCGTCGCCGTCGCGGCCATCACGATCCTCGACCTGACGAAGGTCAACGTCGCGCTGCCCTCGATCGAGACGGCTCTGAACGCCGGCCCGACCGAGCTGCAGCTGATCGTGTCGGGGTATGTGCTGACGTTCGGCCTCGTGCTCGTGCCCGCCGGGCGCCTCGGCGACCTGCGGTCGCGCCGCCTGCTGTTCGTGGTCGGCCTGTCGCTGTTCCTCGTGGCGAGCCTCGCGTGCGCGCTCGCGCCCAACGGCACGCTGCTGCTGATCTTCCGGCTCCTGCAGGGCGTGGCTGCGGGCATCCAGATGCCGCAGGTGCTCGGCCTCGTGCAGCAGCTGTTCTCGGGGAAGGAGCGCGGTCGCGCGTTCGGCCTGTTCGGCGCGACGATCGGCATCGCCACCGCCTTCGGCCCCACTCTCGGCGGCCTGCTCATCGCGCTCGGCGGCGACACCGACGGCTGGCGGCTCATCTTCTGGATCAACGTGCCGCTGACCGTCGCCGTCATCGTCCTGGCCGCGTTCTTCCTCCCCGACACGCGCACGCGCTCGCACCGCAAGCTCGACCTCGACCCCGTCGGCGTCGTGCTGTTCGGGCTCGCGATCGTCTCGCTCATGTGGCCGTTCCTGTTCACGACGGGCGCTCCCACCGACGACCCGAACCGGTGGTGGACGCTCGTCGCGTGCGTCGTGTTCATCGCGATGTTCGTCGGGTGGGAGAACCGCTACGCCGCGCGCGGACGGATGCCCCTCATCCCGTTCGCGATCTTCCGCCACACGTCCTACCGCGACGGCATCCTGCTCTCCTCGGCGTACTTCGCCGGCACGCCCGCGATGTTCCTCCTCGGGACGCTCTATCTGCAGGGCGGCCTCGGCCTGCAGCCGGTATTCGCCGGCATGGTGACGATCGGATTCGCCGTGGTGTCGGCGTGGTCGTCGTGGATCGGCGGCAATCTCGTGAACCGTCTCGGCCGGCCGCTCGTGGTGGGGGGCATCGTCGGGATGCTCGCGACGGTCGGTGCGCTGGTGCTCGTCGTGCTGTTCACGCCGGAGGCGTGGACGCCGTGGGCGATCGCGGGCGTCATGCTGCTCGGCGGATTCGCCGGCGGGCTCGTCGTGTCGCCGAACCAGACGCTCACCCTCGCGGAGATCCCCGTGCGCCAGGGCGGTGTCGCCGGATCCATCGGCCAGCTCGGCCAGCGCGTCGGGACGGCCGTCGGCACCGCCGTCGCGCTCGCGCTGTTCTACGCGACGGTGTATCGCGAGCAGGGAGCGAAGGCCGACCTGGCCGTCTTCCACGACGCGTACGCGTTCGGCATGATCGCCGTCGGCATCTTCCTCGGGCTCGCGCTCATCGCGGGCGTCGTCGACCTCGCGGTGCGCAAGCGCCACGGCGAGCCGGTGACGCCGGCCAGCGCGAATCAGACGCCGTAATCGGCGCGGAGGCGCTCGCGCAGCTGCCGCGAGCACTCCGCCACGACGTCGTCCCACAGCTGCGTCGCACCGTCCTGCGCGCGGTCGGACACCGCCTTGAGGATGCGGATCGGCACGCCGAACTGCGAGGCCACCCACGCGTACGCGTACGACTCCATGTCGACGAGGCGGGCGCCGAGCCCGCGGATGACCGCGACCGCGGCCGCGTCGTCGACGAAGTGGTCGCCCGTGGCGATCGTCACGCCCTCCGGCTGCACGTCCACGCGGGTGGGGAGGGAGAAGTGCTGCCCGAGCACGCCGTCGAGGTCCTTCACGTCGTGCTGCACGGCGCCGTCGATCTCGTAGATGCCCGCCGGCAGGTCGTCGTCCACGGCACCCGCCGTCCCGACGACGACGATCTCGTCGTAGCTCGCCGCATCCAGGGCCCGGGTGAGCTCGTACGCGGCGCGGAGCTTTCCGACGCCGGTGAGGAGCCGGTCGAAGCCGGGGATGTCGTTCTCGAACGCGCCGAGTTCGGCGGCATGGGCGGCGACGAGGAGTCTCACCCGTTCATTCTCGCCGACCAGAGCGCACGCGGCGTGCGGTCGTGACGGGCTCAGCCGCCGGCGGTCAGGGCTCCGATGACGCCCGAGACGACCATGTACGCCCCGATCGCGCCCACGACGATCCAGATCCCGACGCGGGCGGGGGACGGCTTCTTCGGATCGTTCTCGGGGATCATGATGTCTTCATCGTCGCACGAGCACGACGATGCCGGCGGCGATGGTCGCGAGACCGCCCACGAGCGCGATGGCCGCGACGAACGGCCCGCCGCCGAGGAAGAACGCGATGCCCGCGAGCGCGAGGAACACCGCGCCCAGCACGAAGCCGATGACGGCGCCGAGGATCGGGCGGCGGGCGGCGTCGTGCTCCATGCGCTCAGGATAGCGGGTCCAAAGCATCGCCCCGCGCTGCTCGGACCGTGCCGATGCTGACAACCTCGCAGCACGCGTCGTACCGTGGAGCATGGCGCACACATCGCGAAGCGGAACGATCGTGGCGATCGTCGGCGGCGGATCCGACGACGCCCTGGACACCCTCGAGGGGCTGCGCGGGGTCGACACCCTGCGCCTGACCGACAGCGAACCGGCGATCGCCGCGCGGCGCATCGCCGCCGCATCCGCCCCCTGGGTCGTGCACGACGCCGACCCGCTCGTGCACGTGGCGGCCGCGTGGGTCGAGCTGTACGAGGAGCGCGCGACCCTCGGCACGCTCGAGATCGAGGTGGAGTCGGCGCTCGCCGACTTCGCCGAGGGGCGGGCGATCATGCCCGACTACTACATCGTGCTGGACCCGGATGCGGCGGACACGACGTGGCGGCACTGGTGGTGCGGCGCGCTCGGGGCCCGTGCGCCCCGGCGCGTGCTGCCCGCCTCGGCGCCGTCGTCGCCGCGCGATCAGGCGCTGCGGCAGCTGCTGCGCGCCCTGCCGACGTCGCGGCCGTGGCCGGAGCCGGCGACGTGGCTCCCGGGGCTCCCGTTCGACATCCCCGACCGCGTCGGCCTCCACGACTAGTCCTCAAGGAGGAGCGTCGCGGGAGTCCGGCGTGCAGACGTACGCGTCAGCGGCGCAGCGGATCATGCGGAGAGCGTGCGGGCTTCGGGACTGGCGGGAGGCCGCCGCAGGCGGCCGGGGGACGCACGCCGGAGCATGATCCGCTGCGCCGCGGACCCGCTCAGCGGAAGACGTCGGGGAGCGCGGCGTGGAGCTCCGCGAGCCACGCCCGCGCGTTGCCGTCCGACGGGGCGCGCCAGTCGCCGCGCGGCGACAGCGAGCCAGAGGGCGACACCTTCGGCCCATTGGGGATGGCGGAGCGCTTGAACTGCGCGAACGCGAAGTAGCGCTGCAGGAACACCTCGAGCCACCGCGCGATCGTCGGCAGGTCGTAGGCCTCCCGCGCGTCGGCGGGGAAGCCCGCGGGCCAGTCGCCCGCGTCGGCGTCGCGCCACGCGTGGTGCGCGAGGAACGCGATCTTCGAGGGCCGGAAGCCGAAGCGCAGCACGTGGTGCAGCGTGAAGTCGTGCAGCGCGTAGGGGCCGATGCGGTCCTCGGTCGACTGCATCCGGCCCGACGCGTCGGCCGGCACGAGCTCGGGGCTGATCTCGGTGTCGAGGACCGCCTGCAGCACGTCCTTGGCCTCGTCGACCTCGCCCGCGGCGATCACCCACCGGATGACGTGCTGGATGAGGGTCTTGGGGAGCCCGACGTTGACGGCGTAGTGGCTCATGTGGTCGCCGACGCCGTAGGTCGCCCAGCCGAGCGCCAGCTCGGACATGTCGGACGTGCCGATCACGAGGCCGCCGTGATGGTTCGCGAGGCGGAAGAGGTAGTCCGTGCGCAGTCCTGCCTGCACATTCTCGAACGTCACGTCGTGCACGGGCTCGCCCGCGGCGAACGGGTGGCCGATCTTCGCGAGCAGCTCGAGCGCCGCCGGGCGGATGTCGATCTCCTCGATGCGCGCGCCGAGAGCCTCCGCGAGGGCGATCGCGTTGCGCTTGGTCGTCTCGCCGGTGGCGAACCCGGGCATCGTGTAGGCGAGGATGTCGCTGCGCGGCCGGCCCATCCGGTCCATCGCGCGCGCGATCACGAGCAGCGCGTGCGTGGAGTCGATGCCGCCGCTGACCCCGATGACGGGCTTCGGGCCGCCGATGGCGGTGAGGCGCTGCTCGAGGCCCGAGACCTGGATGTTGAACGCCTCGTAGCAGTCCTGCGCGAGGCGCGCGGGGTCGTCGGGGACGAACGGGAAGCGATCGAGGTGCCGGCGCAGTCCGATGTCGCTCGTCGGGGGCTGCAGCTCGAACGCGACGGTGCGGAAGTCGGGCGTGCCGGTGCGGCGGTTGTCGTCGAACGTGCCCTGGCGCAGGCGATCCTGACGCAGCTGGTCGAGGTCGACGTCGGCGACGCTCTCGCGCGGGCCGTCGGGGAAGCGATCGGTCGTGGCGAGCAGCTGACCGCCCTCGTAGATCATCGTCTGCCCGTCCCACGACAGGTCGTTCGTCGACTCGCCCTGCCCCGCCGCGGCGTACGCGTAGGCGGCGAGGCAGCGCAGCGACTGCGACTGGGCGAGGAGGGTGCGGTCGTCGGCGCGCCCGATCGTGATGGGGCTGCCCGACAGGTTCAGCAGCACGGTGGCCCCGGCCAGCGCCGCGTGCGAGGACGGGGGCACGGGCACCCACATGTCCTCGCACACCTCGGCGTGCACGACGAGGCCCGGGACATCCGTCGCCGCGAACAGCAAGTCGGGGCCGAACGGCACGTCGACCCCGCTCAGCCGCAGCGACTGCCCGCGCTGGTCGTCGCCGGGCGCGTACCACCGGCGCTCGTAGAACTCGCGGTACGTGGGCAGATACGACTTCGGCGCCACCCCCAGCACGCGCCCGCCGTGCACGACGACGGCGCAGTTGTAGAGGCGGTTGCGGTGGCGCAGCGGCGCGCCGAACACGAGCACCGGACGCAGGTCTGCGGATGCGGCGGCGATGGCGACGACCGCCGCCTCGACGGCGTCGAGCACCGCGTCCTGCAGCACGAGGTCGTCGATCGCGTAGCCGGACAGGGCGAGCTCGGGGAACACGGCGACGGCGACGCCGTCCTGGTCGAGCCGGTGCGCCGTGGCGAGGATCGCGTCGGCGTTGGTTGCGGGGTCGGCGACGGCCACCGGCACGGTGCAGGCGGCCACGCGCGCGAAGCCGTGGCGGTAGACGCTCTCGAACGTCGGTGACGAGTTCACGATCCCCATCCTGTCAGGCGTGCGGGCCCCGCGCCCGGGCGCCTCGACCGGCTCGGAGAAGCGGGCAATCGGTCACCGAAGCACGGAAGGGGGTGGTTCCACAAGGGCCTTGGTGGTCCCGAGAAGCGCTTCTACCGTCCGGCGCCATGACGGACACTGTTCGACCCGTGCATCGGCGCGATCGCTACAACAGGCGCGAGGCGCTCGCCGGGTACCTGTTCATCTCCCCGTGGATCATTGGATTCCTCATTTTCACGGCCGGCGCCATGGCCTACAGCCTCTTCATCTCCTTCAGCGACTACAACCTCGCCACCAACTCCGCGCGGCCGGTCGGCGTGGACAACTACGCGCGCCTGTTCGAGGACCCACGTGTGGCGGTGTCGCTGAGCAACACCCTCTTCTACGTCGTCATGGCGGTGCCGCTGGAGATCATCTTCGCCCTCGTGCTGGCGATGCTCCTGAACCGCGTCGGCCGGGGCGCCGGGGTCTTCCGCACGCTGTACTACCTGCCGAAGATGACGCCGGCGGTGGCGACGGCATCCGTCTTCTTCCTCCTCCTCAACGGCAACAGCGGCGCGGTCAACCAGGCGCTGCGCGCGGTGGGACTTCCCGGCCCGCAGTGGCTCGTCGATCCGGCGTGGGTGAAGCCGAGCATCGTGATCATGGCGCTGTGGACGGTGGCCGGCACGATGGTGATCTTCCTCGCCGCGCTGAAGAACGTGCCCGTCGAGCTCTACGAGGTGGCCTCGATCGACGGCGCCGGGCCGATCCGGAAGTTCTTCTCGATCACCCTGCCGATGATCTCCGGCGCCATGTTCTTCAACGTGATCGTGCTCTCGATCGCGGCGTTCCAGATCTTCGACCAGGCGTACGTGCTGTTCTGGCGCGACCAGAGCAACGCGTCGCCGGAGGCCTCGCTGTTCTACGCGATCTACCTCTTCCAGCAGGCGTTCCGTCAGTTCGACTTCGGATTCGCCGCCGCGATGGCGTGGCTGCTGTTCGTCCTCATCCTCATCGTCACCCTCATCCAGGTGAAGTTCGGCAACCGATTCGTCTACTACGAGGGAGACCGCTGATGGCCACGTCGCTCGAGACCCCCGGGGTCGCCCAGGCCGCTCCCGAGATCGCCGCCCCCGCTGTCGCGCCGCCGCGCCGATCGCGCTGGCGCCGCGCGCTCGGGCAGCCGAAGACCCTCGCCGGCCGCGTCGTGCTGACCGTCATCCTCGTCGGATTCGCGCTGCTGTTCCTCTACCCGTTCGTGTGGCTGCTGGCGGCGAGCCTCAAGCCCCGCGGGCAGGTGTTCGACAACCGGCTGATCCCCGAGACGTGGATGCCCGGCAACTACGTCGAGGTGTGGAATCAGCTGCCGCTGCTCAGCTGGATGTTCAACAGCGTCGCGATCGCGCTCCTGGCCGCCGGGACGGTGGCGATCTCGAGCTCGATCGTCGCGTTCGGCTTCGCGTACTTCCGCTTCCCGGGGCGCTCGCTGATGTTCGGGCTCGTGCTCGCGACCATGATGCTGCCCGGCGCCGTCACGATGATCCCGATCTACCTCATCTGGAAGGAGACCGGCTTCCTCGGCACGTGGGTGCCGCTGTGGGGCATGAATCTCTTCGGCTCGGCCTTCTACATCTTCCTGCAGCGCCAGTTCTACCTCGGCCTGCCGCGCGAGCTGTTCGAGGCGGCGCGCCTCGACGGCGCCAACGCGTGGGGGCTGTTCTGGCGCATCGCGATGCCGCTGTCGATCCCGTCGTTCGTCATCGTGTTCCTGTTCGAGTTCCAGGCCAGCTGGAACAACCTGCAGGCGGCGCTGATCTACCTCAACGCCGGCTCGGTCGAGGACTTCACGGCGCCGCTGGGCATCGCCTACGCGATGACGAAGTACAGCCCCACCGCGGGCGGCCAGGGCGACTACCAGTACGTCATGGTCGCCTCGCTCCTCGTGACGCTCCCGATGCTCATCCTGTTCGCGTTCGGGCAGCGGTACTTCATCGAGGGCGTCGCGACGCAGGGCCGGAAGGGCTGACCTCACCCACGGAGGACGTCGCATTGTCAACCGTCTCGGTGAACCGCATCCGGGGAGGGTTCACTCGGGCGTCGGCTGTGGCCACTTCTCGGCCGGCGCTCGCCGGCGGTGAGGCTGCCGTCGGCGCCGAGAAGGGAACACACATGAATCGCACGCGCTCGCTCCTCGCCGTCGCGGGGGCCGTCTCGGCGCTCGCCGTCCTCACCGCCTGCGGCGGCGGGGGCTCGAACACCTCCAGCGACGACGTCGACTACTCCGCCACCCCCAGCGGCGAACTGAAGGCGTGGGGCTTCGAGAACGCCGACGACGTCGGCCAGTCGCGCCTGGACTTCGCCGCCGAACAGCTCGGCGACGTCGACATCACGCTGGATGCGACGGCGTTCGACGCGCAGAAGCTCACGACCCGCATCGCCTCGGGCGACGTGCCGGACGTCGTGCAGATGGACCGGCGTTACGTCACGACCTACGCCGCGCAGGGCCTGATCCTTCCGCTGGACGCGTGCTTCGAGGCGCAGGACGTCACGCCGAGCGAGCGCTGGTACCAGAACGTCGTCGACGACGTCACCTACGACGACAAGGTGTGGGCGGTGCCGCAGTTCTACCAGCCGCCGGCGATCCTGCTGAACATGCGCGCGCTGAACGCGGCGGGCGTGAGCCCCGAGCAGTTCGACACGTCCGACATGGACGGCCTGCTCACCGCGATCGGCGCGCTCTATCAGGAGAGCGGCGGCGTGCCCACGCGCCTCGGGTTCGACCCGGTCGCCACCGGCCAGGGGGGCCTGTGGATCCTCGGCATGGGCGGGCGGCTCACCGACGACGACGGTGCGCCGACCCTCGACGACCCGAGCAACGTCGCCGGCATCGAGGCGCTCAAGCGCATCACCGATGCTCAGGGCGGCTTCGCGGCGGTCAAGAGCTTCTCCGACTCGTTCGACACGTTCGGCGACAACAACCAGTTCGTCGCCGACCAGGTCGCCGCGCAGGTGAACGCGCAGTGGTACCCCAACGTGCTCTCGCCGTACAAGGACCAGATCGACATCCAGGCCGTGCCCTTCCGCAACGCGGACGGGCAGCCCTTCTCCGTCGCATCCGGCACCGCGTTCGTCATCCCCGCCGGCGCGAAGAACCCGGCCGCCGCGTGCGCGTGGATGACGCAGCTCACCTCGACCGACGCGTGGATGGCCGCCGGCGCCGCCCGCGCCGACACGCTCAAGAGCAACGGCGGCATCAACACCGGCCTGTTCACGGGTTCGCCCGAGGCCGACCAGGCGATCCGCGACCAGTACGTCGTGCCCACCGGCAGCGCCGGGTTCGACCAGGTCATCGCGACGTACTACGACGTCGTCGGCTACGGCGCCTCGTTCGGTTCCTCGCCGGCGGGTCAGGAGATCCAGACCGAGCTGAACAACGCGATCACCGCGGCGCTTCTCGGCGACAAGGAGCCGGAGGAGGCCCTCGCCGACGCACAGGCCGCGGCGCAGCGCGCGTACGACAGCGCGACGGCGGGCTGACCCGCCACTCCCAGGGCGGGCGGACGCGCGGCGTCCGCCCGCCCTTCCCTTCGCCCGCCGCGCCTGCGGCGGTGTCGGAGACCCCGGTTAGGGTCGAAGACGAGAGGGGAACATGCGGTACATCGAAGACGAAGGCCGGATCGTCTGGAGCGCGAGCGACCTGAAGGCGGCGGCCGAGTGCGAGTTCGCGTGGCTCCGCGCCATCGACGCGAAGCTCGGGCGCGTGCCGGCCGTCGAGGAGCCCGAAGACGCGACGCTCGAGCGCGCGGGTCGGCTCGGAACGGCGCACGAGCGGCGCGTGCTCGCCGACTACGTCGCGCGGTTCGGCGACGGCGTCGTGGAGATCCCCGAGACCCGCTCGTCCGATGCCGACGCGCTGGGCGCGGCGGTCCAGCTCACGCGCGCGGCGTTGGACTCGTCGGCCGACGTCGTCTACCAGGCCGCCTTCGCGACGGACGACTTCGTCGGCTTCGCCGACTTCCTCGTCCGCGCCCCGCTCGCCGAGCCCGCCGAAGGACCCGTCGAAGGGCCTCGCGCGTGGCTCGTGCAGGACACGAAGCTCGCGCGTCACGCCCGCGTGACCGCGCTCATGCAGCTCGCCGCCTACGTCGACCAGCTCGACCGGCTGGGTGTGCCGCGCGCCGACACCGTGGAGCTGCTGCTCGGCGACGGCACGGTGAGCAGCCACCGCGTCGACGACATCCTTCCGGTCTTCGAGCTGCGCCGTGCGCGGCTGCGTGCGCTGATCGCCGACCGCCGGGTCGACCTCGGGGCCGCCGGCGATCCGATCGCGTGGGGCGACCCGCGCGGAGACCTCGGCGTCGTCGCGTGCGGTCGCTGCGCGACGTGCGAGCTGGAGGTGCTCGCGCACCGCGACCTGCTGCTGGTCGCGGGCATGCGGCCCGTGCAGCGCACGCGGCTGCGAGCGGCGGGAATCGACACGATCGACGCGCTCGCCGCAGCATCCACCCCGGTCGCCGGCATGAACGCCGACACGTTCGCGTCGCTGCGCACGCAGGCGCGACTGCAGCTGCGCACGCCCGAACCCGTGGATACGGAAGCCCCGGTCGTGCCGGTCTACGAGGTCGTCGCGCCGAAGGCTCTCGGCGCCCTGCCGCGGCCCGACCGGGGCGACCTGTTCTTCGACTTCGAGGGCGACCCGCTCTACACCGAGGGCGCCGCGACCCAGTGGGGACTGGATTACCTGTTCGGCCTCGTCGACATGGACGAGACCTACACGGCGCTGTGGGCGCACGACTTCGCGCATGAGAAGGAAGCGCTCGAGCGCTTCCTCGACCTCGTGGCGCTGCGCCGCGGCCGGTACCCCGACATGCACATCTACCACTACGCGCCGTACGAGCCGGCGCACCTCCTCACGATGGCGGCGCGCTACGGCGTGCGCGAGGCGGAGGTCGACCGGCTGCTGCGCGAGGGCGTGTTCGTCGACCTGTACCCGATCGTGCGCCGCGCGCTGCGCGTGGGCTCGCGGTCGTACTCGATCAAGAAGCTCGAGCCGCTGTACATGGGCGACGAGGTGCGCACGTCCGACGTGCAGCGCGGCGACGACTCGATCGTCAAGTACGTCGAGGCGCGCGCGCTCGCCGACGACGGCGACACCGCCGGCGCCGAGGCGATCCTCGCCGACCTCGCCGACTACAACCGGTACGACTGCGTGTCGACCCGGCGCCTGCGCGACTGGCTCGTCGACCGCGCCCGCGAGGCGGGCCTCGTGCCCGCGCGCGGTCTCGAGCCCGATGAGGTGGCCTACACCGAGTCCGACCGCGCCGCGGCCCTCCTGCGGTGGGCGGCCGATGCGCCCGAGGCGGAGGCCGAGGCGCTCAAGCTCGCGGCCGCGGCGATCGACTACTACCCGCGCGAGGCGAAGTCGTTCTGGGCGACGCACTTCCTGCGACTGCGCGAACCGGTGTCCGTGTGGGAGGACGCGCGCGACGTCGTCGTCGTCGATCCCGAGCGCTCGCGCGTCGTCGAGGACTGGCACATCCCCGAGTCCGGGCGTGGCGGAGAGCGCCGGGTCGTCGAGCTGCGCGGCGACGTCGCGCCGGGAACGCGCCTGAGCGCGGGCGGCGAGCCCTTCGCGGTGTACGAGCTGCCCGCGCCGTTCCCGACGCAGCCGCGGCCGCGCTGGATCCACACGGCCAAGTGGGTGCGCGTCGTCGAGGTGCTCGACGACGGCGCGATCGTCGAGGAGACCGCCGTCGAGGGCTTCACGTGGCAGGAGCTCCCGCTCGCCCTGACGCCCGCCGCTCCGCCCAGCGCGGGCCGTCAGCAGTCCGCGATCGACGGGTGGGCTGATGCGGTGCTCGCGACATCGCCCGCGCTCCCCGACGACCCCGCGACCGACGTGCTCCTGCGACGCGCGCCGCGGATCCCGGGCGGGCTGACGCCCGCCACGGGCGACGATGTCGCGGCGATCGTGCGCAGCGTCGCGGCGCTCGACCGCGGATACATCGCCGTCCAGGGTCCTCCGGGCACGGGCAAGACCTACGTCGGGTCGCACGTCATCGCCCGGCTCGTCGCCGAGCGCGGATTCCGCGTCGGGGTCGTGGCCCAGTCGCACGCGGTCGTGGAGAACATGCTGGATCGGATCGTCGCGGCCGGCGTTCCCGCCGCGCTCGTCGCGAAGACGCCGAAAGACCCGCAGGCCGACACGGCCTTCACGGCGCTGCCGCGAAACGGTCTGGGCGCGTTCGTGGCGGAGCATCCGTCGGGCGGGTTCGTCGTCGGCGGCACGGCGTGGGACTTCAGCCACGAGGGCCGCATCCCCCGCGGCGGCCTCGACCTGCTCGTGATCGACGAGGCCGGCCAGTTCTCGCTCGCCGCGACGATCGCGGTGAGCGTGGCATCGCCGCGCCTGCTGCTCCTGGGCGATCCGCAGCAGCTGCCGCAGGTGAGCCAGGGCACGCATCCCGCGCCGGTGGACACGTCGGCGCTCGGCTGGGTGATGGACGGCGCCGAGGTCGTGCCGCCCGAGCTCGGATACTTCCTCTCCCGCACGTGGCGCATGCATCCGCGGGTCGCCGGGCCGGTGTCGCGGCTCGCGTACGAGGGACGGCTGGCGTCGCATCCGGGCACCGCCCTGCGTCGCCTGGAGGGTGTCGAGCCGGGGGTCCACCCCGTGCCGCTCCGCCACACCGGCAACGCGACGTGCTCGCCCGAGGAGGCGGCCGAGGTCGTGCGGCTCGTCGCCGACGTCGTCGGACGCGGCTGGACCGACACGTCGGTCGACGACGAGACCGGCGAGGTGCGGATGCTGCCGCCGCGCCCGCTCGCGCCGGAGGACGTGATCGTCGTGACGCCGTACAACGCCCAGCAGGTCGAGGTGGAGGAGGCGCTCGCCGCTGCCGGCTTCCCGGCGGTCCGCGTCGGCACCGTCGACCGGTTCCAGGGTCAGGAGGCGGTCGTCGCGATCGTGTCGCTCGCGGCGTCGTCCGGCCGCGACGCCCCCCGCGGGCCGGAGTTCCTGCTGCTGCAGAACCGCCTCAACGTGGCCCTTTCGCGCGCGATGCAGGCGGCGTACCTCGTCTTCTCGCCCGGTCTGCTCGACGACCTGCCGCGCACGCCCGAGGGGGTCGCGCGCCTCAGCGCGTTCGCGCGGCTCGTGGGCTCCGAGGTTCCCGCGCCCGTCCTCGTCGGCTGACGCGGCCCATACCGTCCGATCGCGGGTGCGATCGCCGCATCCGGGTGCGAAATCCCCGCCCGGATGCGGCGGATGCGCCGGCGACCGCCCTGGTCCGTGCTCCGAGGCCTCGAGTGCCCGCCGTCAGGACTCGGAGGGGACGAGCGGCAGCCGCGGGCCGTAGTTCCACGACAGGATCGCGGGTGCCTCGCGGTAGAAGGCGAGCACCGAGACCGAGCCCGCATCGAGGGTGATCTGTGCGCCGAACCGCGGCGCCTCTCGGAGGAAGACGGCGGTGAGGATCCGCAGCAGGTGTCCGTGCGCGACGAGCGCGACGTCGCCGTGCGCCATCGCCGGCAGCACGCGGGTCAGCACGCGCGAGGCGCGGGCAGCGACCTCCTCGACGGTCTCGCCGGGCGTCCGTCCCCGGACGACGCCGTGAGTGAAGGCGCTCCAGTTGTAGCCGAGCTCCTCGCGGATCTCGCGCGTCGTGCGGCCCTCGTAGCCGCCGTAGTCCCACTCCACGAGCAGCGGGTCCACCTCGGCGTGCAGCCCGGCCAGCTCGGCGGTGCGCCGCGCGCGCTGCAGCGGCGACGACAGCACGAGGGAGAAGGCGTATCCGCGGACGAGTTCGCCGGCCGCGCGCGCCAGCTCCTCGCCGCGGGCGGTGAGGGGGATGTCGGTCAGCCCGGTGTGCTTCCCCTGCTTCGACCACTCGGTCTCGCCGTGGCGCAGCAGCACGAGCTTTCCGGGCGGGTTGTCGGGAGCGGGGCGATCGGGGAGCGGATCGACGGTGGACACATCGCCACCGTACCCCCGGTGCTCACTGCGCGAGGCCGGCCGCCGCCTCGAGCGTCAGCCACGCGCCGAGCTGCACCGACAGGTCGCGCTCCGGTGCGCCGGGCGCAGGGTCCGCCGATCGCCGCGCGTCGGCGGAGAACAGCGGTGCGCCGAGGGCCGTGGCACGGGTCGCCCACACGGCCTCGGCATTGCTCGTGACGAGCCGGCGGGCGGATGCGGCGGCCTCGCGCGCGGCGGCCGGAGCGGTGCCGGCGGCCGCCGCATCCGCGAACGCCGTCGCCGCGTCGGCGATGAACCGCACCGCGATGCCGGCGAACAGCCCGCCGTCGCCGCCGCCACGGCCGGGGAGCACGGCGTCGCCGCCCGCCCACGTCGCCGTCGCGGCGAGCAGCTCTGCTCCGCGCCGTGCGAAGCGCGCGTCGGCCGTGAGCCGGGCGAGCTCGGCGTCGAGAGCGATCGCGACGCCCTGGCTGTACGTGTAGAGGTCGCGCACGATCCGCGGCCCGGGGCCGTCGCGCGCCGCGCCGTCGTGGAGCAGCCCGCTCGCCGGGTCGTGCAGCGCCGCGTGCATCGCGTCGCGCACCGCGACGGCGGCGTCGATCCGCCCCGTCCGGAGGAGCAGCAGCGCCGCGGGGGCGTTCGCGGGCGCGTTGAACAGGGCGCTCCCCACGTGCCACGGGACGAGGCCGAGCCCGGGATCGACGGCCGCCGCCAGCCGCACCGCGATCTGCTCCGCGACGCGCGCGCGGCCGGCGCGCTCGGCGGCGAGGCCCAGCCACGCGAGATCGTCCCAGAAGGTCCGCCGCGTGAGCCCGCCGTTGCGGATCCGGATGCCGCGCACCACCGCGCCCACGAAGCGCCGCCGTCGCGCCGACGCGCGATCGCGCGCGGCCGACACCGCCGCATCCAGGAGGAAGGCGCTCCACCAGTAGTGCCACGCCGCGCTCCCGCCGGCCTCCGCCGCGCCCCCGGACCGCGGCGCCCACGCCGCCCGCGAAGGCCACGCCGATTGCGCCCACGCGACGCCCGGCAGCGCGCGCACGTACCGCGCGTGCACGGCCGCTTCCGCGATCGCCGCACGTGCTCGCTCCGTCCCGCAGGCAAATCGGCCGGAATCAGCACCTTCCAGCGGATATCGCACTGATCTCGGCCGATTCGCCTGATCTGGGCTGCGCTGGGCGGGGCGGGGAGAGGATCAGACGGTGCCGTAGAGGCGGTCGCCGGCGTCGCCGAGCCCGGGCACGATGTAGCCCTTCTCGTTCAGGCGCTCGTCCAGCGCGCCGAGCACGAGCGTGACGTCGCGACCGTCGACCTGCTTCTCGATCGCGGCGACGCCCTCGGGGGCACCGAGCAGGCAGATCGCCGTGACGTCCTGCGCCCCTCGGCGGAAGAGGAACTCGATGGCAGCGCCGAGCGACCCGCCGGTCGCCAGCATCGGGTCGAGCACGAAGCACTGGCGGTCGCTGAGGTCGTCGGGGAGGCGCTCGGCGTAGGTCGTCGGCTCGAGGGTCTCCTCGTTGCGCACCATGCCGAGGAAGCCGACCTCGGCCGTGGGGAGGAGCTTGACCATGCCGTCGAGCATGCCGAGGCCCGCGCGGAGGATCGGCACCACGAGCGGACGCGGCTCGCCGATCCGCACGCCGATCGTCGTCGTCACGGGCGTGCGGATCTCGTGCGGCTCGACGCGTACCGCGCGGGTGGCCTCGTAGGCGAGCAGCGTCACGAGCTCCTCCGTCAGCTGACGGAACACCGGCGACGGCGTGCGCTCGTCGCGCAGCACCGTGAGCTTGTGGGTGATGAGGGGGTGGTCGGCCACGTGCACGCGCATAGGCTCAAGGCTATCCGTTCGTCCCTTCCGCCACCGGAGCCGCCGTGACCGCCGCCGACCTCGCCGCGATGCGCCGCGCGCTCGAGCTCGCGGCGGAGGCGGGCGAGGCGGGCGACGTGCCCGTGGGTGCGGTCGTCGTCGACGGGTCGGGCGCCGTCATCGGCGAGGGCCGCAACCTCCGCGAGCCGACGCACGATCCGACCGCCCACGCCGAGGTCGTCGCGCTCCGCCGCGCCGCCGCATCCGTCGGCTCGTGGCACCTCGCGGGCTGCACGCTCGTGGTGACGCTCGAGCCGTGCGTCATGTGCGCGGGCGCGGTGCTCCAGGCGCGCGTACCGCGCCTGGTCTTCGGCGCGTGGGACGAGAAGGCCGGCGCCGCCGGGTCGGTGTACGACGTCGTCCGCGACCGGCGCCTGCCGCACCGCGTGGAGGTCGTCGCCGGCGTCGAGGCGGATGCGGCGACCGCCCTCCTGCGTCGCTTCTTCACCGACCGGCGCTGAGCTCGCCGGGCCCGTTGAGGTGGCAGGGTGGTCGGATGCGGCGCCCACAAGCGGCGCGAGCTGCCACTCGAGGCGCAGCGGCGCGAGCTGCCACCTGAAGCGCAGCGGCGCGAGCTGCCGCCCGGTGTCAGCGGGGGAGGGCGGGAAGGACGGCCTCGCCGAGGTAGTCCACGTGCTCGACGTCCTGGTTGTCGAGCAGCTGGAAGTACACGCGCTCGATGCCGTGCGAGCGGTATACGTCGATGCGCTCGGCGATCTCCGCAGCGTCGCCGACGATGTTGACGCCGTCGCGCACCTGCTCCACGGTGCGGCCGATGCGCCCCGCCCGCCGGGCGATCGTCGCCTCGTCAGGTCCGGCGATGGTCGACATCGCGATCGAGAGCTTGACGCTGCCGGGGTCGCGCCCGGCGCGCTCGCACGCGGCGTGCAGGTTGCCGATGCGCTCGACGATCTCGGCGTCGGTGGGAAAGCCGAGGTTGTACTCGGTCGCGTGCCGCGCGACGAGGTCGGGTGTGCGCCGCGGCCCGCCGCCGCCGATGATGAGCGGCACCGGGTCCTGCACGGGCTTGGGGAGGGCCGGTGCATCCGTCAGCGCGTAGTGCGCGCCGTGGAATGAGAACCGCTCGCCCACGGGGGTCGCCCACAGCCCCTGGACGATCGCGAGCTGCTCCTCGAGCAGGTCGAAGCGCCGCGGCGGGAACGGGATGCCGTACGCCTCGTGCTCGCGCCCGAACCAGCCGGCGCCGAGACCCAGCTCGACGCGTCCGTGCGACATCGCGTCGACCTGGGCGACCTGGATGGCGAGGATGCCGGGGTGGCGGAACGTCACGGGCGACACGAGCGTGCCGAGGCGGATGCGGCGGGTCTCGCGCGCGAGTGCGGCGAGCGTCGTCCAGGCATCCGTCGGTCCCGGAAGACCCGGCCCGCCCTCGTACAGGTAGTGGTCGGAGCGGAAGAAGCCTGTGAACCCGTGACGCTCGGCGGCCTGGGCGAATGCGAGCTGATCGTCGTACGAGGCGCCCAGGTGCGGCTCGGTGAAGATGCAGTACTCCACAGTCAGTCCGCCGACCGCAGGATGATGGTCTCAGTCGGGGGAGCGGGGTCGGCCGGTGCGCCGACGTACCCGATGCGCGTGAGCAGCGCCGCGCGGAACGCCGCCGGCCGCTCGAGGTGCGGGCTGTGCGCGACGCCGGGGAGCGTGAGCTCGGTCACGTCGCCCCCTTTCGCCGCGTACGCGCTCAGCACGTCGAAGGTCTGCGCGACCATGGGCTGCGGCGGCGCCTCGTCGGCACCGGGCCAGTCGGGCAGCACGCCGAGCTCGCCGAGCGCGTTGGGGTCGGCGAGCGACCGGTCGGAGATGAGCGCGTCGAGCTCGCCGTGCACCCACAGCACGGGCGGCTGGGGATCGACATCGACGATGCCCGACAGGTCGAGGTTGCCCGGCGCCAGCGCGTTGAGCACGCCCGTCGTCCCCGGCGCGTATCCGGGCCACGTCGGGCTCGGTCGGGAGTCGCCGGGGTAATTGCCGGCCGCGGTCGAGGTCGACAGCAGCGCGTCGACCCACACGTCCTCGTGCTCGCTCGTGTACCCGGGGGCGACGAACTCGGCACGGAAGACGCGCCGCGGCGAGCTCTCCGCATCCGCCGACCGGTCGCGCGCGATGAGGCGCTGCACGAACGCGGCGTTCGCCGTGCCGCCGCCGGTGCCGGCGTCGTCGTCGTGCAGGCGCGAGCCGTCGCGCCGCGTGCCGCCGAGCCCGAACGGCGAGATCGGCGCCTGCAGTGTGAGCGAGAGCACCGGATGCTCCAGCGCGTACTGCAGCGCGACGGCGCCGCCGAGCGACCAGCCGACGAGGTGCGCGGTGGGGATGTCGAGCGCCGTCAGCGTCGCGGCGAGGTCGTCGCTGAAGTCGCGCACGCCGCGCGACGCGTCGACGGGCGCGTTCTCGGTGCGCCCGTAGCCGCGGAGGTCGACCGCGACGGCGCGGATGTCGCTCGGCAGGTCCTGCAGGTTCTCCTGCCACAGCAGCGACGAGCCGAGCACGCCGTGGAGGAAGACGACGGTGCGCTCGGGCGGTGTCGCGGTGTCGTCGCTTTCGCGAAGCAGGACGTGGACGCTGAGCCGATCCGTCTCCACGATGCGGGAGGTGATGCCGTCGAAGAGAGTCATGGAACGTCCTTCATGTCGCGTGCGCGAGGCTCCGGCGCCCTGCCCTCCGACTCTAACGCGCGCGCTCCGGCTCGTAGGATCGCAGCATGACGGATGCAGCCCTCCTCCCCCCGATCGCGATCCTCGGCGCGGGCTCGATGGGCGGCGCGATCCTGCAGGGACTCGTCGCCTCCGGCCAGGCGCCGCGCGTCGTCGTCACCAACCGCACGGCCGAGAAGGCCGCCGCCCTCGCGGACCTCGCGGGCGTGGAGAGCGTGGCGCTCGCCGACGAACCCGACGCGAACGCGCGTGCCGCCGCATCCGCCGACATCGTGCTCGTCGGGGTCAAGCCCGCGATGGTGCCGGACCTGCTGCGCGAGATCGCGCCGCACCTGCGGCCCGGCACTGTCGTCGTGAGCCTCGCGGCGGGCGTGACGCTCGCGACCTTCGCGGAGATCCTCGGCGCAGACGCCGTGGCGCTGCGCTCGATGCCCAACACGCCCGCCGTCGTGGGGAAGGCGGTCACGGGCCTCGCGGCCTCGGCCGCCGCATCCGCCGACGACGTCGCCGTCGTCCGACGTCTGTTCGAGACGGTCGGGGTCGTCGTGGAGCTCCCCGAGGCCCAGATCGACGCCCTCTCGACGATCTCGGGGTCGGGGCCGGCGTACGTCTTCCTCTTCATCGAGGGACTCACGCGCGCGGCGGAGGCGAAGGGGTTCGCGCCCGACGAGGCGCGCGTGCTCGCCGAGCAGACCTTCATCGGCGCGGCCGCCCTGCTCGACGCGACTCGCGAGGACCCCGCCGAGTTGCGGCGCCGCGTCACGAGCCCCAAGGGCACGACCGAGCGCGCGGTCGCGGTGCTGCAGGACGCGCACCTCGACGAGCTGTTCGGGCGTGCGACGGATGCGGCGCTCGCCCGCGCGCGCGAACTCGCCGCCGGCGCCTGACACGCCCCATGCCGCACGTATTCAGGCTGCGCGCCGCGGGCATCGGGTGGCGCCCGCGGGATTCCGCCGCCCAAGGACTCGGGGCCTCGGGCTCAGCCTGAATTCGTGCGTGGAGACGGCGTGCGCCGGCCCGGCGTCCTCTGCTGCGGTGCTCGCTGGCGTAAGCGCACGTATTCAGGCTGCGCCGACCGCGGCGCGGCCTCGGTCTGCGCGTTTCCGCCGGCCCGCGGGGTTCCGGACGGCCGCCGGCCTGAATATGTGCCGGCCCGCGGGGCTCCGGACGGCGGCCGGCCTGAATACGTGCCGGCCCGCGGCCGTGGCCGCTGCCGCTGCCGCGGCGCCGCCGGTGCCTGAGCCGGGTCAGCGGTCGAGGGCCGCGAAGCGTTCGATGTCGGAGTTGGTGCCCGACACGATGATGAGATCGTGGTTGGTGACGACCGTGTTGGCCTCGGCGTAGCGGAACGGCTTGCCCGGGCTCTTCACGCCCACGACCGTGACGTTGAACTTCGTCCGCACGCCCGATTCGTTCAGGCCCACGCCCCGGATGAACTTCGGCGGGTACATCTTGGCCAGCACGAAGTCGTCGTCGAAGCGGATGAAGTCGAGCATGCGCCCGCTCACGAGGTGGGCGACGCGCTCGCCGGCCTCGCGCTCGGGGTAGATGACGTGGTTCGCGCCGACGCGGGCGAGGATCTTGCCGTGCGACTGCGAGACCGCCTTCGCCCAGATCTGCGGCACCTTGAGGTCGACGAGGTTCGCGGTGATGAGCACCGACGCCTCGATGAGCGATCCGACCGCGACGACGGCGACCTGGAAGTCCTGCGCGCCGATCTGCTTGAGCGCGTCGATGTTGCGCGCATCGGCCTGCACCGCGTGGGTGACGCGCTCCGACCACTTCTGCACGAGGTCGAGGCTCTCGTCGATCGCGAGCACCTCGCGGTCGAGCCGGTCGAGCTCGCCCGCGCACGCGGCGCCGAAACGGCCGAGTCCGATCACCAGGACGGGGGCGTCGCTCCGGATGCGGTCAACCAACGATGGGCCTTTCCACGGGCAGCGCGTACAGCTGCGATCGGCTGGTCGCGGCCACCGCCGCGGCGAGAGTCACTGTACCAATGCGGCCCATGAACATCGTGAGGGCCAGGACGTAGACCGCCGGGTCGGGGAGCTCGGCGGTCAGGCCCGTCGACAGGCCCACGGTCGCGAAGCCGGAGATGACGTCGAAGAGCACCTTCTCGATCGGCGCCTGCGTGATCTGGCCGATCGTGACCGTCGAGACCGCGACGATCGTCGCCCCCCACGCGACGACCGAGAGCGCGACGCGCTGCACGTCGCTCGGAATGCGGCGGCCGAAGGCCTCGACCGACGGGCGGCCCTTCGCCTCCGACCACACGGCGAGGGCGAGGACCGCGAGGGTCGTGACCTTGATGCCGCCGGCCGTCGACGCCGAGCCGCCGCCGACGAACATCAGCATCGACTCCACCACGAGCGTCGAACCGTACTGGTCTCCCATCGGCACGACGGAGAATCCGCCCGAGCGAGTCATCGCCGAGACGAAGAACGCCTGGAACGTCGTGTCCCACGCGTCCATGCTCCCGAACGTGCGCGGGTTGCTGTGCTCGAGCAGGAGGATGACCCCGGCGCCGGCGAAGAAGAGGATCACCGTCGTGATGACGGTGAGCTTCGCGTGCAGCGACCAGCGCCGGAAGTGCCAGTAGTGCTTCCACAGCGTGAAGATGACCGGGAATCCGATCGATCCGAGGAAAACTCCCGCCATCAGCACGCCGAGGAGGAAGTAGTCGTCCGCGAAGGGCACGAGGCCGTCGGAGTTGGGAACGAAGCCGGTGTTCGTGAACGCCATCGCGGCGTAGTACGGCGCCTCCCACAGGGCCGCGATCGGGTCGACGCCGGCCATGACCAGGGACGGGTACAGCAGTACCGTGAGGCCGGCCTCGATGACGAGGGTCGACAGCGCGACGGTGGACAGCAGCTGACCGACTTCGCCGAGGCGCACGGTCTGGCCCTCGTTGACGGGCCCGCCGTGCACGCGGAGCGGATTGGAGTCACCGGCGGCGATCAGCTTGGCGCGCAGGCCCAGTCGCTTGGAGATGACGAGGCCGAGGATGCTCGCGAGGGTGAGGACGCCCAGCGCGCCGACGTTCACGCCGATGTAGGTGATGACGTGCCCGAGCGGTGACCAGTACGAGTACATGTCGACCGTCGACAGGCCTGTCACGCAGATGACCGAGACAGCCGTGAACAGCGCGTCGGCGAACGGGGCGCGCTGGCCGTCGGCTGCGGCGATGGGCAGCGAGAACAGCGCCGTGAACAGCAGGATGAGCGCCACGAAGACGATCACCGCGAAGCGGGCGGGCGAGGAGGTGGTGAGTTCGCGGAGCTCGTCCCACGCGGTGTCGAGGGCCGAGAGCACCCGCCGGCGGAGATCCCGGCGCGCCGGCGACGCTGCCATCGCGACGCCCCTTTCGTCTCGCCTCGCGCGCCCGTCGGCGCGGCGGCGCGGCGGACCCGCTCATGGTACTCCGGTGCACGCGCGACTAATCTGAACGCATGGCGGACATCTTCGACGTGATCGCGGACCGCACGCGTCGCGACATCCTCCAGCTCCTCCTCGAGCGCTCCCGCAGCACCGCGAAGGGCACGAGTGTCTCGCACATCGTGCAGTCCCTCGGCGTCAGCCAGCCCACCGTGTCCAAGCACCTCAAAGTGCTGCGCGACGCGGGACTCGTCTCCGTGCGCGAAGAGGGTCAGCACCGCTACTACAGCCTCCAGTCGTCGCCCCTCGACGAGGTCGACGACTGGCTCATGGGATTCTTCCCGATGGACGAGCCGGTGCCGATCGCTCTGCCCGAGCCCGCCGTCCACGCCGCCGAGGCGGTCGGTCGGGCCGCTGCATCCGCGAAGCACGTCGTCGCCTCGGCGCTGCGCAAGCTTCCCGGCCGCTGAACACACCGAGCCACAGCAGTCACACAGGTTTACACGCGTCGCGGCCAGCCTCTAGAGTGTCGTCAGCACACTGGGGGGACGGGGAGGAACGCCATGGCGCAGTTGCCGGATGTGCGCTTCCTCACGGTCGCCGAGGTGGCGGAGGTCATGCGTGTGTCGAAGATGACGGTCTACCGTCTCGTGCACTCGGGCGAGCTCCCCGCGGTGCGTTTCGGCCGGAGCTATCGCGTGCCCGAATCGGCCGTCGTCGAGGCCGTGCAGCGGCCTGTGTCCGACGTCGGCTAGACTGATCCGAGGCATTTTTCCGTGGATGCCTGATCCCGGGAGCCGACGTCCGGCACCCAGACCCCTGACATAGTGAGGTTTTCCGTGGGTTCTGTCATCAAGAAGCGCCGTAAGCGCATGGCGAAGAAGAAGCACCGCAAGCTGCTTCGCAAGACTCGCCACCAGCGCCGCAACAAGAAGTAAGCGGCCATCACACCAAGCGCCTGTCCGTCGTGACGGGCGCTTCGTGTTCGCCGCATCCGTCTCCGGGAGCCGCCATGAAGTCCATCTCCGTCCAGCAGCTGCGCGAGCGCGAGGGCGTTCCGCTCATCGACGTGCGCGAGGCCGACGAGTTCGCCGCGGGGCACGTGCCCGGCGCCGT
Source organism: Microbacterium sp. 10M-3C3 (assembly GCF_003931875.1). Classification (NCBI taxonomy): domain Bacteria; kingdom Bacillati; phylum Actinomycetota; class Actinomycetes; order Micrococcales; family Microbacteriaceae; genus Microbacterium; species Microbacterium sp. 10M-3C3. Next base: position 2,842,278 of record NZ_CP034245.1, on the reverse strand, counting down.
GAACCTCCCGATGTCGACCATCGGCGAGCACCTCGACGAGCTGCCCGAGGGCCCGTTCGACGTCATCTGCCAGCTGGGCGGACGCTCCGCCCGCGTGGTCGAGGCGCTCACCGCCCGCGGCCACGACGCGACGAACGTCGACGGCGGCACGGGGGCGTGGGCCGAGGCCGGCTACGACCTCGAGCGCTGAGCGCCGGGGCGCCGCGCGCCCTGCATAGGATCGATGCGTGACCACCCTCACGCTCATCGGCAAGTCCGAGTGCCACCTGTGCGATGTCGCCGACGAGATCGTCGAGTCGGTCGTCGCCGACCTGCCGGACGCCGTCGCCGACGACGTCGTCATCGAGCGCGCGTCGATCCTCGAGGACGCCTCCCTGTACGAGCAGTGGTGGGAGAAGATCCCCGTCGTGCTCATCGACGGCGCGCTGCACGCGCACTGGCGCGTGTCGGGCGACCGGCTGCGCGCCGCGATCCTCGAGGCGCACGATCGCGACGCCGAGGCGGGCCGTGTCGCGGCGGACGGGGCCGGCGCATGAGCATCCGTCACATCGTGCTGTGGAAGCTCGCCGCCGAAGACGCCGACACCCGGGCGCTCCACGCCGAGCAGGCCGCCGAGCGCCTGCTGTCGCTCGTGGGCGTGGTCGACGAGATCGAGCGCATGCAGGTCGGCCCGAACATCGCGTACCCGGGCAAGAACTGGGATCTCGCGCTCGTCGCCGACTTCGCCGACGTCGAGGCCCTCGAGCGGTATCAGGTGCACCCCGCGCACGAGGAGGCGGCGGCCTTCGTCCGCTCCGTCGTGTCCGACCGGGTCGCGGTCGACCTCCCGCTCTGACCTCAGCCGTTCCGGCGCTCGTCGGTGTCGACGACGGGGATGGCGTTCGTGAAAGCCGACGCCCGCTCCTGCGCCTCGACGCTGCCGGTGAACAGGCCCTCGCCGGGCTCGGCGGCCGGATGCGGCGCATGCGGAGCGCCCGCGGGCTCGGGCTCGGTGAGCAGTACCCGCTGCACCGGAAGGGCGTCGGGCATCTCGTGCTGCAGCCACGTCACCATCGCCTCGCGGACGTAGCACCGCAGGTCGAACAGCGTGGGCGCGTCGCTCGCCGTGACGAGGATGCGCACGCGCACGAGACCGCCGGTGGCCTCCGTCACCTGCAGCACGGCGGTGCGCCCGTCCCACATGTCGGTGCGGTGGATGACCTCGTCGAGGTGCTCGCGCATGCGGGAGGGCGACACGCGCCAGTCGACGTCGAGCTCGACGGCGCCGAGCAGCTCGCTCCCCTGGCGCGTCCAGTTCTGGAAGGGCTGCGTCGTGAAGTACGTGCACGGCAGCACGAGACGGCGCTCGTCCCACAGGTTCAGCACGACGTAGCTGAGGGTGATGTCGCCCACGCGCCCCCACTCGCCCTCGACGACCACGACGTCGTCGACGCGCAGCGCCTCGCTGAAGACGAGCTGGAGCCCCGCGAAGATGTTGGCGAGCACCGACTGGGCCGCGAGGCCCGCGACGATCGAGGCGATGCCGGCCGAGGCGAGCACGCTCGCGCCGACCGCGCGCACGGCCGGGAAGGTCAGCAGGATCGCGCCGATCGCGATGATGACGATGAGGACGAGCGCGAGGCGGCGGACGACGAGGGTCTGCGTGCGGATGCGGCGGGCCACGCGGTTGTCGGGCACGTCGATGCGGTGGCGACCGAGGGTCATGTCGGTCGTGAAGGCCACGAGCGCGCCGAGCAGCCACGCCGACGCCACGATGACCGCGATCGTGAGGAGCTGGTTGATCGCGTCCAGCCACGCGGCATCCGGCCACGCGGTGAGCGAGATCCAGATGCCCACGAGCAGCACGACGACGCGGAACGGCCGCCGCGCGCGCAGGATGAGCCGCTCGGGCCACTGCCGCCGCCGGGCGAACAGCCGCACGGTCAGGGCCACGAGCGCCGTGAACACGAGCGCTGCGACGACGGAGATCGCGAGGGTCAGGGCGAAGGCGAGCCAGGGGTTGTCGACCATGCCGCCCACTCTAGGAGGGCGACCTGGCCGCTCCCCGGCTCAGGTCCGCGGCCGGGCGAGCACCGGCACCGGAGCGACCGTGATGCGCACCGCGTCGCCGTACTCGACGCGATCGCCCGCGGCGTGCTGCACGCGCACGAGCGTGCCGTCGGCGGTGCGCACGAGCGTGCGGCGGAAGCTCCCGAGGAACGTGCTCTCCTGCACCGTGGCCGCGATGCCCTCGGCGTCGTCGGGGGCGAGCAGGAGCACGTTCTCGGGGCGCACGAAGACCTCGCTGTGGCCGTCGGGCGCGTCGCCCTGCAGCGGCAGGGCGCGGCCCCACACCTCGACGGTGCGCCCCGAGACGATGCCCGGCACGAGGCTCGACACCCCGACGAACGCGGCGACCTCGGCCGTCGCGGGGCGGAGGTACAGGTCCTCGGGGGTGCCGATCTGCGAGATGCGCCCCGCATCCATCACCGCGATGCGGTCGGAGACGGCGAGGGCCTCCTCCTGGTCGTGCGTCACGAACACGGTCGTGATGCCCAAGCGCAGCTGGATGCGGCGGATCTCGTCGCGCAGCTGCACGCGCACCTTCGCGTCCAGGGCCGACAGCGGCTCGTCGAGCAGGAGCACGCGCGGCTCGGTGACGAGCGCGCGGGCGAGCGCGACGCGCTGCTGCTGACCACCGGACAGCTGGTGCGGGAAGCGGTCGGCCAGGTGGCCGAGCCCGACGAGCTCGAGCGCATCGGCGGCGCGCCGGGCGGCCTCGGCGCGCGCGACGCCGCGGCGTCGCAGCCCGAACGCGGCGTTGTCGGCGACGCGCAGGTGCGGGAAGAGCGAGTACGACTGGAACACCATGCCGATGTCGCGCTTGTTCGTGGGCACGTCCGACACGTCGCGGCCGCCGAGGAGCACGCGCCCGCCGGAGGCCCGCTCGAGGCCTGCGAGCACGCGGAGAGCCGTCGTCTTGCCGCATCCGGAAGGCCCGAGGAGCGACACGAACTCTCCCGGCGCGATGTCGAGGTCGACGCCGTGCAGGACGCGCGTGGGGCCGTAGTCCTTGACGATGCCGTCGAAGCGCACGGCCGTGCCCGACGTCGGGTCGGCCAGGAGCGTGTTGTCGGCGGTGTCGGGGAGGGCGCGCGGCGGGCTGTCGGCGGTGGTCATGCGGTTCTCTCTTTCCGGGGAGCGGAGGCGCGGCGGATGCGGCGGCTCCGCGTGGGGGCGGCCGACCCGACGCGGCCGACCCGGCCGATCACGAGCAGCAGCGCGAACGCGAACGCGAGCGCGAGGAGCGTGAACATCGCCGCGACGTAGCCGTCCTGCTTGTTGATGAGGACGAGCGCGGTCTGCAGCACCTGCCGGTTGAGCAGCGACGCGATCGTGAACTCGCCCAGCACGACGGCGACGGTGATGAGCGCGGCGGCGAGCAGGCCCGCGCGCAGGTTCGGCACGATGACGCGGACGAGCACGGTGAGCCATCCCGACCCGAGCGTGCGCGCCGCCTCGGCGAGCGTGCGGACGTCGATCGCGTCGATCGACGCCTGGATCGAGCGGTACGCGAAGGGCAGGACGACGATCCCGTAGGCGAAGGCGAGCGTCCACGCGCCGGTGCCGAGCGTCCGGCCGATCTGCAGGTAGAGGGGAGTGAGGCCGACGACGAGCACGATCGCCGGGATCGAGATCGGCAGCAGCGCGACGAACTCGAACACGCGCCGCAGCCGCGGGTACTTCAGGGCCACGAGCACCATCGTCGGCGTGAACAGCACGAGCACGATCGCGACGGTGACGGCCGCGAGCGACAGCGAATTGCCGAGGCCCGTCCACAGCGGACGGTGCTTCGCGGCGTTCGCCGGGTCGAACAGCGCCGCCCACCGCGCGGCCGAGAGTCCTTCGGCCCCGGGAAGGGGCGTGAACGTGAACAGGAGGGTGGCCGCGAAGGGCACGACGAAAACGACGCCGACGACGATGCCGATGATCCAGCGGACGACGCGGGGCGGCGCGAGCGGGTTCATGCCTGCCACCGGGCGGCGCGTCGCTGGACGAGCGAGTACGCCCACATCACGACCGCGACGACGACGACCATGCCGAGGGCGAGCGTGCCGGCGAGGTTCTCCCGGCCGAGCACGGTCTCGCTCGTGAGCGCGGTGCGGATCTGCAGCGGCACGATCTGCGAGCCCTGGCTCGCGAGGGCCGCCGCCGTGGCATACGACGAGAAGGCGTTGGCGAACAGCAGCAGCAGGCTTGCGAGGAACGACGGGGCGAGGACGGGCATGCCGACGTGCGCCCAGAAGCTCGCCCGTGTGCCGCCGAGGGTGAGGTGCGCCTCGGCCCACTGCGGCTTCAGCGCCGAGAGGGCGGGCATGAACGTGATGACCATGAGCGGCACCTGGAAGACGAGGTAGGCGAGGGCGACGCCGGGCAGCTCGTACAGCCACACGCCGTCGGCGTACAGGTCGACCCCGGCCGCCGAGCGCAGCAGCGACGTCACGACGCCCTGTGTGCCGATCGCGGCGATGAGCACGAACGCGAGCATGACGCCGCCGAACTGGGCGAGCACGCCGGATGCGGCGTCGACGACGGTGCGGACGACCCCCGTCTCGGGGAGCCCCAGCATCGCCCAGCACACGAGTGCGCCGACGACGGCCCCGACGGCGGCGGTGACGAGCGACACCCACGACGAGTTCCAGAACGTCGTGAGGATGAGCGGGTCGCCGAGCGCGGCGAGGTTCGCGAGCGTGAAGGTGCCGGAGCGGTCGAAGAAGCCCGACCCGATCGCCAGCAGTGTCGGGAGGGCGAGGAACAGCACGACGTAGAGCGCGAACGGCGTGAGGCCGAGCCACGACCAGCCGGCACGCGCGCCGCCCCGCGCTGCCCGAGGGGTCGCCTCGGGCAGCGCGGGGTTCGTCGCCCGGTCCAGGGGAGGACCGGGGAGGACGTCGGCGGTGGTCACTGGACGGCCGTCGCCCACATCTGTCCGAGCAGCTCGCCGGCCTTCGAGGACTGCTCCTCGGTCGGCACCACGGTGTCCGACGGGGCCTCGGGCAGGGCTGCGGCGAGGTCGGCGTCGATCGTGCCGGCCTCGGTCATGGCGTCCATCCGTGCGGGGCGGGCGCCGCCCTTCAGCCACAGGTTCTGCACGTCATCGCTGTAGAGGAACTCCTGCCACAGACGGGCGGCGGCCGGATGCGGCGCATCCTTGTTGATGGCCTGGTTGTAGTAGCCGGCGTACCCGGTACCCGGGAGCACGACCGTCTTCCACGTGGGGACGGCCTTGGCCTGCGCGGCGTTGAGGTAGTCCCAGTCGAAGACGACAGGCGTCTCGCCGCTCGCGATGGTGGCGTCGGTGGGGTCCACCTTGAGGAAGTTTCCCGCCTTGGCGAGCTCGCCGAAGAAGTCGATCCCCGGCGTGAAGTCGTCGAGCGTGCCGCCCTGCTCGACGGTTGCGAGGCCCACGGCGGCGAACGCCGACCCGGCCTGCGTCGGGTCGCCGTTGATCGCGACGGCGCCCTTGTACTGCGGGTCGAGGAGGTCGTCGAGCGACGTGGGCGCGTCGAAGCGCGAGGAGTCGTAGCCGATCGACATGTACCCGCCGTAGTCGCCGACGAACAGGCCCGAGGGCTCCTTGAGGGCGTCGGGGATCTCGTCGAAGGTCTCGACCTTGTACGGCGCGAAGCTGTCGGTGTTCTGCAGCGCGACGGCGAGGCCGAGGTCGAAGACATCCGGTGCCGTGTCGAGGCCCTTGTTGGTCTCGGCGGCCTGGATCTCCTCGGCGCTGGACGCGTCGGGCGACTGCTCGTTGATCGTGATCTCGGGGTAGCGCTCGGCGAACAGGTCGAGCACCTCGCCGTAGTTCGCCCACGTGCGGGGGAGGGCGATGACGTTGAGCTGGCCCTCGGCCTTCGCCGCGGCTTCGAGGTCGGCGAGCGTGCCGAAGTCGGCGAGGCTCGTGGCGGTGGCGGCGTCCGTGTTCGAGGCGGATGCGTCGGCGGCGCCGCCGGCGCATCCGGCGAGGGCGAGGGCGGCGACAGTGGTCAGGGCGAGGCCGGCGACGACGCGGCCGCGGCGGGCGTGGAGTGACATGCCCGCGACGCTAAGTCGGTCCGGTGAACCCCCAGTGACGCCCGCGAGAACACGCGTATGCACGCTGCGGAAGGTCCGCGACCGTGCGTGCGCGCGTTCTCGCGAGACGTCAGGGTGCCAGGCGCGTGGGGCCGCGGAAGAGGAAGGTGACCTCGCGGATGCTGGACTCGCCGAGGAGGAGCATCAGGACGCGGGCCAGGCCCATGCCGAAGCCGCCGTGCGGGGGCGTGCCGTAGCGGAAGAAGTCGAGGTAGTGCTCGAGCCCGGCCAAATCGAGCCCCTTCTCGACCGCCTGCTCCTCCAGCACGCGCACGCGGTGCTCGCGCTGGGCGCCCGTGGTGATCTCGACGCCGTTGAACAGCAGGTCGTACGACTTCGTGAGCCCGGTCTCGGGATCGCGCATGTGGTAGAACGGCCGGATCTCGGGGTGGTAGTCGGTGACGAACACGAACTGGTGCCCGAACTCCTCCGCGACGTGGGCGGCGATCTGCCGCTCGCCCTCGGGGTCGAGGTCGCCGTCGGTGCGGGGGATGTCGTATCCGCGCTTCTTCACGATCCCGCGCGCCTCAGCGAGCGGGATGCGGGGGAACGGCAGGGTCGGCACTTCGACCTCGACGCCGAACAGGTCGCGGATCTCGTCGCCGTGCCTGTCCTTGACGGCCTGGATGGCGGTCTGGAGGAGCTCCTCCTGCATCCGCGCGACGTCCTCGTGCGAGTCGATCCAGCTGATCTCGGCGTCGACGGACGTGAACTCCGTCGCGTGGCGCGACGTGAACGACGGGTCGGCGCGGAACACGTCGCCGATCTCGAAGATCTTGCCGAACCCGGCCGACTGCGCCATCTGCTTGAAGTGCTGCGGGCTCTGCGCGAGGTACGCGGTCTTGTCCTCGAAGTACTCCATGCTGAACAGCTCGGCGTTGGACTCCGACGGGCTCGACATGAGCTTCGGCGAGTGGATCTCGATGTAGTCGCGCTCCACCCAGTACGTGCGCATCGCGTGCTCGAGGGTCGTCTGCACGCGGAAGATGAGGTTGTTGCGGGCCTGGCGCAGATCGAGGAAGCGCCAGTCCATGCGCTTGTCCAGGCCGCTGTCTGCGGCGATCGGGGTCTCTGGCAGCGCCTCGGCGGCGATCTGGAGCTCGCCGACCTTGATCTCCACGCCGCCGAGCTTCACGCGCTCGTCGTGCTTGAGCTCGCCCCGCACGGTGAGGAACGTGCCGGTCGACAGGTTCGAGATCGTCTCGGTGAGCGCGAGCGCCGCGGCATCCTGCTCGGACGGCTCCTCGGTCGGGCGCGTGGCCGGGTTCACGAGCTGCACGGCGCCGGACTCGTCACGCAGGATGACGAACTGCACCTTCTTCTGGTCGCGGACGGTCTCCACCCAGCCCGACACCGTGACCGGGCCGTCGGGGGAGGCCTGCAGCTGCTTGACGAGGACGCGTTCGCTCACGAGGAGCCAGTCTACGTGCGGCCCCGCGCTCCCTAGGATGAGCCGGTGACCTACGCGATGCCGCCCGAGTCCTACCGGACCCTGCAGCCCGAGAGGCGGCCGGCGCGCCGCATCCGCGTGTGGGATCTCGTGCTGACGATCGTGCTGCTGCTCGTGCTCGCGGCCTTCGCCGCGCTCGCGTCGTACTTCGCGGTCTTCCTGGCGTTCGCGTCGGACGGATGCGGCGGCGGCACGTGCGACACCGGCCTGCTGAACCTCGGCTTCTGGTTCGCGGTGCTCTCGCCGTGGGTGCTGCTCGTGCTGGCGTTCGTCACCGGCATCGTGCTGCTCGTCCTCCGCCGCCTGGCGTTCTGGGTGCCGCTGACCGCCGCCGCGCTCATCGTGGCGTGCTTCTTCATCGGCGTCGCGATCGTCGGCGCCGCCGTCCGCTGACCGGGTCCGCTTCGGGAGGGGATCCGGCTTCGGGAGGGGTGATACGCCGCATCCGCCCTCCGGAAGCGCGATCTCCTCCTGAAGCGCGGGCGCGCGGTGGGCTGTGCAACCCCCAGCCAAGCGCCAGGCGCGCCTCGTAGGGTGTGTCGGTAGGCGCGCACCGTCGCCGATCACCGAGAGCGAAGGCCCCCGATGACCGACCTGATCCTCGCCGCGTCCTCCTCCGGCTCGGGAGGCGGCGCGGGCGGCTCGTGGCTGACCGGCCTCATCGACTGGACCGTGTCGCTCATGGACGTCATCGGCCCGGTGGGCGCGGGCATCGGCATCGCGCTGGAGAACATCTTCCCGCCGATCCCGAGCGAGATCATCCTGCCCGTCGCGGGCCTCACGGCCGCGCGCGGGTCGTTCACGCTCGTCGAGGCGCTCGTGTGGACGATCGCCGGCTCGGTCGTGGGTGCGCTGCTGCTGTACGGCCTCGGGCGTCTCCTCGGCGCCGACCGGCTGCGCAAGGCCGCGCACTGGATTCCGCTCGTGAAGGTCGAGGACGTCGACAAGACGATCGCGTGGTTCGAGAAGCACGGCGGCAAGGCGGTGTTCTTGGGGCGGATGCTGCCGATCTTCCGCAGCCTCATCTCGATCCCCGCGGGCGTCTCGAAGATGCCGGTGTGGCGCTTCACGCTGCTGACGGCGGCCGGCAGCGCGATCTGGAACACGATCTTCGTGCTCGCCGGGTTCTTCCTCGGCGAGAAGTGGCACATCGTGGAGCAGTACGCCGGCATCCTGCAGTGGATCGTGATCGGCGTGGTCGCCGCCGTCGTGGTGTGGTTCGTGGTCGTGCGCGTGCGGGCGGCCGTGCGCACGAAGCAGTGGCAGGAGCCCGGCGACTGACTCGGTCGACGTCGAACGGCTCGGGCGGCGCACAGAACCGCGCGCCGTAGAATCGACGGGTGCCCGCCGACCGCCTCCATCTCGTGCGCCATGGCGAGGTCCACAACCCCGGGCGCGTGCTGTACGGACGCCTGCCCGGCTTCGGCCTGAGCGCCGACGGCCGCCGGATGGCGCGGCAGGCGGCCGAGTACGTGCGCTCGCTCGAGCGGCCGGTCTCGGCGCTCGTCGTCTCGCCGCTGCAGCGCACGCGCGAGTCGGCCGAGCCGTTCGAGGCGATTTTCGGCATCGAGCCGTACATCGACGACCGCGTCATCGAGCCCACGAACGTCTTCGAGGGGCGGCGGATGCAGCGGGTCTTCTACAACCCGATGAACTGGCGTCACCTCGCCCAGCCGTCGCTGCCGAGCTGGGGCGAGCCCTACCTGCAGGTCGTCGCCCGCATGACGGAGGCGATGGATGCGGCGTGGGATCGTGCGGACGGCGGCGACGTCGTGGTCGTGTCCCACCAGCTGCCGATCTGGATCACGCACCTCGCGATGGCCGAGCTCCCGCTGCGTCACGACCCGCGCCGCCGTCGCTGCGCGCTCTCGAGCGTGACGAGCTTCGAGCGCCGCGACGGCCGCTGGCGCGAGGTCGCGTACGCCGAGCCGGCCTCGACCGACGGTGCCGTCGACGTGGGGGCGGTGTGATGGCCGCCGCATCCGCCCGCCGGCGCACCACGCGGCTGGCCGCCGCGGCGCTGTCCGCCGCCGTCGCGCTGTCGCTCGCCGCGTGCACGAGCGATCCGCTCGCCGAGCAGTACCGGGCCGGCGACAACAAGGGCTACATCGCCGCGAACGGGTTCCAGACGGCCGAGATCCCGCCCGACGAGCGCGGCGAGCCGGTGCGCTTCACCGGCGTCACCGAGAACGGCGAGACCGTCACGAGCGACGACTACGCCGGCACGGCGCTCGTCGTGAACTTCTGGTACGCCGCGTGCGGCCCGTGCATCGTGGAGGCGCCGCGGCTCGAGCAGGCCTACCAGAGCTTCCAGGGTCAGGACGTCGCGTTCCTCGGCGTCAACACGTACGACCAGCCGGCCACCGCGATCTCCTTCGCGAAGGACCACGGCGTGAGCTACCCGAGCGTCATCGCCGTCAACGACGGCGCCGTCAAGCTCGCGTTCGCCGACAAGGCGCCGCTGAGCGCCACGCCCACGACGCTCGTCCTCGACCGGCAGGGACGCGTGGCCGCGCGCATCATCGGCGAGCTGCCGGAGGCCTCGATCCTTCAGGCGATCGTGAAGACCGTGCTCGAGGAGGGTCAGTGAACCCCGGCGCCGCCGTCGCCGACGGCGCCCTGTGGCTCGCGCTGCCGATCGCGCTCGCCGCCGGCCTCGTGTCGTTCCTCTCCCCGTGCGTGCTCCCGCTCGTGCCCGGCTACCTCGGCTTCATCGGCGGCGCGGTCGCCCCGCGACGCGGCTCGGGCTCGGCGCAGCCGGGGCGCGGACGGCTGCTCACGGGTGTGCTGCTGTTCATCGCCGGGTTCACGCTCGTGTTCATGACGGTGAACGTGCTCGGCGGGGTCATCGGCCTGTTCTTCGTGCGGTACGCCGACACCATCACGCGCATCATGGGCGTCGTCGTCATCCTCATGGGACTCGTCTTCATCGGGCTCTTCGGCATCGCCCAGCGCACGATGCGCCCGCAGGCGCGCTCGAGCGTCGGGCTCATCGGGGCGCCGCTGCTGGGGATCGCGCTCGGCATCGGGTGGACGCCGTGCATCGGCCCGACGCTCACCGCGATCTTCTCCGTCTCGTACAACCTCGGCGACCCGGGGCGGGCGGCACTGCTGGGCTTGGCGTACTCGCTGGGCCTCGGCATCCCGTTCCTGCTGCTCGCGCTCGGCTTCGGCTGGGCGACGCGCTCGGTGGCGTTCGTGCGCCGCCACATCCGCGCCGTCAACATCATCGGCGGCGTGCTGCTGATCGTGCTCGGCCTGGCGATGGTCACCGGCGTCTGGGGTTCCTGGATGTCGCAGCTGCAGGGGGTGTTCCGCAGTGTCCCGCTCCCGCTCTGACGCCCCCGCGGAGGGGACACTCCGCCCCGCCGACCACGCGGACAGCCGCGACGCCGCCGCATCCGGCGACGACATCACCTCGCCCGCGCTCGGTCCGCTCGGATGGCTGCGATGGGGATGGCGGCAGCTCACCTCGATGCGCACGGCCCTCGTGCTGCTGCTGCTGCTCGCGATCGCCGCGGTGCCCGGATCGATCGTGCCGCAGCGCAGCGCCGACCCGAACGGCGTGTCGCAGTACTTCACCGACAACCCCGACCTCGCACCGATCCTCGACAACCTCAAGCTGTTCGACGTGTACACGTCGCCGTGGTTCTCGGCGATCTACATCCTGCTGTTCATCTCGCTGATCGGCTGCGTCATCCCGCGCACGCGACACCACTGGAAGGCGCTGCGCTCGCGCCCGCCGCGCACGCCGGCGCGGCTGTCGCGCCTGGACGACACGCGCGAGAGCGTGATCGAGCTGGGGGAGGGCGAAGACGCCGACGAGCTCGCCGCCGAGGCGGTCGAGCTCGCCACGACGCAGCTGCGGAAGGCGGGCTACCGCGTCGAGCGCTACGACGGGCGCGGATCGTTCTCGGTGTCGGCCGAGCGCGGGTACCTCCGCGAGACGGGCAACCTCGTCTTCCACGGCGCCCTGGTCGGGGTGCTCATCGCCGTGGGCGTGGGCGGCGGGTTCACCTACACCGGACAGCGGGTGCTCGTGGAGGGGACGACCTTCGTCAACTCGCTGCTGGACTACTCCTCGTTCAACCCCGGACGCTTCGTCAGCACCGACGCCCTCACGCCCTACTCGCTCACGCTCGACCGCTTCGACGTGTCGTACGTGCCCTCGGGCGAGCAGGGCGCGGGGCAGGCGGGCGACTTCGCCGCGCACGTGACGACGCAGGTCGGCGACGACACCGGCGAGGGCGAGGTGCGCGTGAACCATCCGCTCGACGTCGCCGGCGACCGGGTCTACCTGCTCGGCAACGGCTACGCGCCGACCATCACCGTGCGCAACGCCGCCGGCGACGTCGTGTTCAGCGACTCCGTGCCGTTCCTGCCGCAGGACACGAACATGACCTCGCTCGGCGTCGTGAAGATCCCCGACGGCATGCCGGAGCAGATGGGGCTCGTGGGCTTCTTCTACCCGACGCAGGTGGCGCTGGCATCCGGGGCCTTCTCGTCCGGCTACCCCGCCCTCATCAACCCGGTCGTCACCTTCAGCGTGTACGTCGGCGACCTCGGCATCGACGGCGGCACACCCCGTTCGGTGTACACGCTCGACACGTCCGACATGGAGCAGATCGCGGGGCCCGGCACCGGCGTCGGTGCCGTCGAGCTCGCGCCCGGCCAGACCGCGACGCTCCCCGACGGCCTCGGCTCGGTCACGTTCGAGAACGAGTCCCCTCCCGGCGCGCAGGGCTACGACGGGTCGGTCAAGCGCTTCGCGTCGCTGTCGATCCACCGCGACATCGCCGCCCCGTGGGTGCTCGCGTTCGCGATCCTCGCGACGGCCGGACTGCTCGCGGCGCTGTTCGTGCCCCGCCGTCGCGTGTGGGTCAAGGCCACACCGCGCGGACGCACGGTGGTGATCGAATACGCGGGGCTCGCGCGCGGCGAGGACCCCACCCTGGCCGCGGCGGTCGAGCAGACCGCCGCCCGTCACGACGAAGCCCTCCGGGGCTGGCGAAAGAAGGCGCATCTACAATGACCCCCATGCCCGGCACCGGAACGCTGTCGCTCGACGCCATCTCGCTCCTGCTCGTGTGGACCGCGATCGCCATCTACGCGCTCGCGTTCATCGCGTACGCGATCGACCTCGCGCGCCGCAGCGACATCGCCCTCAAGGCGCAGGACGCCGCCGCACGCGAGACCGCCCGCGAGCGCGAGCTCGTCGCGGCCGCCGCATCCGGCACGGCGATGTCGGTCGAGACGCCCGACGGCGTCGTGACCTTCGACGACGACGCGCCGTCGGGGCGCACGCGGCCGCGCTCGGACAAGCCGCGCTTCGTGTGGGCCCGCATCGGCACGTCGCTCACGGTGCTCGGCTGGCTGTTCCACGTCGCCGGCGACGTCACGCGCGGCGTCGCGGCGGGGCGCGTCCCGTGGTCGAACATGTACGAGTTCGCCCTCACCGGCACGATGCTCATCGTCGCGGTGTACCTCGTCGTGCTGTTCCGCTACGACCTGCGCTTCCTCGGCGCGTTCATCACGGGCCTCGCGGTCGTGCTGCTGGGCGGGGCGACGCTCGCCTTCTATGTCGAGGTCGTGCCGCTCGCCGACCCGCTGAAGTCCGTGTGGCTCGTCATCCACGTGTTCGTCGCGTCGCTCGCGACCGCCCTGTTCGCGCTCGCGTTCGGACTCTCGGTCATGCAGCTGCTGCAGTCCCGTCGCGAGCGGCGGGCAGTCGCCGCATCCGCCGACGGCGAGGCGCCGCGCCGCGGCGCATCGTTCCTGCGGACGCTGCCGGATGCCGACGCGCTCGAGTCGCTCGCGTACCGCTTCGCGATCGTCGGCTTCATCTTCTGGACCTTCACGCTCATCGCCGGCTCCATCTGGGCCAACGACGCGTGGGGGCGCTACTGGGGCTTCGACACGAAGGAAGTGTGGACCTTCGTCATCTGGGTGCTCTACGCGGGCTACATCCACGCGCGCGCGACGCGCGGCTGGCGCGGCACGCGGTCGGCGTGGCTGTCGATCATCGGCTTCACCGCGGTGCTGTTCAACTTCACGATCGTCAACGTCTTCTTCAAGGGCCTGCACGCCTACTCCGGCCTGACCTCCTGACGCGAACCGCCCCGCGAGCGCGGGGTGCGGTTCGCGGGCTGGGGTTCGGGTGTCAGGTCGTGCCGCTTCGCGCCGGCGGATGCGGCACGAGCTGCCACCCCAGGCGCGCAGCGAGGTCGGGGTGTCAGGCGGGGGAGGGCGCCAGCAGCTCGCGCGCGGACGCCGAGCGACGGCGCGCCACGGCGATCGTCGTCACGATGAGCGCCAGGAGCGCCCACACCACGAGTCCCGCGATCGCAGCGCCGTAGCCGCCGGCGGTCGTGAGCGCGGCGAGCATGCCCGTGTACGCGGGCGATGTCGGCATGAGGCCGGCGACCGCGGAGATCACGCCCGGCACGGTCGAGACCACGCCGGTCGCCACGGCCAGGACCCCGATGATCGCCGAGACCCAGCGCCCCGCGCCGCCGAAAAGGGCGACGAGCGCCTGGTTCACCGCGGCGAACGCGACGCCGGCGACCATCGCGACGACCGCGAACAGCGACCAGTCGGCCCAGTCGTAGTCCGCGGCGAGCTGCACGACGCCGGCGACGAGGATGCCCTGCACGGCCCCGATGGCTGCGGCCGGCGCGAAGCCGCGGAGCGCCAGCAGCACCGACGGCCGTCGCGACGAGAGCGCCCGTGCGGTCACGGCCCGCAGCACGACGAATGTGCCGAGGCCGCCGAACCACAGCGCGACGGCGGCCAGCAGCGGCACCGCCGACGCGCCGAAGAGGTTCGTGTCGAGGCCCTTCGCGGCGACCGGGTCGGCGACGACCGACGCGAGGCTCTGCGCCTGCTGGTCGGTGTACGACGGCAGCTGGTCGACGGCCTGCTGCAGTCCCGATGCGAGCGAGTCGGTGCCGTCGGCGACCTGGCCGACGCCGCCCGCGAGCGACGACGCGCCGGCCGAGGCCTGGTCGGCGCCGGTCGCGAGCTGCGACGCACCGGACGCGAGACCGGATGCACCGGACGCGAGCTGGTTCGCGCCGGTGGCGAGCCCGGCCGCACCTGTCGAGAGCTGGCGCACGCCGCCGGCAGCGGTGGTGGCGCCGTTGGCGAGCTGGTCGACGCCGCCGGAGAACTTCGTGAGGTTGTCGGCGATCGTCTGCAGGCCCGGGCCGAGCTGCGGGAGCTGCTGCAGCCCCGTCGCGACGGTGCCGGCGTTCGAGACGAGGTTCTGCGCGCCGGCGAGGTTGTCGTTCACGGCCGTCGACGCCTTCGCGATGTCGGCGCACGTCTCGGCGGGCAGCCCCGACGAGGCGCACGAGGCCGCCGCCTGCGCGAGGGCGTCGGCGGCCTGCGAGAGCCCCGCGTTGACCTCGCCCGAGCGCGCCTGCAGCTGCTGCGCGGCGGTGACGACGTCGTCCGAGATCGTGGGGAACTGCGACTGGTCGAGCTGGCCCGCGATCGTGCCGAGGCCCGCAGCGAGCTGCCGACCCTGCCCGGCGAGGGTCTGCGCGCCCACCGCCCACTGGTCGAGCCCGTCGGCCGCCTGAGCGGCACCGGACGACAGCTGCCCAGCACCGGACGCGAGCTGACGCGCCCCGCCGGAGAGCTGCGTCGCGCCTGACGACAGCTGACCGGCGCCCGTGCCCAGCTGCGCGACTCCGTCCGCGAGCGAGGTCGCACCGTCCGCAGCCTGACGCGCGCCGTCGGCGAGCTGCGTGGCGCCGTCGGCGGCCGTGCCGAGCTGGTCGCCGAGCGTCGTGAAACCGAGGAACACGTTCTCGAGGTACACCTTCGACAGCGACTGGCCGAGGAGAGATGCGGCGGCCTGCGTCACCTGCGCGGAGATGGCGTCGTCGACCACGAGCGCGTCGGGCGAGGTCGTGACCTCGATCGTCGCCTGCTCGGGCGTCTTGCCGGGCGCCGTGCTCGTCGCGGCGGCGGAGAAGTTCTTCGGGATCGTGATGACGGCCGAGTAGGTGCCGTCGGCCAGGCCCGCCTCCGCGTCCTCGTCGTTCGTGATGGTCCACGACAGGTTGCTCGGCAGGTCGTCCGACCCTTCGACGAGGCCGGCCGTGAGTTGGCGGCCGAGCGGCACCGTCTGCCCGTTCACCTGCACGGGCTCGTCGTCGTTCACGACCGCGGCGTGCACGTTGTCGAGCCGCTCGACGGGGTTGTAGAGCGCCGCGACGAGCAGGCCGCCGATGAGCACGGGCAGCAGGATCGCGCCGACGATCGTGGTCCACGTGATGGGGCGCCGGCTGGCGGCGCGCTCGAGCAGGGCGGTCATGCGTTCACCTCGGTGAGGTCGGGGGACGGGGCGGATGCGGCGTGCACCCGCACGACGGAGACGTTCTGCCGGCCGGCCTCGGCGAGGAGGCGGGTGGCGGCTTCGGGGTCGGCGGCGGTCGCGATGAGCGTCCAGCCGCGCGCGTCGCGGAGGGTCGCGGCGGCCTGGTCGCGCGCGGCGCCGTGCGCCACGGCGTCGAGGTCGGCGACGCCGGCGACGCCGGGCGTGCCGGACAGGGCGGTGCGCAGCTCCACGAGCGGATCGTCGGCGCCGCCGAGCTCGGCGATGCCGACGTGCCCGCGCACCCACGCCTCGCGGCCGGGGAGCAGGTGACCGGCGACGCGCAGGCGCCCCGACACCGGCGACGCGCGGCCCGTGAGGGCCAGCAGCGCCGCCCGCGAGCGCCGGGGGTCGGCCCCCGCGAGCACCACGGCGTCGCCGGGCTCGAGCGCGAAGGACAGGCCGGCGAACACGCGCACGTCGCGCACCTCCAGGCCGACGTCCTCGGCCGTCAGGATCGCCGTCGACTCGGGGCCGGGCCAGTCGCGCAGGCTCTCCTCGCGCTCGACGGCCTCGCCTTCGACGTCGAGATGCGGCAGCATCCGCTCGAGCCACCGCGGCATCCACCACGCCTTGTCGCCGAGGAGCGCCATGAGGGCGGGGATCAGCGTCATGCGCACGAGGAAGGCGTCGATCGCGATGCCGGCCGCCAGGCCGAGCGCGATCGGCTTGATCGACGTGTCGCCCTCCGGCACGAACGCGGCGAACACCGCGAACATGATGAGCGCCGCGGCGGTGACCACGCGCGCGGTGGCGGAGAAGCCGGTGCGCACCGCCTCGACCGCGATGGCGCGCCGGTCGCCGGCCGCGCCGGCGCGTGCCCGGGCGTGGACGTAGTCCTCGCGCATGCGCGTGACGAGGAACACCTGGTAGTCCATCGCGAGTCCGAACAGCACGCCCATGAGCACGATCGGCATGAAGCTGATGACCGGCCCGACGCGCGTCACATGGATGACGTCGGCGAACCAGCCCCACTCGAACACCGCGGCGACGACACCGAACGCGGCCGCGACCGACAGCAGGTAGCCGAGCGCGGCGGTCAGCGGCACCGCGATCGAGCGGAACACGACCATGAGCAGCAGGAAGGACAGGCCGACGACGAAGATGCCGAAGGGCAGGAGCGCGGCGCCGAGGCGGTCGGAGATGTCTATCGCGACGGCGGTGAAGCCGGTGACCTTGACGTCGATGCCGAACTCGTCGAGCCAGTCGTCGTGGTGGGCGCGCAGGTCGCGGACGAGCTCGGCGGTCGCCGGGTCCTCGGGCGCGGTCTCGGGGATGATCTGCACGATGCCGGTGTCGGCGGTCTCGTTCGGGGTCGCGAGGGCGACCTCCTTCACGCCGGGGATCTCGGCCACGGCGTCGCCGAGGTCCTTCATGAGCCCGAGCGGGTCGGTCGAGGTGACGATCGTGCCGGTGAGGATGAGCGGTCCGTTGAACCCCGGGCCGAAGTACTCCGCGGCGAGGTCGTAGCTCTGCCGGGCCGAATTCGACTCGGGCAGCATGCCGGCGTTGGGCAGGGCGAGCGCGAGGCTCCCCGCCGGCACCGCGACCGTGCCCAGGCCGACGACGATCGCGACGGCGGTGACAAGGGGATGCCGCGTCACGAGCGCGACCCAGCGGTTGACGCGCTTGGGCGCCGCCGCGGGCGCCGCTGCGGCGGGCGGCGCCGCGGTCGCCGCATCCGCCGCGTCGTCGCCGTTCTCGGCCGCCGGAACGGATGCCGGAACGGATGCGGGGCGGCGGCGCACGCGGCCCGCCGCGCGGCGTCCGACCACGCCGAGGAGCGCGGGCGTCAGGGTCACCGACACGACGACGGCGAGGGCGACCGCGACGGACGCGGCGATCCCCATCGTGGTGAGGAACGGGATGTTCGCAAAGCCGAGGCCGATGAGGGCGATGAGCACGGTGACGCCCGCGAACATCACGGCCGAGCCGGCCGTGCCGGTCGCCCGCGCGGCGGATTCCTCGGGGTCCATGCCCTCGCGCACCTGATCCTGATGTCGTGCGGCGATGAACAGGGCGTAGTCGATGCCGACCGCGAGGCCGAGCATGAGCGCGAGGAGCGGCGTCGTCGAGGAGATCGAGGTCACGACGGTCGCCAGCAGGATGAGCGACATCGACAGGCCGACGCCGATGATGGCCGTCACGAGCGGCAGCCCCGCCATGACGAACGACCGGAAGGTCACCATGAGGACGATGAGGGCGATCACGAGGCCCACTGCCTCGGTGATCGTGACACCCGGCACGGAGTTGGCGAACAGGTCGCCGCCGAGGGCGGCCTGGGCGCCGGAGGGGAGCTCGGCGGCGAACGCGTCGGTCGCGTCGCGCAGCTCCTGCTTCGACTCCGGTGACACGCTCGTGGCCTGGCCGTCGAACTGCAGCCGGATGATCGCGGCGTCGTCGTCGTCGTTCACGAGCCCCGACACGTTCTCGTCGAAGGGGTCGGTGACGGCCAGGACGCCGTCGATGCCGTCGAGCTCGGTGAGGAACGATCCGATCTCCGACCGGTACGGGTCGTCGGTGATCTTCTGCCCGTCGGCGGCGACCACGACGATCTGCGCGCTCGTGCCGCTGACCTGCGGGAAGGTGCGCGAGAGCTGCTCGAGGCCCTCTTCGGACTCGGTGCCGGGGATGGAGAAGGCGTTGTCGGTGCCCTGGCTGAACAGCAGCGCGCCGCCGCCGGCGGCGACGAGCACGAGCACCCACGCGACGAGGACGCGCCAGCCGTGACGGAACGACCAGCGCCCGAGCGAGGCGAGGAGTGTGGACACGGATGCTCCGATCTGTCAGAGGAGATCGATACAGCGCTGTATCCGATACACAGATGTATCGTAGACCCCGCCAGGCATCGTCTGGCTGAGCGACCGGTGTGAAACGGGGGGTCGACATGAGTCAGGCGACGGCCGCGACTCCGCGTCGCGAGGCGACGCGGCAGCGACTCCTGGATGCGGCGGCCGAGGTGTTCGCCGAGGTCGGCCTCGATGCGGCCTCCGTCGAAGCCGTGTGCGAGCGCGCGGGCTTCACCCGCGGAGCGTTCTACTCCAACTTCGCCACGAAGGAGGAGCTCTTCCTCGAGCTCGCCAAGCGCGTGTCGGCCGCGCGCGTCGGCGACGTCGAGGAGCGCGTGGTCGAACTCGCCGCGGCGACGGAGGCGGGCGCGCCGATGCCGGATCTGCTCGCCGTCGCCGAGCACGTGCTGACCCTGCCCGGCGACGACCGGCTCGACGTGCTGCTGTTCAGCGAGATCCGCATCCACGCGCTCCGCGACCCCGAGCTCGCGCGCGCGTTCCTCGCGCAGGACGCCGAGCTCGAGGCGGCCATCGTCCAGCTCATCACCGACATCGCCGAGCGCCTGCGGGTGCGCCTCGCGGTGCCCGCCGACGACGCGGCCCGGCTGCTGCTGGCCGTGTGGGAGTCGGCGACGACGCGCGCCGTCATGGCCGGCGACGACCGCGAGGCCGCGCGCCGCCGCGTGACAGGCGCGATCGGGGCGCTCGTGCCGCTGCTGGTGTCCTAGCCGTTCCGCCCGCTGCGCTCGAGCAGCGCGTGGCAACGGGCGAGCCGCTCGAGCCACCACGCGCGGCGCTCGGCCGGGGCGGCGAGCGCGTCGAGCGCCGCCGCATCCGGCACCACCGGACCGGTGGGCAGCTCGCCGCCGTGCGGCACCAGCGGGGGCGCCGCGACGTCGCCGGTGAACAGCGACGCGGTGCCGAGCCCGCAGTCGAAGGGGAGGTCGGGGAGCGCCGCGGCCAGCGCGACCCCCATGGACAGGCCGACCGAGGTGTCCAGGGCGCTCGAGACCACGACGGGGAGCCCCGCCGCCTCGACGATCACGAGCGCGCGGCGCACGCCGCCGAGCGGCTGCGCCTTGATCACGAGCAGGTCGGCGGCGCCGGCTCGCGCCACGTGCAGCGGGTCGTCGACCTTGCGCACGCTCTCGTCCGCGGCGACCGGGATGCCGAGGTACCGGATGCGGCGGCGCAGCTCCGCGAGCTCCTCGACGCTGCCGCACGGCTGCTCGACGTACTCGAGGTCGAACTCCGCGAGCGCGTGGACGGCATGCTCGGCTTCGTCGAGGTTCCACGCGCCGTTCGCGTCCACCCGGATCCGGCCCTCCGGACCCAGCAGCTCGCGCACCGCGCGCACGCGCGCGACGTCGTCGGCCAGCTGCTGACCGCGCTCGGCCACCTTCACCTTCGCGGTGCGGCAGCCGTCGAAGCGCGCGAGCACCGCGCCGACGGCGTCGGCCGCCACCGCGGGCACCGTCGCGTTCACCGGCACACTGTCGCGATGGCGCCGAGGGCGCGGCATCCAGCCGAAGTCGATCGCGCCGGCGAGCCACACCGCGGCCTCGGCGTCGTCGTACTCCACGAACGGGGAGAACTCCGTCCACCCCTCCGGTCCCTCGAACACGACCGCCTCGCGCACGTCCACGCCGCGGAAGCGCGTCGACAGCGGCAGCGCCACCACGCGCGCGGTCTCCAGGATCTCGTCCACGGCGGGCAGCAGCATCCCCCCATCCTGCCCCGGATCGCGCCGGTCGGCGGGGACGCCGGGAATAGGCTGGCGCCATGCTTCTCGACACTCCCGTGCGCCTCGGCGTGCAGATCCAGCCCCAGCACGCCACGTATGCCCAGATCCGTGACGCGGTCACGCGCCTGGAAGACATGGGCGTGGACATCCTCTTCAACTGGGACCACTTCTTCCCGCTGTTCGGCGACCCCGACGGGGCGCACTTCGAGGGCTGGACGATGCTCGCGGCGTGGGCCGAGCAGACCGAGCGGGTGGAGTTCGGCGCGCTGGTGAACTGCAACAGCTACCGCAACCCCGACCTGCAGGCCGACATGGCCCGCACGATCGACCACATCAGCGGCGGCCGGTTCATCTTCGGCACCGGCTCGGGCTGGTTCGAGCGCGACTACACCGAGTACGGCTACGAGTTCGGCACCGCCGGCTCGCGTCTGAACGACCTCGCCGACGGCCTGGACCGCATCGTCGCGCGCTGGGGCAAGCTCAACCCCGCGCCCACCCGCCACATCCCCGTCATGATCGGCGGCAAGGGCGAGCAGAAGACTCTCCGCCTGGTCGCCCGTCACGCCGACATCTGGCACAGCTTCGTCACGCCCGACGAGCTCGGCCACAAGGTGTCGGTCATCGAGAAGTGGGCCGAGACCGAGGAGCGGGACGTGTCGGGGCTGATCGTCTCCAACGAGCTCGCTCGCCGCGACGAGTCCGACGCCGACGCGCTCTTCGACGCCGGCGTGCGCCTGTTCACGCTCGGCTGGGCGCCTGGCGAGCCCGACTTCGACGCGGTCGCGGCGTGGCTGCGCTGGCGCGACGGGAAGAACGGCGCCTGATGGTCTCGGAGCTGTTCGATCCGGCGGCGTGGGTGCCCACCGCCGCCGACGAGCGCTACACCGACATCACGGCGCACGTCTCGCCCGACGGGCGGATCGCGCGCATCGCGTTCGACCGGCCCGAGGTGCGCAACGCGTTCCGCCCGCACACCGTCGACGAGCTGTACCACGCGCTCGACACGGCGCGGCAGGAGCCGAAGATCGGCGTCGTGCTGCTCACCGGCAACGGCCCGAGCCCGAAGGACGGCGGGTGGGCGTTCTGCTCCGGCGGCGACCAGCGCATCCGCGGCCGCGACGGCTACACGTACGCGGCCGACCCTTCGACAGGCTCAGGGGCCGGTGCGGATGCAGCGAGAACAGGGCGGCTGCACATCCTCGAGGTGCAGCGGCTCATCCGCTTCATGCCGAAGGTCGTCATCGCGGTCGTCCCGGGCTGGGCCGCCGGCGGCGGGCACTCGCTCAACGTCGTGTGCGACCTGTCGATCGCCTCGGCGGAGCACGGCCGCTTCAAGCAGACCGACGCCGACGTGGGCTCCTTCGACGCCGGGTACGGCTCGGCCTACTTCGCGCGGCAGATCGGGCAGAAGCGGGCGCGGGAGGTGTTCTTCCTCGCCGAGGAGTACTCCGCGCAGCGCGCGTACGAGATCGGTGCGGTCAACCGCGTCGTGCCGCACGCCGAGCTCGAGCGCGAGGCGATCGCGATGGCCCGTACGATCCTGGGCAAATCGCCCACGGCGATCCGCATGCTGAAGTTCGCGTTCAACGCCGTCGACGACGGGCTCGTCGGTCAGCAGGTGTTCGCGGGCGAGGCGACGCGACTGGCGTACGGAACCGACGAGGCGGTCGAGGGCCGCGATGCGTTCCTCGAGAAGCGCGACCCCGACTGGACCGGATTCCCGTGGCACTACTGACCCGCGACGTGCCGGAATCGGTGCCCACGCGGGCCCGGAGAGCCGCCGATTCACGCAGCATGGCGGAGCGGATGCGGTGAGGCTCGAGGCGATCGACGGCGACGATCCACGCGACGTGCTGCGCGCCCTGCGGGCGGCCGTGCTCGGCGCCGGCCCCGCCGTCGGGCTCGGCTCGACCGCGCTGCCGCTTCCGGACGACGTGCCGGCCGGCACGGCGGTCGCGCTCACCACGAGCGGCTCGACCGGTGTGCCCAAGACCGTCGCGCTCAGCCGCAACGCGCTCACCGCGAGCGCCCTCGCGACGGCGGCGCGCATCGGCGCGGGCGCGTGGCTCCTGGCGCTGCCGGCGGCGTACGTCGCGGGGGTGCAGGTGCTCGTGCGCTCGCTCGTGGCGGGACGCGAGCCCGCGATCCTCTCCGGGTCGTTCTCGCCGGCCGCCTTCGCCGCGGCCGCGCGCGGCATGGCCTCGAGCGAGGGCGGCGCGCGTGTGCCGACGTACACGTCGCTCGTGCCCGTGCAGCTGCAGCGACTGCTGGATGCGGCGGACGACGCCGAGGTCGCCGGCGCGCTGCGCTCGTTCGAGGCGATCCTCGTGGGCGGCCAGTCCCTCCCCGACGCGCTGCGCGAGCGTGCGGTCGACGCCGGGGCGCGCATCGTGCGTACGTACGGGTCGACCGAGACGTGCGGCGGCTGCGTCTACGACGGCGTGCCCCTCGACGGCGTCGAGCTCGCGATCGTCGACGGCGAGCTGCGGATCGCCGGCCCAATGCTGGCCGACGGCTACCTCGGCGATCCCGGGCGCACCGCGGCGGCCTTCCCGCGCGACGCCGGCGGTCGCCGCTGGTACCGCACCGGCGACGCGGGTCTCCTCGACGACGGGGTGCTGCGCATCCACGGCCGCATCGACAACGTCATCGTCTCGGGCGGCATCAACATCTCGCTCGACCGCGTCGAACGCGTGGTCCGCAGCATCCCGGGCCTGGAGTCGGCGGTCGTCGTGGGGGTGGCGGACGCGACGTGGGGCGAGGCGTCCGTCATCGTGGCCTCCCGTGGTGACCTCGTGGGCGCTCGGGCCGCGCGCCCCAGCGAGGCCGAGCAGCTCGAGCGCGCGCGGGCGGCCGTCGCGGCCGAGATCGGTGCGCCGGCGCGGCCTTCGCGCCTCGTCGTCGTCGACGAGATCGCGACGCTGGCCTCCGGCAAGCCCGACCGCGAAGCCGTCCGCCGGCTCGTCGCGAGCCTCGCCTGAGCGCGGCCGCTCAGGCCGCGGTGCGCGGGCCGACGTCGATGACGCAGAAGCGGTTGCCCTCGGTGTCCTCCATGACGACCCAGTCGGCGTCGTCGGGGTACCCGTCCCAGTCGACGTCGCGCGCCCCGAGCCCGCGCAGTCGAGCGATCTCGGCCGCCTGATCGTCGGCGTACAGGTCGAGGTGGATGCGCGGCGGATAGTGCTGCGGGTATCCCGTCACCGACAGCGCGATGCTCGCGCCCGCTGCATCCCACGTGTCCTTGCCCGGCGGATCGAGGATCACCCAGTCCTCGCTCGCGGGGTGGCGGTCGACGTACCCGAGCGCCGCACGCCAGAACGCCCGCGCGCGGGGGAGGTCTTCCACGGTCAGAACGGTCGTGCCCACGCTCAGCATCCCGCCAGTGTCCACCCGCGCGACCGCGCGCGCGACCCCGTCCGCGGGTGCCGCCCGCGGCGCAGCCTAGGATTGCCCTTCGTGGCGAACCGATCCCGCAGCAAGAAGCGTCCCGCCCCGGCGCGGCGCCCCGGCAACCCGCAGAAGCGTCCGACTGCCGCCCCCGCACGGGCGACGGCCCGCGACTGGATCGGCGCCGCGCGCCTGCGCACGCTGCCGCTCGCGGTCAGCCCCGTGCTGGTCGGAACGGGCGCGGCGACCCTCGGCGGCGAGCCGCTGCACTGGGTGATCGCGCTCGCGTGCCTCGCGGTGGCGGTGTGCCTGCAGATCGGCGTGAACTACGCCAACGACTACAGCGACGGCATCCGCGGCACCGACGACGTGCGGGTGGGGCCGGCGCGTCTCACGGGTGGCCGCAGGGCGAAGCCGCGCACGGTGCTCGTCGTCGCGCTGGTGTTCTTCGCGCTCGCCGCGTTCGCGGGGCTCGCGATCGTCGTGCGGACGCAGCAGTGGTGGCTGCTGCTCGTGGGCGCGGTCGCGATCGTCGCGGCGTGGTTCTACACCGGCGGCAAGCGGCCCTACGGCTACGCGGGGCTCGGCGAGGTCGTCGTGTTCGTGTTCTTCGGCCTGGTCGCGACGCTCGGCACGACGTGGGTGCAGGCGCTCCTGCTCCCGCAGGAGGCGTGGTTCGGCGCGGTCGCGGTGGGGTTCCTCGCGGTCGCCGTGCTGCTCGCGAACAATCTCCGCGACATCGACCAGGACCGGCTCGCGGGCAAGCGCACGCTGTCGGTGCGCATCGGGCGACGAGCGACCCAGGTGCTGTTCACGGTGCTCGTCCTCGCGCCCTTCCTCATCGGCGCGTTCCTGGCGCTCGTGTACCCCATCGCGTGGCTGACGCTCATGGCGCTGCTCGCGGCGCTTCCGGCGATCCTCATCGTGTGGACCTACCGGGTGCCGCGCGAGCTCGTCATCGCGCTCGCGCTGACGTCGCTGACCTCGCTCGCGTACGCCGCGTTCCTCTTCTGGGCGTTCGTCGCCTGAGCGCCCGGCCCGTCGCGGTCAGGGGCGCTCGGTGCCGGAAGCGTCGGCCGCGGCGTCCTCGACGTCGGCGTCGCGCTGCGCGCCCGAACGACGCTCGGCGCCCTCGCGGGCACGACGCTCGGCGAGCTCGCTCGTGACGGTCGTGAGCGGCCGGCGCAGGAACAGCAGCGACAGGCTGAGGCCGATGAGCGCGGCGAAGATCGCGGCGAGCCACGGGAGCTGCTGGAAGATCGGCAGCAGCATGAGCAGGCCGAACGGCACGAGGAAGGCGAGCAGGCGCAGCACCGTGTAGAGCAGGACGGAGCGCGCGATCACGCCGTCCATCCTATGTCGGCCAGGGACGCCGTTCCCCGGCCTTCGTCCAGGCAGGGCGCCTAAAATAGTCGCGTGGCGAGGCTGTTGCTGGTTCTGGCGCTCGTGGGCACGGTCTTCTGGGT
This sequence comes from Microbacterium sp. 10M-3C3, assembly GCF_003931875.1. Taxonomy (NCBI): domain Bacteria; kingdom Bacillati; phylum Actinomycetota; class Actinomycetes; order Micrococcales; family Microbacteriaceae; genus Microbacterium; species Microbacterium sp. 10M-3C3. Next base: position 2,816,945 of record NZ_CP034245.1, on the reverse strand, counting down.
CTACGCGATCGTCGACTGCGCGCTGCAGCCCGCCTCCCGTCATCGCGGCGTCGGCAAGCCGGCGTGGCTCGCGATCGTCGTCCTCATCCCCGTGCTCGGCGGTGCGCTGTGGTTCCTCGTGGGTCGGGTGCGCCGCTCGGCGGCGGCCGTCGCGCGGCGCGCGCCCGACGACGACCCCGAGTTCCTCGGCCGTATCGCGGTGACCTCCGACCACGACGAGCGCATCCGCCGTCTGGAGGAGGAGCTCGCCCAGCTCGACGCGGAGTCGGACGACGCGCGCTTCCGCGCTCAGCGTGACGCCGACAGCGCCACGCCGCCCAAGACGGACGGCGACGACGACGCGCGCGGTCAGCGCGGCGCGGTCGGCTGAGCGTGACCCCCGACGTCCCGCGCACCGCGGCGTCGCCGGCGACGGATGCGGCGGCGGCGCTCCTGCTCGCGCTCGTCGAGCGGGGTGTCTCCCACGTCGTGCTCAGCCCCGGCTCCCGCTCGCAGGCGCTCGCGCTGGTCGCGGCCGATCTGGAGCGGCAGGGTCGCATCCGCCTGCACGTGCGCATCGACGAGCGCGTCGCCGGCTTCACCGCGCTCGGCATCGGCCGGGAGTCCCGGATGCCGGCGGCCGTCGTGTGCACGTCGGGCACGGCGGTGGCGAACCTCCTCCCCGCCGTGCTCGAGGCCCATCACTCCGGCGTCCCGCTGATCCTCCTCACCGCCGACCGTCCGCCCGAGCTGCGCGGCGTCGGCGCCAACCAGACCACGCGCCAGCCGGGGCTGTTCGCGCCGAACGTGCGGTTCGACGCCGACGTCGCCACCCCCGACGAGGTCGACGACCACGGCACGGCCGCGCAGACGTCGGCGCTGCGCACCCTCGCCGGCGAGGCGCTCGACGCGGCGCTCGGGGGCGGCGGGCGGCCCGCCGGGCCCGTGCACGTGAACCTGCCGTACCGCGAGCCGCTCGCGGGCGAGCTTCCGCCCTGGCTCGCCGCGGACGCCGCATCCGCGGCCGACGACGCCCCGGACCCCGATGCCGACGCGCGGGAGGGCGAAGACGCGTCCGGGGCGCTGTACCAGGGCGGCGGCGGGATCGGCGACGCCGATCAGCCCGAGCCCGAGTCGGCACCCCTCGTGCTGCCGCGCGGCCCCCGCACCGTCGTGATCGCCGGCGCCGATGCGGGCCCTGCGGCCGAGGCGCTCGCGCACGTGGGCGGCTGGCCGCTCATCGCGGAGATCGTCAGCGGCGCCCGCTTCGGCCGCCACGTCGTGCACGGGTACCGCGCGCTGCTGCGGCGGGACGATCTCGGCGGCGCCGTCGAGCGGGCCGTCGTCTTCGGGCACCCGACCCTCAGCCGCGAGGTGACGGCCCTGGTCTCGCGAGCCGACGTCGACGTCGTGGCGGTGGGCGGCCCGGGAGAGCCGCTCAACCTCAACGGCGCGACGCGCACCGTCGATGCGGTCGCCGTCGCGCCCGAGGGCGTCGACCGCGACTGGCTCGGCACGTGGATGCGCGCGTCGCACGACGCCGCCGTCGACCTCGCGCCCCGGGCGCCGGATGCGGCGGGCCTGGCGTCGGCCGTGCCGCACGAGCGGCTCGGTGCGATCGCCGCCGAGATGGCCGTGCTGCGCGCCCCCGTCGACCGCGCCGCCCTCGTCGACGCCGTATGGCGCGCCACGTGGCCGCACGACCGCCTCGTGTTCGGGTCGTCGCGTCTGGTGCGGGTGGCCGACACCGTGCTCGGCGGCAAGAAGGTGCCCGTCCACGCCAACCGCGGCCTCGCCGGCATCGACGGCACGATCGCCACTGCCGTCGGCGTCGCGCTCGCCGCCCAGGCGGCCGGCGCTCGGGGCGTCACGCGCGTGCTGCTCGGCGACCTCGCGACGCTCCACGACGTCGGCGCGCTGCTCATCCCGCCCGGCGAGGACGAGCCGCGCCTGCAGGTCGTCGTGGGCAACGACGGCGGCGGCACGATCTTCGACGGCCTCGAGGTCGCCGCGGTCGCCGGCGCCGACGCGATGCGGCGCGTGCTGTACACGCCGCACGCGGTACGGCTCGAGCAGCTCGCGCTCGCGTACGGCTGGGAGTACCACCGCGTCACGACCCGGAGCGCCCTCGACCAGGTGCTCACCGCGCCCGTCGGCGGACGCCAGCTCATCGAGGTGCCGCTGGAACGCTGACGCGGCGGCTCGCTCGGGGCAGGATGGGATCATGGCGCACACGCAGACGTGGTCCACGGCCCCCGCGGAGGCGCTCCGCGCCGCTGACGGCTTCCGGCTCGCGCAGGTCGACCCGCGATCCACGCCCGGCTACCACGGCGACAAGAAGAGCGCCGAGGCCGACCTCGCCGCGACGACGGCGCGCCTCGGCGAGCTGCAGGAGCGCCTGTTCGCCGAGTCGACGGCGTCGCCCGGCACGGGCTCGGTCCTGCTCGTCCTGCAGGCCATGGACACCGCCGGTAAGGGCGGCATCGTGCGGCACGTCGTCGGCTCCGTCGACCCGCAGGGCGTCGAGCTCGCCGCCTTCAAGAAGCCCACACCGGACGAGCTCGCGCACGACTTCCTGTGGCGCATCCGGCGGCGCCTCCCCGCCGCCGGCCGCATCGGCGTGTTCGACCGCTCACACTACGAGGACGTGCTCATCGGCCGCGTCCGCGCACTCGCGCCGCCCGAGGAGATCGAGCGCCGGTACGGCGCGATCCTCGGATTCGAGCGCGAGGCGGCGGACCGCGGCATCCGGATCGTGAAGGTCATGCTGCACATCTCGAAGGACGAGCAGAAGGCGCGGCTGGCCGAGCGCCTCGACCGCCCCGACAAGCACTGGAAGTTCGCCCCCGGCGATCTCGACGAGCGCGCGCTGTGGGACGAGTACATGACGGCGTACGAGGTCGCGATCCAGCGCACGTCGACCGCCGACGCCCCGTGGTTCGTCGTGCCGGCCGACCGCAAGTGGTACGCGCGCCTCGCGGTCGCGCAGCTGCTCGTCGACGCCCTCGCCGGGCTCGACCCGCAGTGGCCGCCGGCCGACTACGACGTCGCCGCGGAGCGCGCGCGCCTCGCCGCGTCATGACCGGCGCCGTCGATCCCGTCCGGGCGATCGCCGACACCTACGTCGCGTCCCTCGCCGCCGACGATGCCGACGCCGCCGCCGCGATCGGCGCCGACGGTCCGGCCCTGACCGACACGACGCCCGAGGCGCTGCTGCGCCGCGACGCGCTCGCCGCCGACACGATCGCGGCGCTCGACGCCGCCGAGGGCGGCGACCCCGTGCTGCGCGCGGCGCTGCGCGAGCGCCTCGCGAGCGAGCGGGTGCTGCTGGCCACGGGCTTCACGGCACGCCTCGTCGCGCCCCTCGCGACCCCCGTCCACCTCGTCCGCGGCGCGTTCGACGGACTCGAGGTGACCCCGGATGCGGCGGGCGACCGTCTCGTGCGCCGGCTCGACGCGGCGGCCGGGGCGATCCGCGGGTACGAGCGCGCGCTGCGCTGGGCGGCGGAGCATCCGGAGCGCTTCTCGGGCACGGCGGTGGCCCCGCGCCGCCAGCTCGATGCGCTCGCGGCGCAGATCGACGGCTGGCTCGCGGGCGACTCCTTCGCCGCCGTGCCGATCGCGGCGTCCGTCGGGCCCGAGACGCGTGCGCACGTCGCGCGGGGGCGCGAGCGCGCGAACGCCGCCCTCGCCGCGCTCCGCGACACCCTGCGCGGCGACCTCCGCAAGCGGGCACCGAGCGTCGACGGGGTCGGCGAGGACGAGTACGCCCGCATCGCCGCGACGATGCTCGGCGCCCGCGTCGACGTCGCCGAGACGTACGCGTTCGGCTGGGCGGAGCTGGAGCGGCTGAGCGCCGAGGCCCGCCGACTCGCCGCGCGCCTGGGCGGCACGGGGGCCGACCCCGTCCACAACGCGGCCGGGCGCCTCGATCGCGATCCCGTGCGGCGCATCCGGGGCGTGCCGCAGATCCAGCGGTGGCTCGCCGACCGCGTCGCGGCGTCGATCGACGGCGTGGCGGACGCATTCGACCTGCCGGTCGGGGTCGGCGACGTCGTGTGCGTCGTGTCGGAGGCGGCGTCGGGCGTGGTCTTCTACACGCCCGGAGCGCCGGACGGTTCGGCGCCGCCGCGCGTCGTGTGGACCCTGCCGGACGGCGAGGCCGACGTCGCGACGTGGCACGAGATCACGAGCGTGCATCACGAGGGCGTGCCCGGGCATCACCTGCAGTTCGCGATCACGTCGGCGCACGAGGGTCTGCACCCGTGGCAGCGCCACGTGTGCCACGTGCACGGCTACGCCGAGGGCTGGGCGCACTACGCCGAGCAGCTCGCCGACGAGCTCGGGCTCATCCGCGACGACGCGGAGCGGCTCGGCATCGTGCTCGGCCGGCTGTGGCGCGCGGTGCGGATCGTCGCCGACATCGGCCTCCACACCGGGCGCCCGATCCCCGACGGCGTCGCGCTCGCGCCGGGGGAGTGGTCGGTCGATCGCGCGCGCGACGCGCTCGTCGAGCTCGCGCACGTCGATCCCGCCCTCGCCGGTTTCGAGGTCGACCGCTACCTCGCGTGGCCCGGTCAGGCGCTCGCGTTCGGCGTGGGTGCGCGGCTGTGGCGTCAGGCCCGCCGGCGGCGCGAGGAGCAGGACGGCGCGGCGTTCTCGCTGCGGGCGTTCCACCGTGACGCGCTCGCGCTCGGTCCGATGGGGCTCGATCCGCTCGCGGCGCTCGTCACGCGAGGGCGTCGATGATGGGGCGGAACTTCACGCGCGTCTCCAGCAGCTCCGCCTCGGGGTCGCTGTCGGCCACGATCCCCGCCCCCGCGTAGGCCGTCAGCGCGCGCTGGTCGTCGTCGGTCGCCGGGCCGAACTGCGCGCAGCGCAGCGCGATCGCCCACTCGCCGTCGCCGTCGGCGTCGATCCAGCCGACCGCCCCGGCGTAGCGCCCGCGGTCGAACGGCTCGAGCCGCCGGATCCACTCCAGCGCCTCGGCCGTGGGCGTCCCGGCGACCGCGGCGGTGGGATGCAGCGCCGCGACGAGATCGAGCGACGACGAGCGGTCGGCCAGCACCCCCTCGATGTCGGTCGCGAGGTGCCACACGTTGGGAAGGCGCAGCGTGAACGGCTGCTCGCCGGCGGCGAGAGCGCTCGTGTGCGGGCGGAGCGACGCCAGGACGCTGCGGACGGCGAATCGGTGCTCGTGCTGGTCCTTCGCGCTGTCGGCGAGGGCGAGCGCGGCCGCCGCATCCGCGTCCTCGTCGGCGCCGCGGGCGCTCGTGCCGGCGAGTACCCGCGCCGTGAGCGTGCCGCCCGACACGGTCACGAGCGTCTCGGGGCTCGCGCCGATGAGACCGTCGACGGCGAACACCCAGCAGTCGGGGTAGCCCGTCAGCAGCGCCCGTACGAGGCGGCGGAGGTCGGCGGTCGCGGGCACCCGGCCCTCCACGTCGCGCGCGAGCACGACCTTGTCCAGGCGCTGCGCCCGGATCGCCGCGACCGCGGTGCGCACCGCCTCCTGGTAGGTCTCCGCCGTCATCCGACCGGGTCCGAGCGATGCCGCCCAGTGGGGGCCGAAGGGCGAGCGCGGCGGCAGTTCCGGCTCGGGCGGGGCCGCCGCATCCGCGAGCGCGACGCGCGTCGCGAACGTGCGTCCGCCCCGGCGCCCCACGACGAGGTCGGGCACGATCAGCGCGTTCCCGCGCGGGGACGCGGCGTCGAACGCGAGCGAGCCGAACGCGATGAGGCCCGTGCCGGCCACGCCGACCGCATCGTCGACCTCGGCGGCCGCCACGAGCGCTCGCCACTGCGCCGAGAGCTCAGCGGCCGGCTGCGCGCCGGTCGCGCGGAGGGTGTGGACCGTGCCGAAGGCGGCCATCGTGTCGCCGCGACGGCTCCAGAACAGCGGGTCGTGCGTCGTCGTGAAGGGGAGGAGATCGTCGAGCGGCTCGATCTCGCGCGTCACGACGCGCAAGCGAGGCAGCGCCGCCGGAGCGGGGGTGTCCACGCCTCCAGCCTAGTTCGGCGCCGCATCCCTAGACTGCGAGCGTGAGTCCTCCTCCCGGTACGCGACTGCTCTTCCGCTGGCGCAAGTGGGACGGGTCGCCGCACTGGGAGCACGAGTGCGTGTTCCTCGGCTCGGACGAGCACGGCGATTGGGTCGGCCAGGTCGCGGGCGCCCGCAGCGCCCGCCCGGGTCGCGAGGTGCGGGCGCCGCAGCCCAACGTGACGCTCGTGCCGCCGTCGGGCGAATGGGCGTTCACGGCCAACGCGGCGCCGCATCCGGTCCGCGTGTACATCGATCTCGCGTGGGACGTGCGCTTCGACGACGCCGGCGAGGCCGCGGGCGTCGACATGGATCTCGACGTCGTCGATGACGCGCGCCACGGCATCTGGATCGACGACCGCGACGAGTGGGACGAGCACCGTGTGCAGTACGGCTACCCGCTCGACATCGTCGCGCGGCTCGAGGACGTCGCCGTCGACCTCGAACGCCGCGTCACGGCCCGCGAAGCGCCGTTCGACGACCGCACGATCGCCCGCTGGCTCGCCGTTCTCGCCGACCTCGGTGCGTAGACTCGGACGGTGACCTCCGAGCCCAACCGCGCCGACCTCGGCAAGGACCCGGCACGCGTGAGCGGCATGTTCGACCAGGTCGCCGCGGCGTACGACCGCACCAACGCCGTGCTGAGCCTCGGGAACGACCGCTTCTGGCGCATCGCCACGACCCGCGCCGTGGCGCCGCGGCGCGGGCAGCGCATCCTCGACCTCGCCGCCGGCACGGGGGCGAGCTCGGTCTCGCTCGCGCGCAGCGGCGCGGAGGTCGTCGCGGCCGACTTCTCGCCCGGCATGATCCGCGAGGGCCGCCGCCGGTACGGCGACATCCCGAACCTCACGTTCGTCGAGGCCGACGCGACCGCGCTGCCCTTCGGCGACGCCGAGTTCGACGCCGTCACGATGTCGTTCGGCCTGCGCAACGTCAACGAGCCGAAGACGGCGCTGCGCGAGCTGCGCCGGGTCACCAAGCCCGGCGGCCGCATCGTCGTGTGCGAGTTCTCCCACCCGCCGTCGAAGCTCTTCGGCGGCCTCTACCGCTTCTACAACGGGCGCGTGCTTCCCGTCGTCGCGCGCGCGGTGAGCTCCAACGCGGAGGCGTACGACTACCTCAACGAGTCGATCCGCGACTGGCCCGACCAGCGGACGCTCTCGCAGTGGATGCGCGAGGCCGGCTGGGCCGATGTCGCGTACCGCAACCTGTCGCTCGGCATCGTAGCGCTGCACCGCGGCTACGCCAGGGCCTGAGGCCGAACTCCCCACGCGCGATAGGGTTGGAGGGTGACCCCGAGACCTTCCGCTGCGGGCTCGCAGATGGCGGGCAAGCTGGGACTTTCCGACCGCGTGTTCGCGGGGGTCCGCTCGCGCAAGCTGCTGGCCACCGTCGAGGCGGGCCTGGACCGCGTCGAGGAGAGCCTCGCGCGCGAGCTGCGCTCGGCCGACGCGCTCGCCGACGCCACGAGCCGCTATCTGTACGAGGCCGGCGGCAAGCGCGTGCGCCCGATGCTCGCGATGCTCACGGCGCAGCTCGGCGAAGGCATCGGCGACGACGTCGTGGATGCGGCGACCGCGCTGGAGATGACCCACCTGGGGTCGCTCTACCACGACGACGTCATGGACGGCGCCGACGTGCGTCGCGGCGTGCCGAGCGCTCAGACCGTGTGGGGCAACAACGTCGCGATCCTCACCGGCGACCTGCTGTTCTCTCGTGCGAGCCAGATCATGGCGCGCCACGGCGAGCGCGCCATCCGCCTCCAGGCCGACACGTTCGAGCGGCTCGTGCTCGGCCAGATGCACGAGACCGTCGGCCCGCAGCCCGGCGACGACCCGGTCGCGTTCTACCTGCACGTGCTCTCCGACAAGACCGGCTCCCTCATCGCGACGGCCGCCGAGGCGGGCGTCATCTTCTCGCGCGGCCCGCAGGAGTACGAGACGCCCATGCGCGTCTTCGGCGAGAAGGCGGGCGTCGCCTTTCAGCTGCTCGACGACGTCATCGACCTGTCGGCCGACCCCGACGAGACCGGCAAGGTGCCCGGCACCGACCTGCGCGCGGGGGTGCCGACGATGCCCTACCTGCTGCTCGGTCAGCGCACGGATGCAGCGTCGGTCGACCTGCACGCGCGCATCGAGCAGGGCGTCGAGGCCATCGCCGACGGCGCCGACCCCGAGATCCTCGACGAGCCGCTCGCCCTGCTGCGGGCGCACGAGGCCACCGACGCGACCCTCGATCTCGCCCACCAGTGGTCGAACGAGGCCATCGACGCGCTGGGGCCGGTGCCCGACGGCGCCGTGCGGGAGGCGCTCACGCGCTTCGCGCAGGCCGTCGCCGACCGCTCCAGCTGACTCCGATCGCGGCGGGACCGCCGCATCCGTTTCCGAGAGGACACCCATGACCAAGCTCCGGCTGGCCATCGTCGGCGCAGGACCCGCCGGCATCTACGCGGCGGACATCCTGCTGAAGGCCGAGCGGAAGTTCGACGTGTCGATCGACCTGTTCGAACAGCTCCCCGCCCCCTACGGCCTCGTGCGCTACGGCGTCGCGCCCGACCACCCGCGCATCAAGGGCATCATCACGGCGCTGCGCGAGGTGCTCGACCGCGGCGACATCCGCATCTTCGGGAACGTCCGCTTCGGCGAGGACATCACCCTCGATGATCTCAAGCGTCACTACAACGCCGTGATCTTCGCCACCGGGGCCATCCGCGACACGAAGCTGGACATCCCGGGCATCGATGCGAAGGGCTCGTACGGCGCCGCCGACTTCGTGTCGTGGTTCGACGGCCACCCCGACGTGCCGCGCACGTGGCCGCTCGAGGCCGAGTCGGTCGCCGTCATCGGCAACGGCAACGTGGCCCTCGACATCTCGCGCATGCTGGCCAAGCACGCCGACGACCTCCTCCCCACCGAGATCCCCGCGAACGTGTACGAGGGCCTGAAGGCCTCGCCGGTCACCGACGTGCACGTCTTCGGCCGTCGCGGCCCCGCGCAGGTGAAGTTCACGCCGCTGGAGCTGCGCGAGCTCGGCGAGCTGCGCGATGTCGACATGGTCGTGTACGACGAGGACTTCGACTACGACGAGGCCTCGAAGGCCGCGATCGCAAGCAACAAGCAGGTCATGGTCATCGATCGCGTGCTGCAGTCGTGGCGCAAGCGCCCGAGCGTGAACAACGCGGGCGGTGAGGCGTCGCGGCGCCTGCACCTGCACTTCTGGGCGAAGCCCGTCGAGGTGAAGACGGATGCCGACGGCCGGGTGTCGTCCTTCGTCTACGAGCGCACGCGCCCCGACGGGCAGGGTGGCGTCGTCGGTACGGGCGAGCTGCGCGAGGTCGCGATCCAGGCGCTGTACCGCGCGGTCGGATACTTCGGGTCGCCCCTCCCGGGCGTGCCCTTCGACAAGCGCCACGGCGTCATCCCGAACCACGAGGGCCAGGTCATCCGCAAGGACTCCAACGAGCGCGTGCCCGGCGTCTACGCCACCGGCTGGATCAAGCGCGGACCGGTCGGGCTCATCGGCCACACGAAGTCGGACGCGATGGAGACGGTGCGCCACCTCATCAACGACCAGGGCTCGTGGTGGCAGCCGGAGGACCCGGCGGAGGACGCGATCCCCGCGCTGCTGGCCGAGCGCGGTGTCGCCTGGACCGACCTCGAGGGCTGGCACCGCCTCGACGAGCACGAGATGGCGCTCGGGGCGCCGCACGAGCGCGCCCGTATCAAGGTCGTGCCGCGCGACGAGATGGTCGCGATCTCCCGCGGCGATTAGCCCCGCGGCGCCCCTCGCCTCGGGAGGAGATCCGGCGTAGGGAGGACGTGTACCGCGTATCCGTCCTCCCGAGGCTCGATCTCCTCCCGAAGCGCGAGCTGGCGGCGAGGCTCCGGCATCACGCGCGGTGCCATCCCTGGGCGATCGCGCGCATGATCCGCTCCTGCACGCTCGCCCAGTCGTCGACGATCGTGCGGTAGCCGACGCGGATCACGCGATAGCCGAGCAGGCCGAGCGCGACATCGTGGGCGATGTCCTCCTCGCGCTGCGCGCCGACGTGGTGGCCGCCGTCGATCTGGAACGCGAGCCGTTCGCCGATCAGCAGATCGACGCGGTGACCGGCGATCCACACCTGGCGGCGCAGCGGCAGCCCGAGCCACCGCAGACGCGGTACCGCGAAGGACTCCAGGCCGGAGTCGGCGTAGGGATCCGCCTCGTCGCACAGGGCGCGCGCGGCCGGGCCCAGGTCGAGGCGACGCATCTCCCGGATGTCGACCATCCCCTGCCGCAGCGCCGACTCCCACACCGCGAGCGCCTCCTCGTGCGGCAGGCACGACGCCGCGACCGCCAGCACGTTCTCGACCGGGTCGACGAGCGCATCCGGATGCCGCGGCACGACGGGCGCCGCCCAGTGCACGTGTCCGACCGCCGAGGCGACGTGGCCGGCATGGCCGGGCGCGGCGACGTGCGGGCGCGGCTCCGCCAGCACCCACAGACCGAGCCGCCGAGCCTGCGTGACACACGTCAGCACGACGCCCGCGCGGGCTGCTTCGACCAGTTCGGTGTCGGCGGACGGCAGCGCGACCCACCCGCGACGCACGCGCGAGAGCGCGCCGCGCCGCACGGCGTCGGCGATCCGGTGGTCACTCAGGCCGCGCTCGCGGAGGGTCGCGGTGCGCGCCACACCGTCGAGGGCGCGGACGAGGCTGATGACGTCGGGCATCCCCTCACCCTGCGCCGTCCGTGAGGCGAGGCCCTGTCGCGGCGGGCGGGCGGGGGAGGAGACCGGCGGACCCGGGTGTGGGGAGGGAAGCTCCGCCGGCCGCCTGGGGAGGAAATCCGGCGTGGGGAGGGCGTATCCCGCGTATCCGCCCTCCCGAGGCCGGATCTCCTCCCGAACCGAGCAGCCCGGCCCCGCAGCACCGCGCTGACGACCCGCCCTCCCCAGGGGCGCGGATGCGGCGGGCCTCCCCATCCGCGGGTTCCGCGGCGCCGCGAGGCCGCCCCGATCGCGAAGCTCAAAGGCGCCCGGGGGAGCGGTCGTCCGGGAGGGGATGCGGCGACGGATGGTGGGGACTCCGCGCGGCTCTCCTCCCGGGCTTCGCGCCGGGGGCGCTGCGGCCCGACGGTGCCCGGGCCGTAGAGTGACGCCATGCGCGAGCCGTGGCGGGAGGACATCCTCGGGCCCGGGTTCGCGCAGCGCACCCTCGACCTGGGCCGGGACGACGGCGAGCCGGTGGTCGCGACCCTGGTGCGGCACCTGCCGACCGCCTTCGCTCGTCTCACCGGGTCGTGGCGGGATGTCGACGTGCTGTACGTGCACGGCTGGTCGGACTACTTCTTCCAGACCGAGCTCGCGGAGTTCTGGACCGACCGCGGCGCGCGGTTCTTCGCGCTCGACCTCCGCCGGTACGGGCGCAGCCTGCGGGCCGACCAGCGCCCCGGCGACGTGCACAGCCTCGACGACTACGACCTCGACATCGCCGCCGCGCTCGCCGCCATTGCGGAGGGGCTCCCGTCGCCGCGGCGCCTCGTACTTCTCGGGCATTCGACGGGTGGCCTCACGCTCACCCTGTGGGCCGCTCGCCATCCCGGACGCGCCGCCGCCCTCATCCTCAACAGCCCGTGGCTGGAGTTCCAGCTGGGGCCCGTCGGCCGCCAGGCACTCACGCCGCTGATCAACGCGCGCGCCCGCATCGACCCGCTCGGCCCGCACCCGGTCGTCGATCTCGGTTTCTACACGCGCGCGCAGCGCGAGGTCGGATCGCTTCCGGATGCGCCGGAGGGCTGGCGACCCGAGCGCGGGTTCGCGACGCATCCGCGCTGGCTCGCCGCGGTGATCGACGGGCATCGGCGCATCGCCGACGGGGTGGACGTCGGCTGCCCGGCGCTCGTGCTGCTCTCGTCGCGGTCGACGCCGCCCACGCGCTGGCTGCCCGACATGACCCGCACCGACTCGGTGCTCGTCGTCGACGACATCGCCCGCGCAGCCACCCGGATCGGTGCGCTCGTGACGCTCGCGCGCATCGACGGCGCGCTGCACGACGTGTTCCTCTCGGCCGACGCCGCCCGGCACGACGCGTACGCCGTCATGGCGCGATGGGCGGACGGCCTTCCTCGCGGATGAAGCGTGGCCCCCGGGCAGCGCCTCCGCTACCCGGGGGCGCGGTGTGGCGCGGAACCCGTCGGACGCGGTGTCGTTTCCCCAGCACCGCGCCGGCGTGATCCTCCAGCCCCCAACTGGAACAGCCAGCACGAGCGACGTTACCGGTCACATCGGACGCGGAGTCCGGATGTGAGAAGGATCTCATCCGCAGCAGGGAAAACCCCTCACTCGGGGGGACCGGCGAGGTGGGGAAGCGTCAGCGGTAGTTGACGAACTGGAGGTCGACGTCGAGGTCGGCGGCCTTCAGGAGTCGCTGGACCTCCTGCAGGTCGTCCCGCGATTTCGACTGCACCCGCAGCTCGTCGCCCTGGATCTGCGACTTCACCGATTTCGGCCCCTCGTCGCGGATGATCTTGCCGATCTTCTTCGCGTTCTCCTGCGAGATCCCCTCCTTGAGGGTGGAGACGATCCGGTACTCCTTGCCACTCGCGGTCGGCTCGCCCGACTCGAGGCTCTTGAGCGAGATGCCACGCTTGATGAGCTTCGACTGGAACACGTCCAGCACGGCCTTGGCGCGCTCCTCGGTGTTCGCCTTGATGAGGATCGACTCGCCGCTCCACTCGATCGAGGCGTCGGTGCCTTTGAAGTCGTAGCGCTGCTCGACCTCCTTGCGCGCCTGGTTCAGGGCGTTGTCGGCTTCCTGCCGGTCGATCTTGGAGACGATGTCGAAAGAGCTGTCGGCCATTCGGCGATTCTACCGAGCAGGATTCGGATGCCGCCGGTGGATTCGGCGTTCGTAGACTGGAGGTCATGCGAGCACTGACCGAGGACGAGATCCGCAACTCGTTCATCAACGCCGCGCCCGACGAGAAGCGCATCGTGGCGATGCCCGTCGACTTCCTTCTTACCGACTGGGACCACCTCGACTTCTTCGCGTGGCGCGATCCGCGCACCCGCGGACGCGGTTACGTCATCACCGAGCGTCATGGCGAGCCGACCGGTGTCGTGCTGCGCGCGGCCGAGGGCACGTCGCGGGCGAGGTCGGCGATGTGCAACATCTGCCACACGATGCAGCCGGCCGACCAGGTCGCGCTGTTCACGGCGCGCAAGGCCGGGTCGGCGGGCGACGTGGGCGGCAGCGTCGGCACGTACATGTGCGCCGATCTGTCGTGCCACGAGAACGTGCGCCTCGCCCTCCCGCTCGCGCCGAGCGAGATCCGCGCGAGCGTCGACATGAAGATCGACGGCACGCGCCGGCGCACCGAGGCCTTCGTCGAGCGCGTCCTCGAAGACGCCTGACCGGGCGGATGCGGCGCCGCCGCCGTGGTTCGGCGAACCCGCCGCGTCGGGGTAGCATTGTTGATCGCGCCTCCGGTCGACTGCATAAGCCGGGCGGGTGCGCACCTGGCGAGTTACCCAAGCGGCCAAAGGGATCTGACTGTAAATCAGCCGGCATAGCCTTCGGGGGTTCGAATCCCTCACTCGCCACCGAACGAGTAAAGCCCCCGCATGGGGGCTTCACTCGTTCATCGGGCACGTGGGGATTCGAACCTCGGTTGAGCCCACGACGCGTTTACCGGGCGCGGTGGGTCACGCGGTGGAGGAGTCCGCCGAGCGGGCCCGTGAGCGCCAGCAGGAACAGCGGGTAGTACGTGAGCGCGGGGATCGCGAGCGACACGGCGAGCGCGATCGCGAACAGGCTCACCATGGCCGCCTCCACCGCCAGTCCGCGGTCGAGGTCGCTCGCCGGGCCGTTGAGCAGCTGCGGATGGGCCCGCAGGAAGAGCCGGATGAGCAGCAGCAGGACGCTCGTGACGATCATGCTGCCGATGTAGACGACGCGCACGCTGAGGTCTTCCGCAGACAGCTGACCCGACAGCGCCGTGGCGATCGGGAGCCAGACGATGGACAGCAGCCACGCCATCGTCAGCCACAGCAGCCCCGACGACACGTTCTCCACCTTCGCGAACAGGCGGTGGTGGTTGATCCAGAACATCGCGATGATCGCGAAGCTCAGGGCGAAGCTGAGCAGCTGGTCGGAGTGCTCGCCGAACCATTCGATCGCGGTCAGACCGCCGGCCGCCGCCTCACCCACGCTCTCCATGAGCGGCAGGATCAGCAGCGTCATCGCGATCGCGACCACGGCGTCGATGAAGGCCTTCGCGCGCTCGGCGGACATGATGGTCGCGCCGCGTCCGTCGTCGATCGTCACGGCCACAGCGTAGACGCGACGCTCACGCGGACGGCGAGGCAGCGTCGAACGCGTCGCGCAGGGCTTGCTGCACGACGGTCAGCGCCGGTCGCTCCGCGGAGCCGCTGCGCACCGCCGTGAACACGTCGCGGCGAGGACGACCCGGCAGCTCCGCCAGGCGGAGCCCCGCGGGCTCGCCGCCGTGCACGAGGTCGGGGATCATCCCCACCGCGTGGCCGGCGGCAACGAGGCGCGCGTGCGCCGTGAGATCGGTCAGCTCGAAGCGCACGTCCGGCTCGAAGCCGGCCGCCCGGCACTGCTGCGTCGCCCACTCGCGCGCGGCGGTGCCGGGCGGCTCCATGACCCACGCGCGGTCGTCCAGCTGGCCGAGCTCCCTCGCCGTGTCGCCGTGCGGCAGGGCGAGGCGGATCGCGTCGTGCCCCAGGATGCGGCGGACGAGCCCCGGGCGGTGCTCGCGCGTGTGCCCCGGGTACTGCTCGGCGACGACGAGGTCGAAGCCGTACGCCGCGAGCTCGAAGAGCCCTTCCTCGGGCGCGAGCTCGACGACCTCGAGCCGGAGGTCGGGCTCGCGGGCGGCGAGGAGGGACAGTGCGCCGGGGATGATGCCGTGCGCGGCCGACTGCATGACGGCGATCCGCACCGGCGAGAGGGAGGGCCGCATCCGCTCGAGCTCTGCGCGGGCGCGCTCGTCGGCGGCGAGCATCCGCGCCGCGTGCGCCGCGAGTGCCTCGCCCTGCGCCGTCAGGCGGACGCGTCGACCGTCGGGCCGGAGCAGCGGTACGCCCGCTTCGCGTTCGAGCTGCGACAGCTGCTGCGACACCGTCGACGGGCTGTAGGAGAGCGCCTCGGCCACCGCCGTCAGCGTCCCGCGCGTCGACAGCTCGTGCAGAAGACGCAGGCGGCGCAGATCGAACACGGCGACCCTTCGGCAATGACGAACGGTATCCATCGTAAACGGTCGCTGTTGCCGAAGGGTGTTGCGGTCGCACAATGAGGCGACGACGAGAGGACAGTCATGACCATCGCGCCCCCGCACACCGATGTGATCTCGCCCGCCGACCTCGCCGACGAGGCGGTCGTGCTCGTGCGCACGTGGCTCGACGCCGCCCGCGCGGAGCCCGTGGACGCCGCCGCCCAGCGCCTCGCCGGCGTGCTCCGCGACCCGAAGGGCCTCGACTTCACGGTCGGCTTCGTCGACGGCGTCGTCCGCCCCGAAGACCTCCGCGTCGCCGCCCGCAACCTCCGCGCGCTCACGCCGCTCGTGCCGGCGTTCCTGCCGTGGCATTTGCGGACGGCCATCCGCATCGGCGCGCTCGCCGCCCCCGTCGCGCCCGCCGTCGTCGTGCCGATCGCCCGGCGCGTGCTGCGCACGATGGTCCGCCACCTCATCGTGGATGCGTCCGACCGGCGGCTCGGTGCGGCGATCCGCCGCATCCGCGACCGCGCCGAGGGCACGCGCCTGAACGTCAACCTCCTCGGCGAGGCGATCCTCGGCAAGGCCGAGGCCGAGCGCCGCCTCGCGGGCACCCGCCGGCTGCTCGAGCGCCACGACGTCGACTACGTCTCGATCAAGGTGTCCTCCACCGTCGCGCCCCACACGCCGTGGGCGTTCGACGCGGCCGTCGCCGATGCGGTGGCGGCGCTGCGTCCGCTGTACCGCACGGCCGCGCGCGGCGGCACGTTCCTCAACCTCGACATGGAGGAGTACAAGGACCTCGACCTCACCCTCGCGGTGTTCACGACGATCCTCGACGAGCCGGAGTTCCACACGCTGGAGGCCGGGATCGTGCTTCAGGCGTACCTGCCCGACGCGCTCGCGGCGATGATGCGCCTGCAGGAGTGGGCGGCCGCGCGTGTGGCGGGGGGCGGCGCGCCCATCAAGGTGCGCGTCGTCAAGGGCGCGAACCTGCCGATGGAGCGCGTCGACGCCGAGATCCACGACTGGCCGCTGGCGACGTGGGAGTCCAAGCAGGCCACGGATGCGTCGTACAAGGCGGTGCTCGACTACGCGCTGCGTCCCGAGCGCACCGCGAACGTGCGCATCGGCGTGGCGGGCCACAACCTCTTCGACATCGCGCTGGCGTGGCTGCTCGCCGAGCGCCGCGGCGTGACCGGCTCCGGCGCCGTGCGGCCCGGGATCGAGATCGAGATGCTCCTCGGCATGGCGACCGCGCAGGCCGCCGCGGTGCGTCGCACGGTCGGCGGGATCCTGCTGTACACCCCCGTCGTCCATCCCGCCGAGTTCGACGTCGCGATCGCGTACCTCATCCGTCGCCTCGAGGAGGGCGCGTCGGCGGAGAACTTCATGTCGGCGGTCTTCGACCTCGACGACGCCGCGCTGTTCGCGCGCGAGCGCGACCGCTTCCTCGCCGCCCTCGCCGACATGCCGACCTCCGTCCCGGCGCCGCGCCGCGTCCAGGACCGCTCCGCCCCCGCGGTGGCGGCACCGCGCTGCGGGTTCCGCAACGCGCCCGACTCCGACCCCGCGATCGCCGCGAACCGCGCGTGGGCCGCTGCCATCCAGGACCGCATGCCGGCCTCGCGCGTGGGCGCGGACACCGCCGACGCCGGGGAGATCTCGGATGCGGCGGCGCTGGATGCGCTCGTCGCCGACACGGTCGCGGCCGGTCAGGCCTGGCGAGAGCTCGGCGCCGACGCGCGCGCGGAGATCCTCCACCGCGCGGGAGACGCGCTCGAGCGGCGCCGTGCGGAGCTCATCGAGGTCATGGGAGCCGAGTGCGGCAAGGTCGTGGAGCAGAGCGACCCCGAGGTCTCGGAGGCCGTCGACTTCGCGCACTACTACGCCGAGCGCGGCCGCGATCTCGACCGCGTCGACGGCGCGCGCTTCCACCCCGCGCGGCTCACGGTCGTGACGCCGCCGTGGAACTTCCCGGTCGCGATCCCCGCCGGCTCGACCCTCGCCGCGCTGGCCGCGGGGAGCTCGGTCGTGATCAAGCCCGCGCCGCAGGCGCGCCGCTCGGGCGCCGCGATGGTCGAGGCGCTGTGGGAGGCGGGCGTGCCCCGCGACGTGCTGCGCTGCGTGCAGGTCGCCGAGGACGACCTCGGGCGCCGGCTCGTGTCGCACCCCGACGTCGAGCGTGTCGTGCTGACCGGCTCGTACGAGACCGCGGAGCTGTTCCGCTCGTTCCGGCCCGACCTGCCCCTCCTGGCGGAGACGAGCGGCAAGAACGCCGTGATCGTGACGCCCAGCGCCGACCTCGACCTGGCCGCACGGGACGTCGCGCTCTCGGCCTTCGGGCACGCGGGGCAGAAGTGCTCCGCCGCCTCGCTCGTGGTGCTCGTCGGGTCGGTCGCGACGTCGGAGCGCTTCCGCCGGCAGCTCGTCGACGCCGTCACCTCCCTCGAGGTGGGCCTGCCGTGGGAGCCGGCCAGCCGCGTCGGCCCGCTCATCGCCCCCGCCGAGGGCAAGCTCCTGCGCGCCCTCACGACCCTCGAGCCGGGTCAGCGCTGGCTGCTCGAGCCGCGACGCCTCGACGACGACGGCCGACTGTGGCGGCCAGGCATCCGCGAGGGGGTGGAGCGTGGGAGCGAGTTCCACCGCACCGAGTACTTCGGTCCGGTGCTCGGCATCATGACCGCCGCGACCCTCGACGAGGCGATCGACCTCGTCAACGACGTCGACTACGGCCTCACGTCGGGCCTTCACGCCCTCGATCCGTCGGAGATCGCGACCTGGCTCGAGCGCATCGAAGCGGGCAACGCGTACGTCAACCGCGGCACGACCGGCGCGATCGTGCAGCGTCAGCCGTTCGGCGGATGGAAGCGCTCGGCCGTCGGCCCGGGCGCGAAGGCCGGCGGACCGAACTACCTGCTCGCCTTCGGGTCGTGGACGGATGCGGCGGTCACGGGGGCGCCCGACCGCCGCGGCGACCACCTCGCCGCTGCGGCGCTCGCCGCCGTGCCCGACGACGAGCGGCCGTGGCTCGCGGGGGCGCTCGCGAGCGACGCCGCGGCGTGGCGCGACGAGTTCGGCGTCGCCCGCGACGTGACCGGGCTCGACGTCGAGCAGAACGTGTTCCGCTACGCGCCGGTGCCCGTGACGGTCCGCGCGGAGGGGGCGCCGGCGTCGCGGCTCGTGCGCGTCGTCGCGGCCGGGGTGCGGGCCGGCGCGCCGGTGACCGTGAGCGCGGCCGCGGACCCGGGACCGGCGGTGCGGGCGTGGCTCGAGGGCGTCGGCGTCACCGCGCGCATCGAGGACGACGCGCAATGGCGCCAGCGTGCCGCGGCGCTCGCCGCCTCGGGCGGCCGGGTGCGGCTGCTCGGCGGCTCGGCCGCGGAGTTCGCGCGCGCGACGGACGGGTCGCCCGCCGTCGCGCTGTACGCCGGCGACGTGGTCTCGGCGGGGCGCGTGGAGATGCTGCCGTTCGTGCGCGAGCAGGCGGTCTCGCTCACGGCGCACCGCTTCGGCACGCCGCGCCGCTACGACGTGCCTGCGGCGCGCGGCTGACTCGATCCCGGTGCCTGGGGAGCAGGAGCACTCCTCCCCAGGCGAGCGGAACCAGCGCGGCCGGATGAGACGCGCGTGCCAGGATGGGCGGGTACACGAGAGGACGTGACCATGACCGTGCCCCCGAACGCCCCGCCGGCGCCTGACGCCGCGCTGTCCACCGACCGGAGCCGCGCGCTGCTGCGCGTCGCGCTGTGGGTCGCGATCGGCGCGCTCATCGCCGCGGCGCTCGTGTGCGTCGTGTGGGTGCTCGTCGGACCCGACAACGGCCTCATCGGCCGGGCCTTCCTGACGATCCTGCTCCTGGCGGGGTTCGCGGGCGTCGCGATCCTCGACGCGCAGCTGGCGCCGCGCCGGCCGGCGTGGTTCGCGCTCACGAGCATGGTCGTGTGGGTCGTCACGCTCCTGCTCGGCGCGTTCCTCATCTGGATGCCGGAGTCGTACTACGGCTCCGGCTTCGGACGCTTCGTGTCGTTCCTCCTCATCGTGCTGATCCTCCAGGCCGGCGTCCTGCACGTGCGGCTGTACACCAAGGCGTTCGCGCGGTACGCGACCGGGTTCACGCGTGGCATCTACATCGCGACCGTCGCGCTCGTCGCGATCCTGGCCCTCATGCTCGTCATCGCGCTGACGTTCTCCGAGTTCATCGACTTCGGCGACCTGTACTGGCGCATCGTCGTGGCGATCACGATCCTCGCCGCCGTCGGCACCGCCCTCATCCCGCTCATCAACGCGCTGTTCGCCCCCAAGGCGCCGAAGGCCGCCGCCCCGGTCGCGTGGCCCACGTTCGTCGACGGCGTCACGCCGCTGCCGGTCATGCCGGACGGCTCGCCGGACTGGAACGCGTACTACACGGGCTATCCCACCTACCCGCAGCAGCCGCACCAAGCCGCCCCGCCTGCTGCGCCTCAGTCGGTCGCTCCCGCCCTGCCCGTCGTACCGGTCCCGCCCGCCGCGCCGCCGGCGCCCCCGCAGCAGCCGCGCCAGCCGCAGACGCAGGCTCCGCCGCAGAGCCCGCCGACGGCGTATCCGCCGGCCCCGCCGCTGCCGCCGACGCCGCCTCAGTAAGGGGTGTCCCCGAGCGGCCTCAGAGCCCGAGGAGCTCCATCGCGGCGTGCGCGGCGTTGTGCCCGCCGATGCCGCTGACGGCGCCGCCTCGGCGCGCGCTGGATCCGCACACGAGGATCCGCGGATGCTCCGTCGCGACGCCCCAGCGCTCCGCCGGCGTCGTGGCGGGCTCGTCGAGCCACGGCCACGACAGCGGGCCGTGGAAGATGTCGCCCGCGGCCATGCCGAGGGAGTCCTCGAGATCGGCGGTCGTGCGCGCCTCGATGCACGGGCTGCCGTCGGGCGCCTCCCACACGACCTCGGCGATCGGCTCGGCGAGCACGCTGTCGAGGCTGCGCTGCGCGGCGGCCAGCAGCTCGCCGCGCGCCGCGACGCGGTCCCGTCCGGCGACGAGCCGGTGCGGCACCTGCAGCCCGAAGAGGGTCAGCGTCTGCGCTCCCGCCGCCCGCAGGTCCTCGCCGAGGATCGACGGGTCGGTGAGCGAGTGGCAGTAGATCTCCGCCGGCAGCGGGTCGGGCACGGAGCCCGCCGTCGCGCTGGCGTGCGCCGCATCCAGCTGGGTCATCGTCTCGTTCACGTGGAAGGTGCCCGCGAACGCGTGCTCGGGGCGCACCGCCGTGTCGTGCAGCCGGGGGAGTCGGCGCAGGAGCATGTTCACCTTCACCTGTGCGCCTTCGGCGGACGGCTCCTCGGGCGAGGCGGTGCCGCCCTCGCGCAGGAGGTGCGAGAGCACGTCGTCGCCGACGCCGCTGAGTACGAGCCGCCCGCGCACCTTCTCCCCGATGCGCGAGTACACGTGCACCTCGCCGTCCGGCGTCACGGAGGTCACGAGGGAGTCCAGGCGGATCTCGGCGCCGGCTTCCCGCGCGGCGCGCTCGAGCTCCGCGCTCACCCGGCCCATGCCGCCCACGGGCACGTCCCAGTCGCCGGTGCCGCCGCCGATCACGTGGTACAGGAAGCACCGGTTCTGGCGCAGCGACGGCTCGTCGGAGGCGGCGAACGTGCCGATGAGGCCATCGGTCAGGGCGACACCACGTGCGAGATCCGACTGGAGCGACGCACGCAGCATCGACCCGAGCGGTCGCTCGACCACGTCGCTCCACAGAGCGTCGTCGCCGACCCGCGCGCGCATCTCCGACGCCGTCGCGAGCGGCTCCGTCATGGACGGGAACACGGCCGCCGCGAGCGGGCCGAGGCGCCGGCCGAAAGCGGCGAACCGCTCAGCCTCGGCGGGGTCGCCGAGGGTGCGCTCGAAGGATGCCGCGGTGGCCGCCGCATCCGCCGTGTCGACGAGCAGCCCGCGCGACGGGTCGGCCGGGTCTGGCGTGTAGGACGAGAAGCGGCGACGGCGCAGGTCCACGTGCACGCCGAGGTCGCGCATGATCGCACGCGGCAGCAGGCTCACGAGGTACGAGTAGCGCGACAGACGTGCGTCGATGCCGCGCCACGGCCGCTCCGACACCGCCGCGCCGCCCACGTGATCGAGCCGTTCGAAGACGACGACCTTCGCGCCGGCGCGGGCGAGGTATGCCGCCGCGACGAGAGCGTTGTGCCCGCCGCCCACGATGACGACGTCGTGCGTGTGGCCCGGGGAGCTGGCGGTCATGCCCCCACGCTATCGGCGGCCCGCGGGTAGCGTGGAGGCATGACTTCGCCCGATGAGCTGCTCGCCCTCGCCCGCGACATCGCCCTCGAGGCGGGGGAGCTGGCGCGGCGCCGTCGCGAGGAGGGCGTGACCGTCGCCGCGACGAAGTCGGCCCTCGCCGACATCGTGACGGAGGCCGACCGCGAGGTCGAGGCGCTTATCCGCGCGCGCCTGGACGCCGCGCGGCCCGGCGACGCGTTCCTCGGCGAGGAGTCGGGAGCGGACGGACGTGAGGCCGACATCACGTGGGTGGTCGACCCCATCGACGGCACCGTCAACTACGCCTACGGGCTCCCCGAATGGGCCGTCAGCATCGCCGCCGTCGCGGGCTCGGCCGACCCGGCCGAGTGGGAGGCGCTCGCCGGCGTCGTGTACTGCCCGGCGACCGGCGATGTCTTCGCGGCCAGCCGCGAGGGCGGCGCGTGGCTCGGGGAACGCCGCATCCGGACCAACGCGGAGGTCGGGCCGGCGGGCGGCCTCATCGCGACCGGGTTCGGCTATGACCCCGCGACCCACGCCGCGGCGCTCGACCAGCTCGCGCGGGTGATGCCTATCGCGCGCGACATCCGGCGAGCGGGGGCCGCATCGCTCGACCTCGCGGCGGTCGCGGCCGGTCGCCACGATGCGTACTACGAGCGGGGGCTGAACCCGTGGGACCACGCGGCCGGCGCGCTCCTCGTGGCCGAGGCGGGCGGGATCGTGTCCGGTGCGCCGGGCGACCGCCCGGGCAAGGCCATGACGATCGCCGCGTCGCCCGGCATCTACGACCGCCTCGTCGAGGTCCTCGACTTCTGACCCGAGGCCTCGAATGGCATTCCCAGGGGACGTCGGTTAGTGTGGTTATCCGATCGTTACTTTCGCCGCCCGAACGGCGGAAGTGCTGTGACCGTGTTGAAGCCCTGTCGTTCTCTTACGACACGACCCGGAAGTTCCCTGCGTCTTGACCGACTCCCGCCAGGCTGAGCCCGCCCTCTTGCGGCGCTCCAGCCGGACCCTCCCTGCGGTCAGCGGCGACTCCTCGGCATCCGCCCCGGCGGCTCAGCCCGCCGCCCCCGCCCTCACGCGCGCCGAGCTCCGCCGACGTGCGCAGCGCGAGGCGGCCGCATCCGTCGAGGCTCCCCTCACCCGCCGTCGCGCCCGTACTTCCCGTGCCGAATCGACGTCGACCGCCGCGCCCGAGACCTCGTCGCCCGTGGCCCTCGACGGCGTCGTCTCGATCGACGCGCTTCCCGATCTCGACCCGGCTGCCCTCGCGAGCGATGTGCACCGCGTCGCATCCGACGACTCCCGTCCCGCAGAGGCGGACGACGCCCTCGACCCCTTCGAGGCCGCCGCCCGCCTCTTCTCCTTCACGGGCGAGACGCCGGTGCAGGTCGCCGCTGCCGCGATTGCGGAGCAGGAGGAGACCGAGGCCGCCGAGCCGCGCCGCCGTGGTGCATCGTTCCGGCGCGTGGCCACCGCATCGTTCTCGATCGGCGTCGTCGGCGTCGTGGGGCTGCTCACGGTCGGCATGACCACTCCTCCCGAGGCGGTCGCCGCGCTGCAGGGGAACGGCACCGCCGCGGTCAGTGCGCTCGCGCCGGCTGGTGACGTCGAGTCGGGCGAGGGCGACATCCAGGCGTACGTGGCTCCCGCGCAGGTGCAGAATCAGGCAATCGAGCGGAGCGAGGACTACAAAACGGCCTCCCTCGCGCAGGTCGCGGCCGAGTCGGGCATCTCGAACTTCTCCAACTTCTTCACGAACGATCCGAATGCGCCGATCCAGTGGCCCTTCGCGGTCGGTGTGCCGATCACCTACGGCTTCGGCATGCGCTCGGGGCGCATGCACGAGGGGCTCGACCTTGTGCCGGGTGCCGGGTCTCCCGTCCAGGCGATCGCCGACGGCACCGTCCGCATCGCCACCGAGTCGGGCGGCGCCTACGGCGTGACCGTCGTCATCGATCACGAGATCGACGGCCAGCTGGTCTCGAGCCGCTACGCACACATGCAGTACGGGTCGCTCCAGGTGAAGGTCGGTCAGAAGGTCACGGTCGGCACGTTCATCGGCCGCACCGGCAACACGGGCCGCTCGTTCGGTGCGCACACGCACTTCGAGATCCTCATGAACGGCACGACCCCGATCGACCCGCTGCCGTGGCTGCGGGA
Organism: Microbacterium sp. 10M-3C3; assembly: GCF_003931875.1. Classification (NCBI taxonomy): domain Bacteria; kingdom Bacillati; phylum Actinomycetota; class Actinomycetes; order Micrococcales; family Microbacteriaceae; genus Microbacterium; species Microbacterium sp. 10M-3C3. Next base: position 2,793,291 of record NZ_CP034245.1, on the reverse strand, counting down.
GCACGCCGGCGGTTGACGCACGTGTGAAGCGGGGGCCGGCGCTCTGGTATCCTCGTTGAGTTGTCCGGACGCGTCCGGGCACGCCCCGATAGCTCAGTGGCAGAGCACTTCCATGGTAAGGAAGGGGTCGTCAGTTCAATCCTGACTCGGGGCTCGAAGCATCCGCATCTCGCCGTGCGGATGCATCGCGGCAGGGTAGCTCAGTTGGTGAGAGCGCACGACTCATAATCGTGAGGTCGCGGGTTCAAGCCCCGCTCCTGCTACCGGAAGTAGAGCATCAGGCGACGCCGATCGCGGTGAGGCTCAGGTGCGCCAGGGCGATCGCGCGCCGCTGCCAGGTGTACGACACGAGCACGCGGTCTCCGGACACGTCGATCGACGGGTAGGAGTACTCGCCGCGTCCGTCCAGTGATCCGTCGAACCGCTCGCCCGGATGCGGCGGGGGGAGGTGATCGTCACCGGGCGCCCATCGTCCGTCGTCGATGATCGCCACCGGCCTCCACGTGAGCGCATCCCGCGAGTGGAAGAGCAGCAGCGGGCATCGCGGACCCCAGTCGATGGTGGAGGCGTTGCCGACGGCGAGGAGAGCACCTGCGGGCGTCGTTGCGACGTCGAGGCCGCTGTTGTTGTTGGGGAGATCGGTCGGTACGGCCGCGGACCACGTTCCGTCGGCGCGTCGGCGCGACAGATAGCCGCGTCCGCCGCTACTGCGCAGCAGCGCGACGAGGACGCCGTCGATCACTGCAAGAGCAGGCTGGATGAGGTCGACGTCGTCCGCGCCCGGAATCCACGATCGCTGCCAGAACGTCGCATCCGGGGCGAGCGAGTCGACTGCGCTCGCCCAGGGGCGGCGGTCTTCGACCGACGCGCCGGCGAACAGGATGCCGCCGCATGCGACCACGTGATTGCGCACCGGGCCGCGAGACGAGCCATCCGGCCCGACGCACGGCTCGTGCGACCACCCGTCGGGCGTGCGCCGCGAGCGCACCGTGCGCCATGTCGACGGCGATTCGCCCACCTGCGAGAAGACCTGCAGATCGTCCCCCTCCCAGAACACCACGGGATTCCACTGAGCCACGGATCCGGGGCCGCTCACCTCCTCGACGGAGAACCCAGCGTCGTCGTGTCCGTGTGCGACGAGGATCTTCGTGCCCGCTGCGCCCTCGCTCCGGCCACTGAACCACGCGACCGCCACCTCCCCGCGCGCCGACGTTGAGACCGACGACGCGTGGACGCCAGAGTGGGGGGAGACGGAATCGCGCAGGATGCGCCGATCCGCTGCGATCGAGAGGCGATGGGCCATACTCGATTTAACCGTTAACAGTTAGCAGAATCCAGAGACGCGGGAGGTCGTGTGCCGGAGGTGCGGAATCCGGGGTCGCTCGGGGATCGAGTGGCCGATGATCTGCGGGCGCGGATCGTGCGGGGCGAGTTGCCCGACGGCTCCAGGCTGGTGGAGGAGTCGCTCGCCGAGGAGTATGACGTCAGTCGCGGACCGGTGCGCGACGCGATCCGACAGCTCGCAGCTGAGCAACTCGTGCGATTGCGCCGCGGAAAGGCGTACGTGCGACATGTCGGGCCCGAAGAGGTGGCCGAGTTGTACGCGTTGCGCATGGCGATCGAGCCGCTCGCGATGACACTGGCCGCCGAGCGGGGAGCGGCGACCGACTGGCAGGAAGCCGAGCGGCTCGTCGCGGAGATGATCCGTGCCGCGGATGCGGGATCGTGGGGGGAGTACGCCGAAGCCGATCTGCAATTCCACGATCTGTTCTATCGCGCCAGCGGCAGTGATCGGCTGCGCGCGGTGTGGGAGCTGTATCAGCCGACCTTCCGCGTCATGATCCAGCTCACGACGGCACGGGATGCAGACCTGCATCCGTCCGCGCGGTCCCACGAAGTCATGCTCGGGGACGTGCGCGCGGGACGACTCGATGACGTCCTCGTCCACCTCGAGGAGCACCTTCGCGGTTCACGGGACCGCATGTTGGGTCAAGTAAGCGTTGACAATTAACTGTTAACAGTTCACGATGGGGGCATGCGGTTCGACGATGTTCCCGGTGCGATGGTGATCGCCGCCCTCCCGACGATGTTCGGCGACGACCTCGAGATCGACGTCGTCGCGGCGCGTCAGCTCGCGCAGTCGGTTTCACCCCACGTATCCGGCATCTTCGTCTGCGGGACGAACGCCGAGTTTCCCGCGCTCACCTTCGCCGAACGTGCTCAGCTGTCGGAGCTCTTCGTCGATGAGCTCGGCGCCGATCGCGTCGTGGTGCACGTGGGCGATGTCACGACGTGGGGCGCACTCGACCTCGCGGCGTCGGCGGTCGCGGTCGGAGCGCGCCATCTCGCGGCGATCACCCCCATGATCTTCCCGGTGGACGACGACGCCATCGTCGAGCACTTCCGCTCGCTCCGTCGGGTCACACCCGGAATGCTGTTCGCGTACGACTTCCCGGAGATCTCCCAGAACGCGCTGAGTCTGCCTGCTGCAGAGCGGCTGCGCGGGATCGTGGACGGGATCAAGGTGTCGGGGCGATCGACGGCCCACGTCGCCGCTTTCGCGGAAATGGGTCTGCGCGTGCTCTCCGGCGAGGATCGGCAGCCCTCGGCCGTCCTGGCCGCGGGTGGCGTCGGCGTCGTCTCGGGGACCGCGAGCGCCATCCCCGCCGCGTATGCCCCGATCGTCGCCGGTCGCTTCGCCGACCAGTCGACCTTGACCGCGGCGGTCGATCGTATCGGCGGAAGCATTCCGCGCATCAAGGAGCTCATCGCCGCCGAAGGGATCGGCCGCCCGTGGATGCGGGTCGGCAACTCCACGCCGGCTCGCCGCACGACGCCCGCGCATCCCGCGGGCGTCGCCTGACCACGGCCTATCGGCCGACCTGCAATCACCGAGAAAGGAAACACCATGCGAGGACGCATGAAGAAGGCCATCTTGGCGACGGGGCTGGTCGCAGGGCTCGCCCTCACCGGCTGCGCCGGCACGTCGGGAGACGCCGAGCCCGAACAGGTCAGCGCGCTGACCGTGTGGGCGCGTGGGAATGCCATCGGAGAGGGACTGTTCTCGCCGCTCGTCGACGCGTGGAACGCCTCGCACGACATGCAGGTCCAGCTCACCCTCGTCCCGAGCTCCGAACTCCCGGCCAAGCTCGGCGCCGCCGCGGGCGCGGGTCAGATGCCCGACATCGTCATCTCCGACATCGGAAACCTGCCCTCGCTCATCAAGCAGGGCGTGCTGCAGGACATCGGCAGCAAGATCGACAGCCTGGACTACGCCGACGCCCTCTCGCCGTCTGCCATCGCGCAAGGCACCGACGGCGATGCCCGGTACGCGGTGCCGGCCGATGTGGACCCGTCGCTGATGTACGTCAACACGACGCTGCTCGCGCAGGCCGGTATCACCCAGATGCCGACCTCCCTCGACGACGTCGAGGCGGCGGCGAAGGCGGTGCGGGCGCTCGGCGAGGACTCCTACGGTTTCTACGCCGCGGGCAGCTGCGGTGGCTGCCTCGCCTTCACGACCGATCCGATCGTGTGGGCCGGCGGTGGCGACATCGTCGATTCCGACGGCAAGGTCACCGTCGACACCCCGGAGATGGCCGATGCGCTGAGCTTCTACCGCGCGCTGTGGGAGGCGGGCACGATCCCTTCGGACGCCCCGGCCGACACCGGCGCCAACTGGGCGAATGTGTTCGCGCCCGGCAACATCGGCATCCAGTTCAACGGCTCCTCCCTGCTGTCCTCCCTGAAAGCCGCGAACGTGCCGTTCGACTGGGATGTCGCGGGAATCCCCGGGCCCGACGGGGACGAGTCCTCCTTCATCGGCGGCGACACCTTCTCGGTGTCGAAGGACGCACAGAGCGTGGATGCCGCGTGGGAGTTCATCTCCTGGGCGCTGGATGAGAAGCAGCAGGTCGATCAGTACGCCGCCAAGGGCTGGCTGACCGTGCGCACCGATCTGACCGACAACCAGTACACCGCCGCCGATCTCCGGGTGAAGAAGGTCAATGACCTCATCGCCGTCGGCAAGACCCCGCGGACGCCGTACAGCGGCCAGATCTTCAACGATCCGACCGGTCCGTGGCTGGCGACGTTCCGCGACGCCGTGTTCAACGGCACCGACGCAGAGCAGGCGCTGAAGACCGGTCAGGAGCAGATCGACAAGCTCCAGGAGGGCTGAGCCCGATGGCCCTCGCTCCTGTGACATCCGCGCGACGCCCTGAGCGCCGCCGACCGACGGCCCTGAGCCGTCGGTCGGCGGCGACGGGCGCGGCGTTCGTGCTCCCCGCGGCCCTGCTCCTCGTCGTCTTCTTCGGCGCGCCGCTGAGCCTCTCGATCGTCATGTCCTTCTTCGACTGGCCGCTGTTCGGTCAGCGCACCCCGGTCGGGCTGGACAACTACGCGGCCATCCTCGATGACGACATCGCCATGCAGAGCATCGGCTTCACGCTCTACTACACGGTGCTCGTGACGGTCCTGACGTTCGTCGTGTCGTTCTTCCTCGCGCTGCTCGTGCAGAAGGGCGGTCGCGCGGTCGGATTCTTCCGCACCGCGATCTTCATCCCGTCGGCGATCGGGTTCGGCCTGGCCGGACTGCTCTGGGGCTTCCTCTACAACGCGCAGATCGGCGTGTTCTCGGGATTCCTGCAGGCGCTGGGGCTCGCCGACGGGCCGGTGCTCTTCTTCCAGACCCAGACGTCGTCGCTGTGGGCGGTCATCGTCATGGTGGTGTGGAAGAGCCTCGGCCTGAACACGCTCGTGATGCTCGTCGGCCTGCAGTCGATCCCCGTCGAGCTCTACGAAGCGGCACGTGTCGACGGCGCATCCTGGTGGCAGCGCACGCGTCTGATCACCCTGCCGCTGATGCGCCCGACTTTCGCGCTGCTGCTCGTTCTCGGAGTCTCGGGAGCGCTGCTGTCGTTCGACCAGTTCTTCGTGCTCACCGCCGGCGGGCCCGATCGATCGACGATCACGATGGTGTACGCCATCTACCGCGCGGCCTTCACCCAGTTCCACCTCGGATACGCCGCCGCGATCGGCGTCGTGCTGATGGTGGTGCTGCTGCTCGTCAACATCGTGCAGCTGCGATTCCTGCGAACCAAGGACTGAACCCATGGTCTCCTCCACCCTCACCGCCGAGAAGAAGCCCGTGGTGCGCGCTGCGCGTCCGTCGCGGGCGGATTCGTCTCGGCAGCGGACGGCGCCGCCCGTCCTCGTCTTCGGCGTGATCGTCAGCGCGCTGCTGCTGTTCCCGTTCGGCTGGTCGATCCTGTCCTCGTTCGGCGAGTCGCCGGCGGGACAGTCGTCGGTCCTCCCGGAGCAGTGGGGGCTCGGCAACTACGAGCGGCTCGCCGGGTACGGCGCAGGCATCTGGACCTACCTCGGCAACACGGTTCTGATCTCGGTGCTCACGGTCGTGTTCTCGGTCGTCGCATCCGTCCTCGCCGGATACGGCTTCGCACGGTTCCGGTTCCCGGGCAAGACGATCGTGTTCTTCGGCATCCTCGCGGTGATCATGGTCCCGCACTCGACACTGCTCATTCCGCTGTACACGATCCTCGCCACGTTCGGTCTCACGAACTCGATCGTCACGCTCGCGCTCATCTACGCCACGTTCCAGCTGCCCTTCGGCGTGTACATGATGCGCAACACGTTCGAGGCGATTCCGAAGGAGATCGAGGAGAGCGCAGCCCTCGACGGGTGCGGGCCGGTGCGCACGCTCCTTCGGGTGCTCATGCCGATCGCCGTGCCCGGTGTGGTGACCGTGGCGCTGTTCGCCTTCCTGGCTGCGTGGAACGAGTTCCTCGCACCGCTGATCTTCCTCACCGACGACCGGCAGTTCACGCTGCCGATCGCGCTGCAATCCATCAGCGTGGGGTCACTCGGCGCGGTGGACTACGGCGCCCTGCAGGCGGGAATCACGGTCAGCACGCTGCCGTGCATCGTGCTGTTCGTGCTGTTGCAGAAGTACTACGTCAACGGCCTCGTCAACGGGGCACTGAAAGGATGACGCGGATGCAATCGTCCACCGCCGGAGCGCGGGGATTCTTCGCCCCGGTGAACACCTCCCTTCTCGTGGGACGCCCGCTTGCTGCACCCTTCCGCGTCGACGGGGGAGCGGTTGCGCAGTGGCGGCGACGCAACAGTCTGCAATCGATTCCGCACGGCATCGAATGGATGCAGCGGGGGCACTACCTCGCCAATCTCGAACGCGCCGCGGCTCGGCGCACCGGGGGCTTCCAGGGGATGCACTGGATGGACTCGGATCTCTACAAGCTGCTCGAGGCGATCGCGTGGGACCGGGGCGGCACGGACGACGCCGACCGTTTCCTCGACGAGACCGTCGACCTGCTCGAGCGGGCGCAGGAGCCCGACGGGTATCTGAATTCGTACTACCAGGTCGAGGCACCCGCAGAGCGCTGGTCGGACTTCCCGTTCGGTCACGAGATGTATCTCGGCGGCCACCTCATCCAGGCCGGTGTCGCCGACCATCGCGCCCGTGGCGGCGAACGTCTTCTCGCGATCGGAACCCGCTTCGCGGATCTCCTGTGGCGTCGCTTCGGACCGAAGGGTGAGGCCCGCATCGACGGCCATCCGGAGATCGAGATCGCGCTCGTCGAACTGTTCCGCGAGACCGGAGATGAGAAATACCTCGACCTGGCTCGCGTCATGCTCGATCGCCGAGGGCACGGATCGCTCGGGCCCGGCCATTTCGGACTCTTCTACTGTCAGGACGAAGTGCCGTTCCGGCAGCGCTCCGAGCTCACCGGCCACGCGGTGCGGGCCGTCTACCTCGCGATCGGGGCGACCGACATCGCCATGGAAACCGGTGACGCGGAACTGCTCGAGCGCAGCCGGATGCTGTGGCACAACACGGTCGAGCGCAAGGCCTATCTCACGGGCGGTGTCGGGTCGCGTCATTTCCACGAGGCGCTCGGCGCCGACTACGAGCTGCCCCCCGACCGGGCGTACCAGGAGACGTGCGCCTCCATCGCGATGGCCTGGTGGAGTCACCGCCTTCTCCTGGCGACGGGCGACGACGTGCACGCCGAGCACCTCCAACGCACCACGATCAACGCGATCGCCGCGGGTGTCTCGGATGACGGCCGCCACTTCTTCTACCGAAATCCGCTGATGCAGCGCACCATCGAACCCGCCCCGCCCGTCGATGCGCTCCTCGAGGAACGCATCGACATCGGCACGCGCGCGAGCTGGTACAACACGGCCTGCTGCCCGCCCAATCTGATGCGCTTCTTCGCGACGCTGCCCGATCTCCTCGCCTACGAGCGCGACGGCCGCGTCATCGTCACGCTCCCGGTGGAGGGCGAGGTCGACACGGTGCTGTCGACCGGGACGCGGGCTGCCGTCCGCATCCCCGCGTCCGATCCGGCGGGCGGGACGTTGACGATCGAGGCCATCGCCGGCGAGGTCGACGTCAGTCGATCGATGCTGCGGCCGGCGCGACGGGTGCGGGCCGACGATGGCACTGTCGTGCACACGTGGAGCCCGGGGCCGGTTCTCGTTCACCCGCATCCCCGCCTCGACGCCGTCAAGTCGCAGGTGGCGGTCGTCTTCGCCGACGCGGTCTATGCCGTCGAGGGCACGGCTCTCGCCCATCCGGGCGACATCCTCGATGTCGTGCTCGATCCCTCATCGTTGGCCGTCGAGCCGGACGATCCGGCGTCGGAGCTGCCGCGCCTGCGCGCCGAGGTCGTCATCGCCGCAGCGGATACGGATGTCTCGGTGTTGTGGGACGAGCCGTTGCCCGTACGTGCGACGACACGAGGCGTGACGATGATCCCGTGGGCGCAGTGGGCGGCGCACGAACCCACCACGATGCGCGTCTGGATGCCCGCGGCCGGGCGAGTCGATCACGGAGGAGAACTGTGAGCGACTACCGATTCCCGGCATCTCCCGAGCCGATCGCCGCGCCGCCGAGAACTGCCTATCTCGTGGCGAGCGGCGATCTGCGGGAGTCGGCGAACGTCGCCGGCTGGCCGACCCAAGCGGCCCTGGAGAAGGCTGTCGGCGAGGTCTTCGACGCGGTCGGCTGGCGCGTGATCCGCGCCCACGACGTCGATCCCGAGACCGGACACGGCTTCATCTCGAGCCAACGCATGGGCCTCGATGTCTTCGCGCGTATTCCGCCCGAGGCACCGCTGATCGTCGCGGAGGCGGTCTGGCAGTATTCGCACCACGTCCTGGCCGGGCTGCGATCGCACCGTGGCCCGATCCTGACCGTGGCGAACTTCGCCGGCGATTGGCCCGGGCTCGTCGGTCTGCTGGGGCTGAACGCGGGCCTGACGAAGATGGGCGTGCCGTACTCCACCCTCTGGTCGGTGGATTTCACCGATGACTGGTTCGTCGACGGCGTGCGCGCCTGGGTCGGCACGGGACGCATCGTGCATGACACGTCGCACGTCCGCTCGCTGCCGACGCTCCCCGAGACGGCGGAGGTGGCCCTCGGCCGCGCCCTGGGCGAAGAGATGACGCGATCCAAAGCCCTCATCGGCGTCTTCGACGAGGGCTGCATGGGGATGTACAACGCGATCTTCGACGACGAACTACTGAATCCGACAGGCATCTACAAGGAGCGCTTGTCGCAGTCGGCGCTGTACGCCGAGATGCTTCGCGTCGACGATCGGGAAGCGGATGAGGTGTTCGCGTGGCTGGCCGAGCGTGGGATGCGCTTCCGTTTCGGGTCGGACGCGGCGACGGAGCTGACCCGCGATCAGGTGCAGTGGCAGCTGAAGATGTACATCGCGGCACTGCGCATCGCCGACGACTTCGGACTGGATGCCGTGGGCATCCAGTACCAGCAGGGGCTGAAAGACCTCGTCCCGGCATCGGATCTCGCCGAAGGCATCCTGAACTCCACCGACCGGCCACCGGTGCGCTCGCGCGACGGCGCTCGCGAGCTGTACGCGGGCGTGGCTCTGCCGCACTTCAACGAAGCCGACGAGGGTGTGGCCGTCGACGCGCTCGTCACCGATCGCGTGTGGCGCGCGATGGGCATGGTGCCGGACAACACGCTGCACGATGTGCGATGGGGTGAGGAGTTCGACGGTCGATTCGTGTGGGTCTACGAGATCTCCGGAGCCGTCCCCGCCTCTCACCTGGGCGGCTGGGACCACGCGGAGGGATGGCGTCAGGGTCCCGTGTTCTTCCCCGCGGGTGGTGCCACGATCAACGGCGTCTCCCGACCGGGGGAGGTGGTGATCTCGCGCGTGTTCATCGCCGACGGCGTGCTGCAGGCGGATCTGATGCGCGGCAGTGTGGTGTCACTGCCGCCCGAGGAGACCCTGCGGCGTAAGCAGGCCACGAACCCGGAATGGCCGATCGCGCACGTGGTGCTGCACGGCATCACGCGTGACCAGTTCATGGCCCGGCATCGAGCCAATCACGCCCAGCTCGTCTACGCGCCCGACGCCGAAACCGCCGATCGCGCGCTCGTCGCCAAGGCGGCGATGCTCGATCGCATGGGTATCCGCGTGAATCTCGCCGGCGACGTCGAGGCGCTCTGACGGCTCGGAGTGCGGACGGACTGAGTCGGCCGCACCCTGCATCAGAAGGGTGGTGGGTCGGTGTCGGGGACGAAGATGACCCTCGGGGGTGGGGGTTCTCGGTAGGTGCGGCCGTGGGGGCTGGTGAATTCGAGGACCCCGTCCGCGCGCTGGGTGACGGTCCATTCGGTTTCGGTTTTCAGGGTGTGGTGTCTGACGCAGAGGTGGCAGAGGTTGCCGATGTCGGTTCTGCCGCCGTGCTGTCTCTCGTGGTTGTGGTCGATGTGGCAGCGGGTGGCGGGTTGTCGGCAGCCGGGCATGCGGCAGTGCTGGTCGCGGGCGCGGAGGAACCGGATCTGTTCGGCGGTGGGGGTGTAGCGGTCGGTGGCGAGCACGGTGCCGGTGACGGGGTGGCACAGGATCCGGTCCCAGCCGGGTGCGTCGCCGGCGAGTCGGCGGGCGGTGGCGGGGTCGATGGGCACCTGCCCGTTCAGCATCGCGCCGGCGTCCGTGGTTCCGGCCAGGGTGGTGACGGGCACGACGACCTGGACGACGGCGCGGATGGCGCCGAGCCCGCCGGGGGATCGGTCGGTGGTGGGGTCGATGGTGGGGGTGCCGGTGAGGAGGAGGTCGGCGGCGATGTCCGCTTCGATCTGCCGGATTGTCCGCCGGTCCTGGACGCCGCCGTCCGCGGACGTGACCGCGGCGTTCTTCGTTTCTGTGGCCATGCGGCGGAGGCGGTCTTTGGCGCCGTGGGCGAGGGTCGCGGGGAGCAGCATCTGCAGCAGCGCCATCCCGTCGGCGAGATCCACGACCGACACCTCCCGCTCCCCGTTCGCGGCCTCGAAGCGTTCGGTCATCCCGACCGGGTCGAGTCTCTCCGCCAGCTGCAACGCGTACGCTTTCGTGCGGCCGGGGGTGGTGGTGGCGGCGTAGTCGAGCACGACCGTTTCCCACGCGCCCCGCACCTCGTCGGGCAGCCGCATCCCGGCGTCACGGATGACCCCCACGTGCCGTAGCGAGATCGTTCCTGCTTCGAGCGCGTCCACGCTCGCCCCGAAGCGGCTTACCAGGTCGAACGCGTCGGAGAGTTCCTTCTGCACGGTCATGTCGTGCTGATGCGCCGCGGCACCGAGTTCCGCGGCCACCGACCGCATCGGCATGTCGCGTTCCCGCGACGAGCGTGACACAACCTGCGCGGTCTCCGCGTACGCGAGCTCCGCGAGCCGGGCGTGGTGCCGGATCAGGCGTGCCTGCGCACCGGCGAGCACCACACGCTCCGCGACCGCGGCGTCGACCTCGTGTCGCATCCGGCCGTGTTCATCGTTCACGAAAGACACGCGTGCACCACCATCCGAACCTCGGGAGAGTGGGCACTTCTCTCGCTGACAACCCCCACCATACGAGGGGCCACCGACATCGGGTCGCGCGTCGCGGAAAGCGCGTTCAGCCGGGTTCGCCGGTCGATGTGCACGGAGGGCTCGGCGACAGCGGCGTCGATCTCGTGCCGCATCCGGCCGTGTTCATCGTTCACGAAAGACACGCGCGCACCACCATCCGAACCTCGGGAGAGTGGGCACTTCTCTCGCTGACAACCCTCACACTACGAGGGGCCACCGACATCGCCGGAGGAGCGGCCGCGTGCCTCATGCGGCCGGGGGTGCACGGCGAACTCGTGGCGGCGAGCGGACGTGCTGCGCGCGCAGTTGTTCGTGACTCTCTGAGGTGCTCGACGCCCAGTCCGCACGCACGCCATGATGGCGGCATGAGCGCGGACGGGTCAGCCAGCCGGCGCACGACGTGCGCGATCGTCGGCGGCGGCCCCGCGGGGCTGGTGCTCGGCCTCCTCCTCGCCCGGGCGGGCGTCGCGGTGACGGTGCTCGAGAAGCACGCCGACTTCCTCCGCGACTTCCGCGGCGACACGGTGCATCCGACGACCCTCGCCCTCCTCGACGATCTCGGCCTGTTCGAGCGCTTCGACGCGATCCGGCATTCCACGATCCGCCGCGTGCGCCTTCCCGGCGGCGGCGACGACGCCCGTCCTCGCGGATTTCGGCCGCCTGCCGGTGCGCCACCCCTACATCGCGATGGTGCCGCAGTGGGATCTGCTCGACCTGCTGGCGGATGCGGCGGCCGCCGAGCCGACGTTCACGCTGCTGCGGCGCCACGAGGTGACGGCGGTCACGCGGGCGAACGGCCGGGCGACGGGCGTGCGGTACGTCGGCCCGGACGGCCCCGGGGCGCTCGAGGCGGATCTCGTCGTGGCGTGCGACGGCCGCTGGTCGCGCGTGCGGCAGAGCGTCGGCTTCCCGAAGCGGGAGTTCCCGGTCGGGTTCGACGTGTGGTGGTACCGCATCACGTCCGACCTGCACCTCGAGGAGAACCTCCTGCCGCGCCTGAAGGGCGGTCACGTCGCGATCGGGATCCCGCGGGAGGGGTACGTGCAGGTCGCGGGTCTCGGACCCGAGGGCACCGACGCGCAGGTGCGCGCCCGCGGCATCGAGGCGTTCCGCGCCGACGCGGCGGACCTGTTCCCCGAGCTCGCGGGCGATGCCGGCTCGGTCGCGTCGATGGTCGACGTCAAGCATCTCGATGTGCGGCTCGACCGCCTCCGCCGCTGGTACGCGAACGGCGTGCTGTGCATCGGCGACGCCGCCCACGCGATGTCGCCCGTCGGCGGCGTCGGCATCAACCTCGCGGTGCAGGACGCCGTGGCCGCCGCGCGCATCCTCGCCGCGCCGCTGCGCGAGGGCGGGATGCGGACGCGCGAGGGGGCTCGCGTCCTCGCCCGCGTGCAGCGGCGGCGCATGCTGCCGACGGTCGTCATCCAGAGCGTCCAACGGCTCCTCCACCGGTTCGTGATCATGCCGGCGCTCGCGCACGACCTGCAGGCGCCCGCGCTCGTCGTCCGGCTGCTGCGCGCGGTGCCGGCGCTGTCGGCGCTCCCCGCGGCGGTCATCGGGATCGGACCCCGCCCCGAACGTGCGCCGGCATGGGCGCGCCGCGCGCACTAGAGCAGCTGCGCGCGCAGCTCGGCGTCGCCGGAGCCGGTGGCGGCGCCGATGCGCCCGTTGACGATGCGGTACATCACGAATTCCGCCACGTTCACCCGCCGCCGCGTCGGCTCGATGCCGGCGTACACCCCGGTGTGTGTGCCGCTGCCGCGCACGTGCGCCGCGATGCGGTCGTCCTCGGCGATCACCTGGATGCTGCGCCACCGCCAATCCGGGAACGCGTGCCACAGGTCCGCCGCATCCGAGAGGAACGCGTCGACCCCGCCCGGCAGGTGCGCGCGTCGCACGTGGGGGTCGACGAACGCCCGCAGCGCCTCGGGATCGTGCCGGTTGTACGCGTCGAGGTACTCGGCGAACCACTCGTGCAGCTGCCACGACTCCATCCGGCCATCCTCGCAGGATCGCCTGGCCGCCGGTCGCTCAGACGCGCGCGACCGGCTGCCGGAGGATCGTGCGCAGCCGCTCCGGCGCGGTGCGGCGGGCGTCGGTGAGGTAGATCTCGTGGTGGTGGCCGGTCGGGCGGAGCCCCTGCGCGGGGAGGACCTCGTCGTGCAGGCGCGCGAGCGCCGGCGCCTCCGCGTCGTACGGGCCGACGTGGAGGGTCTGCGCGACGAGCCCCTCCTCGAGCGTGTCCCAGCGCAGGTCGGACAGGAGCGACGGCGCGCCGGCGGCCGCGACGGCGGCGACGACCGTGTCGACGTCCTCGCGAGTGATCCAGTCCGGCGTGCGGATCATCGCCGTCCACCGCCACCGGTCCTTGTCGCGCGCGGTGGTGAACGAGGCCAGGTCGTCCGCCCACCACAGGGCTTCCAGCGGCAGCACGCGATGGTCGCGTCCGAGCTCCCGCTTGCTGAAGAACTTCAGCCGGTAGGCGACCGGGTACAGCGTCGCGAGCGCGTCGGCATAGCGCGCCGCGGTGTTGGGGTCACCCTGCCCGTCCACCATGAGGTACCGCGCGGGCGGGAGTTCCACGACGTCGATGCGGCCGCGCCGGGCGCGATAGCCGGGGAGCGCGGCGGTGAGGTCGGGGGCGGCGGCCACCGGCGTCAGTCCCCGCCGAGCAGGTCGGGGTGCGTGAGGCGCCACCACGCGTCCGGCGGTTCGATGCCGCCGGCGATCACGACGGGCGCCCTCGCCGCGTCTGGCCCGGCGGTCCATGAGATCGCGCCGATCTCCTCGCCGTCGGCATAGGTCGTGGGCTTCCGCGTGTCGAGCGTCACCGCGATCGCCGTGTCCGACCACGTGAGGACGTCGGCGGATGCGCCGATGACGATGTCGGCCTCGGCGCCCCACCGTGCCGTGACCGACCCGATCCGGTCGCCGGGCTGTGCGAGCGGCACCCGGTGGAAGCCGGCGCGGAGGCCCGCGAGCACCTCACGCGTGGCCCGCTCGACCGCGTCTCGGCTCGGACCGCCGAGCATGACGCCCGTCACGGCGAGCGGCGTCCCGGAGCCCACGTCGGCGGTGGCGGTGTAGACGAGGTTGAACGTGCCCTCGCCGAGATTCCCGGTCTTCAGGCCGGTGATGCCGTCGACGCCCAGCAGCCCATTGGTGTTGTAGAGGTCGCCCGCGCCGGGCACCCGCATCGAGCTGCGTCCCGCCAGCCCCGCCACGACCGGGTCGGCGGCGGCGATCTTCGCCAGGGCGAGCAGGTCGCCCGGCGTGCTGGTGTTGCGGCGGTCGATGCCGGTGGGCTCGACGATGCGCGTGCTCGCGAGGCCGTGCGCGTCGAGCCAGCGGCGCGCGGCGCCGGCGAAGGCCCCCGTCGAGCCGAACGCCCACGACGCCGTCGCGTCGGCGTAGTTGCTGGCGGAGGGCAGCAGCATCGTGGCGAGCGCGTCGCGCAGCGACATGCGGGTGCCCGTCGGCATGGGCGCGACGGTCGCGCCCAGCACGTAGTACGCGTCATAGAGGTCGTGATCGGCCTTGTCGAACGTCAGGGTCGGCCCGGGGTCGTCGGGGCCCGGGAGCGGGTGCGCGTCGAGGATCACGAGCGTGGTGATGAGCTTGGTCAGGCTCGCGATCGGCCGCGGGGAGTCGTCACCCGACCGCAGCCACGCCGCGGATGCGTCGGGTCCGAGATACGCGTCGGCCCCCGCGACGGCCACGACGGCGGCGCCGTCGCCGGGCATCGGGACGGCGGCGACCGGCGTGCGGGGCGGCTGCGGGGTCTGGAGAGAGACGACCGGCTCCGGAAGCGGTGCGTTGAGCGCCCACACGGCGTATCCGCCGGCTCCGCCGACGGACAGCACGAGCAGCGCGAGGACGACGACGCCCGCGATGAGCCGCGAGCGGCGCCGGCGTGCGCGGCGGACGGGGTCGTCGGCCGCGGCCCGCGCATCGGCGCCGTCGCGCAGCCAGCCGGCGAGCTCCTCGGTCGCGTCGGGCGCGTCCTGCTGCGTCGTCATGCGGCCCCTCCGGTCAGTCCTCCGCTCATCCTGCCCGAGAAGCGTGGACTTCGCATCCAAAGGGGGCCGGGATCACGTCCGCCGCGCGCGCCGGTACGACGGCTGGCGGATGCGGCGCACCCATCCGTACGCGCCGATCCCCGGCGGTGCGTTCTCCACCGCGTCGAAGCGGAGCGCCCGATCGTCCTGGTCGGCGGCGGCAGAGAGGACGAGCTCGCCCACCGGATGCCATCGCCCGACCGGCCGGGCCACGCACACCCGGAGCCGCCACGGCGCATCCGCGAGGGCCGCGCGCAGGTCGGCGAGCCGGCTCGGCAGCGGCGTCGCCCGATCGGCGAGGGCGGCGAGGAGCAGCGGTCCGGCGTCGCCTCGCGACGGCAGGAGCGCCGTGTACGCCGCGCCGCCGGGCGACCGGCGCGGCACGAGCGCGAAGCGGCCGGGGACGCCGATGCCGGTGGTCGCGAGCTCGAGGTCCGCAGCGTGCCCTTCGGCGTCGCCGCGGACGGCGAGCCCCCACACGTCGGGGAGCGCTGCCGGCAGCCCGACCGAGCGCGACAGCCGGGCGACGACGCGGATCGGCGCGGCGGCGTCGTCGAACCACGCGATGCCACTCGAGCTCACGCGGGGGGAGGGGACCAGCATCCCCTCCAGCACGACGCCGTGCGCGTGGATGGGGCGGGGGCGCCGGACGAGGAGGATCGCCGCGAACACCCCGCGCAGCGCCGCGCCGACGGCGGCGGAGACGGCGGCGGGCATCCCGCAAACATGCCGCGCGGGCGTGCCCGCCCCGATGCCCCTGTCCGCGCTGCGGCCGGAGCCGGTACGCTCCGCGCGGCGGCTCAGGCGCGGCGGCTCAGGCGAGCTCGCGCAGCGCCGTGCGCCCCTCGGCGGCGAAGGCGGGATCCTCGTCGCCGTGAGCGAGGAGCAGCAGCGCGATCGCCGCCGCCCACCCCGCGGCGCGGGTCCACGTCGCGGCGTCGTAGCGCTCGCCGGTCGCGGCGGCGAAGCGCTCGCGCCCGGCGCGATCGAACGCGAGCCACCCGACGGCGAGGTCGTACGCGGGGTCGCCGGAGGTGACGTCGCCGAAGTCGACGATCGCGCGCAGCGCGCCGTCTCGGGCGACGAGGTTCCCGGGGTGCAGGTCGCCGTGGATCCACACGGGCGCCGAGGTCCACGGCGGCGCCGCCAGGGCCGCCTCCCACCGCCGCACGGCTACGGCGCGCAGGTCGGCGGATGCGGCGGACATCCGCGCGCGGACGCCCTCGTCGCGCTCGGCCAGGGGCACGCCCCGCACCGGGTTCCGCGGCGCGGTGGGCGGCGCATCCGCGTGCAGCGCGACGAGCGCGCGCGCGAGCGTCGCGGCCCACGCCGTGCGCGCGGACCGCGGGGTGCCGGTGACCGCGTCGCCCTCGAACCACGGCGCGACCGACCAGGGCCACGGGAACTGCTCGGAGGGCGTGCCCGCGAAGACGGGTGCCGGCACGGCGACGCCCGTCGCCGCGAGGCGCTGCGCGATCGCGGGAAGCGCCTGCTGCTCGTGCCGGATCAGCGGTGCCGCCGCCGCGCGTCGCGGCAGGCGCACGACGAGGTCGTCGCCCAGGCGCCACATCTCGCTGTCCCAGCCGGCGGCGGCCCGCCGCATCCGTTCGCGGCCGCCCAGGAGCGCGGGGGCCTGGGCCGAGAGGAGGCCGCGGACGAGCTCCGCGGTGACCTCGACCTCGGCGGCGGGGATGATCGGCACCGCCCGAGTGTACGCGGCGCCACCCCGTTGACCGCGCCGCGCCTCCTCGGTAGGGGTGGATCATGGAACGACTCCAGCAGTGGCTCGACGCCTACCTCCGGGCGTGGGCGTCGAACGAGCCCGACGACATCCGCGCGCTCTTCACCGACGACGGGACGTACGCGGGCGGTCCGTACGACCCGCACCCGTGGATCGGGCAGGACGCGATCGTGCGGGAATGGCTCGCGCACCGCGACGAGCCGGGCGAGTGGACCTTCGACGGCCGACCGATCGCGATGACCGGCGACGTCGGGGTCATCGAGGGCCGCACGCACTACACGAGCGGACGCGACTACGCGAACCTGTGGGTCGTCGAGCTCGCCGCCGACGGGCGCGCCCGCTCCATGGTCGAGTGGTTCATGGAGCCGGGGCCCGTGCGTGAGGGCGAGGAGTGACGGCGTGACCCGACGGCTCGTCGCGATCCCGATGGCGGCGGCGCTCCTGGTCGCGCTCGCCGCGTGCGGACTGCCGCGCGACACCGAGGGCACCACCGAGCGCATCGACGGCGGCGAGTTGCGCGTGGGGGTGACCCACAATCCGCCGTGGGTCGACACGAGCGGGACATCTCCGCGGGGCAGCGAGGTGACGCTCCTCGAGGGCTTCGCCGAGGCGGCGGGCGCGGAGGTGACCTGGGTCGAGGGGAGTGAAGGGGTGCTCGCAGACGCCCTCGACAGCGGGCGCATCGACGTCGCCATCGGCGGCTTCACCGACGACACGCCGTGGACCGACAAGGCGGCGGTCTCCGCGGTGTACCGCGAGACGCGGACGGACGACGACGTCACCGAGAAGCACGTCGTCCTCACCCGCATGGGGGAGAACCGTCTGCTCGTCGACCTCGAGACCTACCTGCGGGAGAACGGCGGATCATGAGCACCGACGCCCTCACGCAGCTGCCGCCCGAGCTGCAGGCGACGCTGCGCCGCGCGATCCGCCTCGAGTGGGCGACGATCGTCTTCCTCGTCGTGACGATCACGCTCGTCGGCCTCGTGGTCGGCAATTCGCAGGCGATGCGTGCGGCATGGATCGAAGACCTCCTCTCGCTCGCCCCGCCGCTGGCGTTCCTCGTGTCGGTGCGCGTCATGCGGCGCCCGGCCACCCCGCGCTACCCGTACGGCTTCTCCCGCTCGGTCGGCGTCGGGCACCTCGTGGCCGGTGTCGCCCTGTTCGCGATGGGCGCGTTCCTCGTCGTGGAGTCGCTCTCGACCCTCCTCCGCGGCCAGCGGCCGCCGATCGGGTCGGTCGTGCTGTTCGGCGAGAGCGTGTGGCTCGGCTGGCTCATGATCGCCGTGATGGCGCTCACGATCCCGCTGCCCATCTGGTTCGGCCGCGTGAAGATGAAGCTCGCCCGCGAGCTGCACGACAAGGTGCTGTACGCCGACGCCGACATGAACAAGGCCGACTGGCAGACCGCGGTCGGCTCGATCGTCGGCGTGCTCGGCATCGGGATCGGGCTGTGGTGGATGGATGCGGCGGCGGCGATCTTCATCGCCGGGAGCATCGTGTGGGACGGCGTGAAGAACACCCGCGCCGCGATCACCGACCTCATGGACACGCGCGCGACCACCTTCGACGACGAGGAGACGCACCCCGACGTGGCGCGCCTGCACGACTACCTCTCGCAGCTGCGGTGGGTCGAGGAGGTGCGCACGCGCACGCGCGACCACGGCATGTTCCTGCACGTCGAGGCCTTCGTGCGGCCCCGACGCGGCCGGACGCCGTCGCTGCGCACCCTCGCGCGGGCCCGCGCGGGCGCCCGGCGTCTGAACTGGAAGCTCCACGACGTCGAGATCGTGCCCGTCGCGGAGTTCCCCGCGACCGCGAGCCGCCCCACGTGAGCGGGCGCAACCCCCGCGGCGCGCCGGCGCCCGGGATCTAGCCTGTCCCCCTCGGAAGGAGAAACCATGAGCACCCCGATCCCCCCTGTCTCGCCCGACGACGGCAACCCCGCCGACGACCTGAAGACCGACGCCATCCGGGACATCGAGCGCGAGCACGAGGTCACCGGCGACGCCGTCTCGGACGGCCATCCCGACCACGCGGACTGAGGCCGCGAAAACTCCTCCCATCCGATTCGCGGGCGACCCCGAACAGAGTGTGCGGCCGGGCGACCGGCCAACCGCCATCCGGCGGCACAGCACATCGAGCCGCATCGGCTCACGGATTCGGAGGAAGTCATGCTCACGAAGAAGAAGCACCTGACCGCGGCCCTCGGCCTGGTCCTCGCGTCGACCTTCGCGCTCGCCGCATGTTCGGGTGGCAGCGCATCGTCGGGTGGGACGACCGAGGAGAGCTCGGCGCCCATGTCCACGCCGTCGGCGTCCGCGTCGAGCGACATGATGGACCCGGCCGCCAACCTCGTCGGCCCCGGCTGCGCCGACTACGCCGCGCAGGTGCCGTCGGGCGCCGGTTCGGTCGAGGGCATGTCGCAGGACCCCGTGGCCACGGCCGCCTCGAACAACCCGCTGCTGAAGACGCTCGTGCAGGCGGTCAGCGGCCAGCTGAACCCGCAGGTCAACCTCGTCGACACGCTCAACGGCGGCGAGTTCACGGTCTTCGCTCCCGTCGACGACGCGTTCGGCAAGATCGACCCCGCCACCATCGAGACCCTCAAGACCGACTCGGCGCTGCTGACCAAGATCCTCACGTACCACGTCGTGCAGGGCCAGCTCTCGCCCGAGGACGTCGTCGGCACGCTCGCGACCGTCGAGGGTCAGGACCTGACCGTCTCCGGCAGCGGCGACTCGCTCAAGGTCAACGACGCCAACGTCATCTGCGGTGGCGTGCAGACGGCCAACGCGACGGTGTACCTCATCGACACCGTTCTCATGCCGCCGGCCAACTGATAGGAATCAGCCACCGGATCTCAGCGGGGCCGCGGATGCTTCCGGCATCCGCGGCCCCGCTGCCATGAGCAGAGGAGTTCTCGATGTCCGCACCCCGCGCGCCGCGCGCCCTGGCGTGGTCGGCCCTCGTCGGAGTCGTCGCCGCGGCGGCGCTCCTGGCCGCGAGCGAGGCCTTCGCCGCCGTCCTCGCCCGGGACGCCAGCCCGCTCCTGGCGGTCGGCTCGTTCGTCGTCGACGTCGTCCCACGGCCGCTCAAGGAGTTCGCGATCACGGCCTTCGGGTCGCTCGACAAGGTCGCGCTGCTCGTGGGCCTCGGCATCGCCGCCGCGATCGGCGCGGCCCTCGCCGGCCTGCTGCAGTACCGGCGGCCGCCGTTCGGGGCGATCCTCCTCGCGCTCGGCGGCGCCGCCGCGACCGCGGCAGTGGCCACCCGCTCCGGCGCGGGCTTCCTGTCGTGGCTGCCGCCCGTGCTCGGCACGGTCGTGGGGGTGGGGCTCCTCGTCATGATGAGCGAGCGCCTGCGCCGCTGGACGTCGGCGGCCGCCGCTGTCGCCGCGGAACCCGCCGAGGCCGACGCGGCATCCGGAGACGGAGCCGACGCGACGTCGACCGGAGCGCGCGTCGACCGCCGATCGTTCCTCCTCTTCTCCGCGATCACCGCTGCGGCCGCGGTCGTCGTGGGCGTCGGCGCCCGCGTCGTGAACGCCGCATCCGCCTCGATCGCCGCGGCCCGCGACGCGCTGCGCCTGCCCGCACCCCGCGCCACGGTGGCCGTTCCCGCGGGTGCCGAGCTCGACGTGCCGGGTATCACGCCGCTGTTCACGTCGAACGCGGACTTCTACCGCGTCGACACGGCCCTCACCGTGCCGCAGATCGACCCGACGACGTGGCGCCTGGTCGTAGACGGCATGGTCGGACAGCGCGTCGAGCTGTCGTTCGACGACCTCATCGGCATGGGCCTGGACGAGTACGTCATCACTCTCACGTGCGTGTCGAACGAGATCGGCGGCGATCTCGTCGGCAACGCGCGCTGGCTCGGCGTGCCGGTGCGCGACGTGCTCGCGATGGCGGCCCCGGGCGCCGACGCCGACATGGTGCTCTCGCGCAGCGTCGACGGCTACACCGCGTCGACCCCGCTCAGCGCCCTCACCGACCCGTCGATCGACGCGATCCTCGCCGTGGCGATGAACGGCGAGCCGCTGCCGCTCGAGCACGGGTTCCCCGTGCGCATGGTCGTGCCGGGTCTGTACGGCTACGTCTCGGCCACGAAGTGGCTGACGGAGCTGAAGGTCACGACCTTCGCGCAGGACGAGGCGTACTGGACCCCGCGCGGATACAGTGCCCAGGCGCCGATCAAGATGTCCAGCCGCGTGGATACGCCGAAGATCGGATCGCCGGTCCCGGCCGGTCTCGTGCCGATCGCGGGGATGGCGTGGGCGCAGGGCGTGGGCGTCGCGCGCGTCGAGCTGAGCATCGACGACGGCGAGTGGCAGCAGGCGACGCTGTCGAATCCGGTCAACGACGACACGTGGGTGCAGTGGACCCTGCCGTGGCAGGCGACGCCCGGCACGCACTACATCACCGTGCGGGCGGTGGACAAGGCGGGCAACGTCCAGATCCAGGAAGCGGCGCCGATCGCCCCCAACGGATCGAGCGGATGGCAGCGGACGCTCGTGTCGGTCACGTGACGCGGCGGGGGAGAATGGCCCGATGAGCTCCTCCCCCTGGGCCTCGCCTCCCGCGTTCACGACGCGGCCCGACCTCAGCGGCTCGTTCGGCATGGCCGCCTCGACCCACTGGCTCGCGACCGGCACGGCGCAGAGCGTGCTCGAGCGCGGCGGCAACGCGTTCGACGCGGCGGTGGCCGGG